>JABGTW010000078.1 GCA_018646865.1 Cryomorphaceae bacterium | reverse complement strand
TCAGGAATTGTATGTGAAAAATCAATTAAAGTTGCTGGTGATGTTCTTACTAATGACATTGTTTATTACATGAGAACTAAACACAATCTTTATGTCGGTGACAGAACTGCAGAAAAAATTAAAATTGAAGTTGGTTCAGTTTCTGAAAGACTAGATGATCAGCCTGACGATATGCATGTACAGGGAAGAGATCTTCTTTCTGGTAAGCCAAAAGAAAAAATAATCTCTTACATAGAAGTTGCTAAAGCTATTGATAAATCCATTATTAGAATTGAAGACTCAATTATGGAAACCTTATCTCAAACACCACCTGAACTTGCAGCTGATATTTATAATACCGGAATATATTTAGCTGGTGGAGGCGCTCTTCTTAGAGGGCTTGATGAAAGACTTTCAAAAAAGACAGATCTTCCAGTTTATATTGCTGAAGATCCACTTCAAGCAGTTGTTAGAGGAACAGGGATAGCTCTTAAGAATATTGAAAAATTCAAGTCAGTCTTAATTAAGTAAATAATTTAATGCAATCAATAATTAATTCCATAATTAAAAACAGGAACTTAATTATATATATAATTCTTTCTTTAGTTACTTTTAATTCTCTATATAAAACCAGTTCAGTTCATTACAATGGAATAGGCAAAATAGGCACTTATTTATCAGGCAAATCATCATTTTTTTCATCTTTTATATATTCTTATTTTGATTTAAAAGATAAAAATCAAAGGCTTATTGATGAAAATTTTGAATTAAAAAAAATTGAACTTAAATACAAAAATCAAGCTTTTCCAGATAAATCTTTAGAATCAAATTTGATAACTAATGCTAGCGTAATACTAAATTCAATTAATAAGAGTAAAAATATAATAGTCATTGATAAAGGGAAAAATGGTGGTATTAATGCAGAAATGGGAGTCATAACTTCTGAAGGTGTAATAGGTATAATTAAAAGTGTTACCGATAACTATGCATCAATTATATCTTTATTAAATACCGATTTGAAAGTTAATGCCATATTAAAAAACTCCTCAACAATTGGTTCAATATCTTGGGATGGATTGAATTCTAAAATTTTAAAGTTAAATGATATTCCTCTAAGTAGCTCAATTAAGATTGGTGATACTATTGTAACCGGAGGAATGTCTTTTTATTTTCCTAAGGGGATTCCAATAGGTGCTATAATTAATTATGATAATAGTTCATTAGAAGGTTATTACGACATAGATGTTTCAGTTTTTAATGATTTTTCATCTTTATCCAATTTGTATATTTTAGAAAGAACTGATAATGATGAAATTAAAAATTTATTAAATGACTAGAGGGTTTCTAAGAAATATAACTTTTTATACTACAGTTTTAGTATTTCAGTTACTTATTTTTAATCATCTTAAAATATTTGATTTTATAACACCTTTTTTATACTTAATCATATTTATTCTCTACAAAACCTCACATAACAAAACAATTTTAATTATTCTAGGTTTTATAACAGGTATTATTGTTGATTTATCAATGCAGACATATGGTTGTAATACATTTGCAACAATTACAATTTGCTATTTGAGAGAATGGATAGAGAAATACTCATTTGGAGTAAATTCTAATTTACCCTTAGCAATGATTAAGGGAACTCCATTAATTAATAGATTAACATTTTTTGGTTTAATAATTTTAATTCATTCTTTAATTTACAATTCTCTTATTTTTTTTAATATTGAAGTTTTAGGAACAATAATTTTTAGCACTCTTACAAATTCGATTGTTACCTTTATTATAATTTGGTTAATTTCACAGTTAATATCCAATAAATAAATATGTTAAAGAAGTATCTGCTTATCTGGATAACGATGATTTGTTCAACTATTTTTATTTTTAAATTAGCTTCACTTCAATTGTCAAGTAATTCATATTTTAATTCCGATTTTGCTATTCAAGAAATATCAGTTTATCCGGAAAGAGGATTAATTTTTGACAGGAATGGTCAACTTTTAGTTGCAAATCAACCTATGTATGATTTAATTATAATTCCCGAGAATACAATAGAATTTGATACTATTGAATTATCAAACTTAATTGGTATTGAAAAAAAAGAATTAAAAAGAAAAATATCAAATTCTGTAAATTATTCTACAAAAATACCCTCTATAATTAAAACACAAATATCAAAGGAAGAGAATGCATTTCTTCAAGAAAAAATATGGCTTTATGATGGGTTTTATTTGAAAAAAAATTCTGTTAGAGATTATATAAAACCTTTTGCAAGTAATGTTATTGGATATACGGGAGAAGTTAGTCAAAGCGAAATCTACACAGAGAATTACTATGAAAAAGGAGAAATGATTGGGAAACAAGGAATTGAAAAATACTATGAAAAAGAGCTGAGAGGAATTAAAGGTATTAAATACTTCCAAAAAGATAGGTTTAACAGAGTTATAGGGCCCTATAACAATTCGGATGATAATGAAGACCCTACTAAAGCTAAAAATATCACTTTAACTATTGATATAGAGCTTCAAAAGTATGCAGAAAGTCTACTTAAAAATAAAAAAGGGGGTGTTGTTGTAATTGAACCTTCAACGGGGGAAATACTAACATTAGTTAGTGCTCCAACATATGAATCTAATCAATTTATTGGTCAAGATAGAACTAATAATTTTCAAAAATTATTAAATGATTCTATAAATAAGCCATTATTTGACAGATCTCTTCAGGCTCAATATTCTCCAGGATCTCCTATGAAAATTTTAAATGCATTAATTGGTCTTCAGGAAGATGTAATAGATGAAAACACTACTTTTACTTGTAACGGAGGGCATTACTATGCAAAAAATGCTTTTATGGGTTGCCATAATAAAGTCGGCACTATTAGTGATTTAAGAAAAGGGATATATAACTCTTGTAATACTTATTTTGCTAAAACATATAAAATGATCTTAGATAAATATGAGACACCTAGTGAAGGTCTTGATACATGGGCAAATCATATTAAAAGTTTTGGTCTAGGTGACTATCTAGGATACGATTTATTTATTGGCAAAAAAGGTTTTATTCCAGAATCAGACTATTATAATAAATTCTATGGAGAGAATAGATGGGGTTCTTCTACAACAATTTCAAATTCAATTGGCCAAGGTGAAATCCTGACTACTCCAATTCAAATGGCAAATTTTACATCTGCAATTGCTAATAGAGGCTTTTATTATAAACCGCATTTTGTAAAAAAAATAAATAATGAATCAGTATCGAATAGTGATAAAGTTTTCACATCTATTGATAAAGAAAATTTTGAGATAGTAATAAATGGAATGGTTGATGTAGTTGATAAAGGTACTGCAAGAGTAGCTAAAATAAATGGTATTAATGTGGCTGGAAAAACTGGAACTATTGAAAATTTTATCTTAATTGAAAATGAAAAAAAACAGCTAACAGATCATTCAACCTTTATTGCTTTTGCTCCTGCTGAAGATCCAGAAATTGTTGTTTCTGTTTTTATTGAGAATGGTTACTGGGGAAGCAGATGGGCTGCACCTATTGCAAGTCTAATTATAGAGAAGTATTTAAAAGATAATGTTGAAAGAAAATGGCTTGAAAACAGAATGGTTAACGGAAGTCTTCAGAGTGAATATGAAAAACCTTTTAAGTTTAAAAACTTTACAATAAATGAATAGTTTTAATGTATTAAAATATGATTTAATATCTCTTATAAGCTATACTCTATTAGTAATTTTTGGTATAATTAATATATATTCTTCCAGTTATAATGAATCATTTACATCTATATTTGATAATTCTACAATAGTTGGAAAACAGATAATTTTTCTCATAGCATCATTAGTTACATTTATTATTATAATCTTTACTAAAAGTAAATTTTTTGACAGAATAGCCCCCATATTATACTTTATCTCAATCATATTATTGTTAAGCTTATTTTTATTTGGAGTTGAACGAGGTGGTGCTAAATCATGGTATTTAATTGGTCCTATCAGCTTTCAACCTACTGAATTTGCTAAGCTATGCACTGCATTGTTTTTAGCAAAATTCTTGAGCATCATTCAAACAGATTTAAATAAGAGTAGAGATGTTTTTATAGTTGGACTAATTATTTTGACTCCTATAATACTTATAACTTTTCAACCTGATCCAGGATCAGCTCTAGTTTTTTTAGCTTTTATCTTTCCTGTTTTACGTGAAGGTTTAGATTTGAGATTTTTCTATTTTGGATTAATACTAATTTCAACTTTAGTTCTAACACTTATTTTGGATTTTACAATAAGCGTAATAATACTATTTATATTATTTGTGTTACTCTACTTATATAATCGTCAAAAAAAGTTTAAAATTTCAGTTATAAAATATTTTTTGTCATTGGTGATTCTAATTGGTGTATCCTTCTCTACTAATTACTTATTTGAAAATGTTCTAGAACAAAGACATAGAGATAGAATTAATCTAATAATTGGAAAAGAAGTCGATAATAGAGGAATTGGTTATAATACTAACCAATCTAAAATAGCAATTAGTAATGGCAGACTATTTGGTACAGGATTTCTAGAAGGACCTCAGACAAAAGGACATTTTGTGCCTAGACAACATACAGACTATATATTTAGTACTATTGGAGAAGAATGGGGATTTAGGGGGACTCTTATTACAATATTATTTTTTACTTTATTAATTACGCGAATTTCTTTTAGAGCCGAGAAGCAAGTTAACCACTTTAAAAGGATATACTGTCATTGCTTTGCAAGTCTACTTTTTATTCATTTTTTTATTAACATAGGTATGTCAATAGGATTGGTTCCATCTATAGGAATTCCACTTCCTTTTATAAGCTATGGAGGATCAAGCCTATTAATTTTCAGTGTGATGTTTTTTATTTACTTGAACTTTGATTCTAGTAGATTAAAAGAAGATTAATCGATAAGAATTCTTTCTTGATTTGTTTGAGATAGTATATCATTTCCATTAAAAGAAGATAAATCTTTAAGAAGATTCATAGCTTCATCAACATAAATATCTTTTTCTAGAGTTTCAATCCATCTATCTCTTTTTTCTTTCATATCATCATTATATGAACTATTTGAGTTTAGATTATTTTCATTCCATTCAAATAAATAAGGTGTAATAAATTCTTCAATAATTTTTAATTTATCAGTTTGAGACTTGAATTTTTCTCGATCTTCTTTATAAGATTTATAATCTAAAGAAATAGTTTTATCATCTTGTTTGGATTTAATCAACTTAGCATGTTGATCAATTAATGAAAAATATTCATTCTGACTAATTCTATCTATACTGTTTGTAATAGCCTGCGAATAATTAAAAATTTTAACTGAATTGTCATATTTAGCAGGATCTATTTTATCCCAACTAAGAGGATTTTCAAGATCTTTTTCTCCTATGTCTATATATGAATATCTGTTTGGGAAAATTAAATCACTTTTAACTCCTTCTAACTGAGTTGAACCACCATTAACTCTATAAAATTTATCCGTAGTAATCTTAAGTGAACCTAGATCACCGTATGTGTTTCCTGAAATAACATTATTTAAGTCAATCACATTTTGAACAGTTCCTTTACCATAAGTCTGTTTACTTCCAAGTATAATAGCTCTATTATAATCTTGAAGTGCAGCTGCTAAAATTTCTGAGGCTGATGCAGAAAACTCATTAACAAGAATCACAAGCGGACCATCCCAAATTACTGATGGATCGTTATCTCTTAGAATTTCCTTTCTTCCCCCAATACTTTTCACTTGAACTACAGGGCCTTTTTCTATAAAGAAGCCCGTAATATCAACAACAGTTTTTAATGAACCACCTCCATTGTTTCTAAGGTCAAGGATTAAACCATTTATACCTTTACTCTTTAATCCCAAGATTTCGTTTTTGATATCACTTGCAGCATTTCTTTCGCCATAGTCAGCAAAGTCAACATAAAATCTTGGTAAATTAATTAAACCATAAACATTTGAATCATCTTTAATGATTGAGGATTTTGCATAAGTTTCTTCTAGTTCAACAACGTCTCTTGTTATCTCCACTTGTTCAATTCCACCATCAACTCTTTTCACAGTCAAGAAGACATTTGTTCCCTTCTCACCTTTAATTAGATCAGTTGCATCAGTCAACTTCATCAACGATATTTCGATAGGTTCTTCTTCTATAGATTGTGCAACAGCAATAATAATATCTCCAACGTTTAGCAAATTGTCCCTCCAAACAGGACCGCCTATAATTATTTCAGAAATTTCAACTTGTTGATTTCTTTTAAATAGTCTAGCGCCAATTCCTTGAAATTTACCTGATATGTTTTGATCAAAAATTTCTTTTGCTTCAGGCGCAAAATAAGATGTGTGTGGATCAAATTGAGTTACAATAGAATTAAGATATATTGAAAACCAGTCTGCTCTTTCAAGCTCACTGTTAAATTGGAAAAAGTCTTTTAAATTATTGACTATCGAGGTTCTTGATTCTTTTTCAATTTCAGAATCTGACAATATTTTTTTTTCTACATCTTCTTTTTCTTCATCATTTATTTCTTTTTTTGAAGCATATCCATCTAGAGCAGAAAGTTTAAGCCTTTTTCTCCATATTTTTTTTAACTCATTAGTATTTTCTGCATATTCTAAATTCTCATAATCAAGATTAATTTCTTCATTGATCTGAAAATTAAAAGGAACTTCTAAAATTTCATTGTAGAAACTTTCAACTTCATCAATTCTTGTTTTAAGTGTTTCATGAACAACATTAAAAAAGGTTATTTCTGATGTATTAATTTGATCATCAATTGATAATCTATATTGAGAAAAAAGTTCTAAATCAGATTTAAGTAGGAATCTTTTTTGTGAATCAACTGCATGAATAAAATCATCGTAAACTTTGATTGAAAAGTCATCATTAATAATTTGAGGATCATAATGTAGTTTGTCTAGGACATAGGAAACAAGATCAACAAGAAGTCTATCTTTATTTGGCTCATCACTTGAAAAATTAACATTGGAGACTTCAAAGTAAATTACTAATGAGATAATACCAGAAATTATAAATCCAAATATTCTTAAAAACATATTGCTAAATTAATTTAAAAAAAACTTCTACAATGCAGAATAGAACCAAAGTTTATGTTAAAGTTAAATGAGTTAATCGTTTTTATATCTTTACATTAAATATTTTTTTATGTCTAAGCCACTAATATTAGTAACCAATGATGATGGTGTAAACGCACCTGGTATTAGAACTTTAATTAGTGTAATGAAGGAGATTGGTGATGTGTTTGTTGTGGCTCCTGACAGTCCCCAGTCTGGAATGGGACATGCCATAACTATAAATTCAACTCTTCACACATCAAGAATTACATCAAAGAATTCTAAGACCGTAGAGTATAGTTGCTCAGGAACACCTGCTGATTGTGTTAAGTTAGCAATCAATGAGTTAATGCCTAGAAAGCCTGATTTATGTGTTTCTGGTATAAACCATGGATCAAACTCATCAATTAATGTAATTTATTCAGGTACAATGAGTGCTGCTATAGAAGCAGGAATTGAAGGGGTGCCTGCAATAGGTTTTTCTCTTCTTGATTACAAGTGGAATGCAAATTTTGATGAATCAAAAGATTTTATTAAGAAAATTACTCTAACTGCATTAAAAAATGGAATTCCAAATGGAGTTGTTCTTAATGTAAATATTCCATCAGTTGATAAATCTAAAATTAAAGGCGTTAAAATATGTAGACAGGCAAAGGCGTTCTGGGATGAAGAATTTGATAAAAGAAAAAATCCTTTAGGACAAGAATATTATTGGTTAACTGGAAAATTTGTTAATAGAGATAAAGGAGAAGACACTGATGAATGGGCTTTAAATCAAAATTATATATCTATTGTTCCTGTTAAATTTGATCTAACTGCTCATCATGCCATTCAAAATCTAAATGAATGGAATTTTAAATGAAATATTATATAATAGCTGGAGAAGCATCTGGAGATTTATATGGTTCTAGATTAATTGATGAAATTAAATCAATTGATAAGAAAGCAAACATAAGATTTTGGGGGGGAGACAAAATGATTCTTAGTGGAGGATTTAATGTAAAGCACATTAAAGAGCTTGCTTTTATGGGATTTTATGAAGTTTTAAAAAATATACTAACCATCTGGAAAAACATTAATTTTTGTAAAAAAGACATTAGTGAATTTAACCCAGATAGAATTATTTATATTGATTATCCTGGTTTTAATTTGGTAATTAGTAAGTGGGCAAAAAAAAAGGGTTTTAAAAACTATTATTATATAAGTCCTCAAATATGGGCCTGGAAAGAAAATAGAATAAAGACTATTAAAAATAGTATAGATAAACTTTATGTAATATTTCCATTTGAAAAGGAGTACTATAAAGATCAACACAACATGAGATCTGAATTTTTTGGTCATCCACTTATTGAACAAATTGATAATTTTAAACCAAATACTGAATTCTATAGTAATAATAAAATATCAAACGAAAGGGAAATAATAGCATTACTGCCTGGGAGTAGAACTCAAGAAATTAATACAATGTTGCCTATATTTTTGAAATTAAAAAAACATTTTTTAAAATATCAGTTTATTATAGCAGGAGTTAAAAGTGTAGAAAAGAATGTTTATAAAGTTGCAGAAGAAAAGAGTATAAATGTGATTTATAATCAAACATATGACTTGCTATCTAATTCAAAAGCAGCAATAGTCACTAGTGGAACAGCATCATTAGAATGTGCTCTTTTTAAAGTTCCACAAATAGTTTGCTACAAAACCAGTTTAATGAGTTATTTGATTGGGAAAACATTTGTAAAAATTGATTTTATTTCACTTGTGAACATAATATTAAAAAAGGAAGTTGTTGAAGAGCTAATTCAAAGTCAATTAACTGAAAATAAACTACATAAAGAGCTTAATAAAATTATTAGTGGTCAAAGAAGATCAAGAATGCTTGATAATTATTCTAATTTACATTCTATACTATCTTTAGATAAAACCTCAAATAATATTGCTAATTCGATAATTGAATCTTAATAATAAATTATTCAATTCCGTGCATCATGACAATAATTTTCTTATTGGCTAGTATCATCATTAGTCCTACAAAAGCAGGTAAAATTGTAAAAATTAAAAAGAAAACTGACATACCGTAGTCTTCAACTATAGGATCAATAAAACTACCTGTTATACCTGCAGCAGTATTTGCTATAAAGTTAGCTACAAACCAAACACCAAACATCAATCCAACAAGTTTTTGAGGAGCTAATTTACTAACGTATGAAAGTCCCACTGGTGAAACACAAAGCTCTCCTAGTGTATGAAATAAGTATGCTAAAATTAGGAATATCATACTTTGTGACGCAGAAGCTGCTCCTAATGGAATATTAATTGAACCATATGAAAGGATTCCGAAACCAAAAGCTAAAAGCATCAAACCTATACCAAATTTTACAGGGCCAGATGGATTAAACTTTGACTGCCATAGTTTTGAAAGTACAGGAGCAAATACTATAATATAGAATGAATTTAAAATAGCAAACCACGATGCAGGAACTGCAGTTGAATCTTTAGAAAATTCTCTAAGTAACATCCAAATAACAATACCCCAAATGATAACAAAACTTGAAGCTAAAAATAGGTTTGAAACAGCATACTTTTCAAATGTATTTTTAAATAATAAATAAAGAATAATTGTTAAAATAATCATTGGAACAATTGTCAATAGTGAATTCACAATCTTGAAGATTAAAGCACCAGTACCTACTAAATCTCTATTTGTATAATCATTTGCAAAAATTGTCATACTACCTCCAGCTTGTTCAAAACCCCACCAAAAGAAAACTGTTACAAATGAAAAAATACCTATTACAATTAATCTATCATTAATTGTCTTAGGAGATACATTATTATCAGTGGCAATCTTTTCTTTGTCATCACTCTTCTTAACAGGTAAGCCAATATTTCCAAATATTTGTTGACCAAAATGAAATTGAAGCATTCCAAACAACATAAATATTCCTGCTAAACCAAAACCATAATGCCAATTTACTGTTTCACCTATATAACCACATAAAAGAATACCTAAAAAGGCACCAGAGTTAATACCCATATAAAAGATTGTATATGCTGCATCTTTTATTTTACCTTGGTCTTTATACATCTGACCAACCATTGAACTAATATTAGGTTTAAAAAAACCATTACCCACTATTAAAAAACTTAATCCAACATATAAATAAAAATCATAAAAAACTTCTAAAGCCATGGCTGCATGTCCTAAAGTCATCAATAAAGCACCAATAACAACCGCTTTTCTATAACCAAGAAATTTATCAGCAAGTAACCCTCCAAAAATTGGTGTAATGTAAACAAGTCCCGTATACCAGGCATATAATAATAATGCATCTTTTCTTTCCCAACCCCACCCTTCATTGTCAAGAGATGATATAAGAAACAATACAAGTATTGCACGCATTCCATAATAAGAAAATCTTTCCCACATCTCAGTAAAAAAAAGAGTAAAAAGACCTGAAGGATGACCTAAGATGGTTCTTTGATTTATTTCATCACCATTAAAGAGTTTTACTTTTTCCATAGTTGCTGATTAGTTAAATTAAATTGAGATTGATTTCACTTATATTTACATAAAGTAAAGAAAATTATGCCAGAAAAAATAATTGGTTTTTCGAAACTTTCTAGAGAAGATAAGATCAGTTGGATTAGTTCAAATTTTTTAAATGAATCCAGTGAGTTTAAAAAAATTTTAAACTCGTATTTAAATAATGATACTGAGATTCAATCTTTACACAATTCTTTTTCTGAAAATAGTATTTCAAATTTTTATTTACCATACTCTGTATCTCCTAATTTTCTGATAAATAATAAAAATTATTGTATTCCTTTAGTTACAGAAGAAAGTTCTGTTGTTGCTGCATTATCTAACTCGTCAAAATTTTGGTTCGAAAGAGGAGGATTTAAATCTAATATAATCAACAATCTAAAAAATGGTCAAATACATTTTATGTTCAAAGGGAAGAAAAAACTTCTTGAGAAGTTGATAAATGATAATGTATTAGATCTAATCAAATCAACAGATGAAATAACAAAAAGAATGCGAGCTAGAGGTGGTGGAATTAAGAAAATTAAATTGATTGACAAATCAAGTGACTTAAAAGATTATTTACAATTATCGGTAGATTTCATTACAGTAGATTCTATGGGAGCTAATTTTATTAACTCATGTTTAGAAAAAATATCAAAAACTTTCAAGGAGTTAATTATAAAGTCTAATTACTTTAAAGATTCCGAAAAAGATATTAAAATAATTATGTCAATTTTATCAAATTATACTCCAGATTGTCTAGTTGAAGCTTCCGTTGAGTGTAATTTAGATGAGTTAGGAACTATTGAAGGTTTACCTTCCAGAGAGTTTGCGTCAAAATTTAAAAGTGCTTTTGATATAGCTCAAATTGATATAAATAGAGCTGTTACTCATAATAAGGGAATAATGAATGGTATTGATGCAGTTTTAATTTCAACTGGAAATGATTTCAGGGCGGTTGAAGCTGGAATTCATGCATATGCATCTTCAGATGGGTATTATAAAAGTTTATCCCAATGCTCAATAATTAATGATAATTTCAAAATAAGTCTAAAGATTCCTGTTTCAGTGGGTACAGTTGGGGGAATTACAGATTTACATCCTATGGTTAAATTATCACTTCAAATGTTGGGAAATCCTACTTCATTAGATTTAATGAAAATTATATGTTCTGTAGGTCTTGCCCAAAACTTTGCAGCTGTTAAATCATTAGTTAGTTCTGGAATTCAAAAAGGCCATATGAAAATGCACCTTATTAATCTTTTAATAAAGAACAGTGCAAATAAGACCCAAATAGAAAACTCTAAAGAGTATTTTAAGGATAAAGAAATTAATAATCAATCTGTAATTGAATTTCTCAATTTAAAAAACTTAAAATGAGATTGTACAGTAATGGTAAACTATTGATCTCCGGTGAGTATGTCATATTAGATGGCGCCTTATCTCTTGCTGTTCCATCAGTGTTTGGTCAATACTTGGAAATTTTAGAAGATGACTCTAAATATATTAACTGGACCAGTAAAAACTCTAATGGAAAAGTTTGGTTTGACTGTAAAATATGTATAGAAAGTCTGGAACTAAAAGAATCTTCATCAAATAAGGTTTCAAATAAATTAATCCAAATAATAAAAACAATAAGAGAGTTAAATCCTGATTTTTTAAATAATTGTGGATCAAAAATCACTACTAGATTAACTTTTGATAAAAACTGGGGACTAGGAACTTCATCAACGCTAATATCTAATCTTTCAAAACTTGCTAGAATAGATCCATTCAAACTTAATAATAGAATTTTTAATGGAAGTGGCTATGATATTGCCTGTGCTGAATCTAATTCACCTTTACTTTATAGAATATCCAAAAATGAAAAATATATAGAGGAGGTGAGTTTTAAGCCAGTTTTTCATGAAAACATATACTTTGTTTATCTAAATACCAAACAAAACTCTTTAACTGAAGTCAAAAAATATAAAAAACTAAAAATATCAAATTCATTACTAACCGAAATTTCTGATATCACAAATAAACTTTTGAATTGTAGTAATCAAAAAAACTTTAACGATTTAATATACTCTCATGAACAGATTATTTCTAAGTTGATTTCAAAAAAGCCAATAAAAAAAGAACTCTTTGATAATTTTAGTGGAGAGATTAAGAGCCTAGGAGCTTGGGGAGGAGATTTTATAATGGCATCGTGTGAGGAAGATCCTTCAAATTATTTTAAAAATAAAGGTTATAGCACTATATTTAAATATACTGATATAATTATCTAATAATAGAAACTTCTATTATCAATAATCTCTGCTTTTGATTCTAAAACCTCAGGGATAAGTGTTGAAATTCTTTCAATTTCTCTATCACCTAAAGAGTTAGATATTGCAGCACCAAGGCTTATATCTTCAGCAGTATCCTTTGAGATTAGTCTTATCAAGAAAATTCCACTATTTCCTTTAAGAATATTTGAAGTTTGTTCAATATTTAAAGAAAATGCAGATCCAATAATATAAGGTTCAGCACCAGCACCAACTAGTATAGGGTCATATTGAGTAACAGCAGATGCTCTTTCAATATCAATATCATAATCATTTGAGAGTGATTCAATATCATTATTAGAATTATGCTTTTTTAGAAAGAAGTTGTATTTTTTATCGGTTAGAAGGATCTGTGAAACTTCATCACGAACTTCATCAATACTTGGTAATGATTTTTTATTAAAATTTATAGCTTTTGCTACAAGATATCCTTCATTAAGTGTAAATCTTTTAACATCCCCTACTTTTGTTTGATCCTCGTGTAACCATTTAATTACTTGTCTTGAATTTGTATAACTAGGAAGTCCTGAATCAAACTTCTCAAATGATTCAAAAGAATCAATAAATAAGGCTGTATTGCTATTATTTAAAGGCAAATCATTATTTCCATCAAACTCTGCTTGAGATGCAGCTCTATAATTTGTGTTTGATGATTCATTAGATGGAATTATTTCTTTTACAATGTCAGCAATTAAAACTTTATTTAATTTTCCTTCCCTCTTCTTTTCAATCATTCTGGAAATTTTAAATGTATTCCCATCTTTATACGGACCAAAAACTTCTCCTTTTCTAAGACCAAATAGAATGTCTGAAAAATCACTTGAAATTTCTTGTTTTGTCTTATATATTGAGTCCCAACTTACATCAGAGTAAATTTCAATATATTCAGAATAATCTTTAACATCTTTAAAGCCTTTAATATCTTCAATTGAATTAGTGACTTGATTCAATTGAGAAAATCCATCTCTCAATAATTCAAGATCAGTTCTAATATTATTTTCATCTAAATCAGATGCAACATCAGGTATATAGAGATATTCAATTTCTTTAGACTCTCTCTTTTCATATAAGTCTCTATTTTTCTTCAAATAAGATGAGATTTCGGAATCTTTTATTTGTAATGTAGAATCTGGAATAACATCATAAGGTATTCTTAAATATTCAATGTTGACTTTATCATTTTCTAAATGATATTGAATGTTTGACTCAACATTAGTATAGGTAACACTTGACTTAATAAGATCAAAATAAATTTTTTGTTTAGCTAAAGAAATAATATTTTGCTCTTGAAGTCTCCACTGATTATACATAGTGGGGTTTGAGAATTTAAGTTGGGAAATATAGCTTGAAAACTTATTAAAGTCAAAGAGACCAATTTCATTTTGAAATAAAGGATTCATAACTAAGGACTGATCACTTGAAATGATTTGCTCAAGTTGATCTTTTCCGGCGTCAATTCCAAGCTTCTCGAGTTCTTGAACTAATGCTTGATTTTTTAAACCCTGATTCCATGCTAGATTAACTGCATTAATGGTATTAAGACCATAAACTGATTGAGCCTGTTCTACCATCATGTTAAACATTTCATAGTCAATTTCTTCACCATTTACTTCACCAATCGGTTTATTAGCTGAAAATCCACCATTTGATGTAAAAACACCAGAAATCACAAAAGCAAAAAGTGCCATTCCAATAACTATAATCAGGAAGATTGATTTTTTTCTAATTTGTCCAAGTATTGCCATAATTCAAATAATTTTCGAAATTACAATTTAGTATTTATTTATACTATTCTTCATCAATTTTTTTTAGAACTACTTTTTCAATTTTTGATGAAGTTGCATATAAAATTTCAATCAAATAATTATCTATTAAAATTTTATCACCCGTTTTAGGAATCTCTTCTTTATTAAAAACAATAAGACCTCCTAAAGTATCATAGGATTCAGATTCGGGTAAGTTTAAATTATAAATTTTATTTAGATACTCTATCTCCAATCTTGAAGAAAATTCATAACTATTCTCGGAAATTTTCTTTTCATAAAAATCATAATTATCATGCTCATCTTCTATTTCACCAAAAAGTTCTTCAACTATATCTTCAACTGTAATTATTCCTGATGTGCCGCCATATTCGTCAATTACAACTGCAATGCTTTTTCTTTGTCTAGTTAATATTTCTAATACATCATTTACCAGCATGGGTTCTGGTACAAATACAACTGGTAAAATGAAATCTTTTATGTTTAGTGGTTTTTTTAAAAAATCGAAAGAATGGATATATCCAACTATATCATCAATTGAATCTTTATAAATAGGGATTTTTGAAAGCCCCGTTTCAATAAACAAATCTTTTACCTTATCAATCTTTGTCGAATCCTCAAGTGCAATTATTTCTGCCCTAGGCACCATTATATCTCTTGCTTTTATTTCAGATAATTCCAAAGCATTTTGAAAAATCTCAATTTCTGAATCTAGATTTTTATCAGATTTTTCAATTTCATTTTCTATATAATTTTCTAATTCAATCTTAGAAAAAGAAATAGATGACTCATCTGGATTAACCTTAAAAAATGATTTCAGAATAAAATTTGAAATAATTGTAACTAGACTGGTTATTGGATAAAATATTGTGTAAAAGAAGAAAGCAGGAATAGCAAAAATTTTCATTGAAATATTAGAGTATATCTGGAATAAGACCTTTGGAATAAATTCAGCAGTTATTAAGATAACTAATGTAGATATCAAGGTTTGTATTAATACAATGGTTAATTCATTAAAAGTTAAAATATTTATAAAGGATAACTTATCTATAATAAATTGTCCCATGAAAATTCCATAAATAACAAGCACAAAATTATTACCAATTAACATGGTTGCGATAAATCTCGATGGATTTTGTGTAATAATTGATAGTAGTTTTGGGGTTAAACCACTTTGATTTTTTTCAATTTCAAGATTTAATCTATTCGAGGAAACATATGCTATTTCCATACCTGAAAAAAATGCTGATAATAAAAGACTAATAATTATTATCATTTATTTTTTTGAATATTTTTTCCTAAAATGCCTTCTAAATAAAGCCATAAAAACAGAAAGGATAGAGAAGCCTAGAAAAATAAATGCTCTATTATTGTTAATCTCCCAATTTTCAAAAAAACTAAATATTGATATTACTGCAATAATCCAATAAATAATTTCTGAAATTATATAATGTTTCATTATTCTGATATATTAATTGATCCTGTTAGGTTTCCTGTAACAAGATCCGTAAAGTCTCTATTTGAGTCAAGTCGATTTGCAATTATTTTGTTAGTTCTATCAGTATATTCAAAATTGTCTTCAGTGAAAAGCCATTCATTTTCTGTGTCGTAGTATAATTGATTAGTAGTTAACAACTCTCCTTCAGTAGTAGTGATTTCAACATTTCCTTTAAATTCCATAAACCTATATGAATTATATACAATTGCATAGTCAGAACTAATTATTGATGTTTTATTATCATCATATATTATTAACTCTACATCCTCAAAAAACTCAGAAAAATTTAATTGATCATTTGTAAAATCATAGTGAGTTTTACCAGAAACAAATGATTTTGTTAGAGTGGAATCAGTATAGGTCATAGTAAAATTTCTCGCAATACTTACAGGGGTTTTTTCATTTTGAGATACTACAACTGACGGTTCAGTATTACATGATGAAAAAAATATTAGAAAAATAAAACTAAAATTAAAACTATACCTCATTCTAAAGGTTTGGAACCTTAATACTTCTTCTAATCCAACATGTAAAGGATATTGTTGTTCCTTGATTACCTTTAGTAAAGATATCAGTTTTAGACGGTGCCCTACCGTTATAAGCTGCAACAGTTCTAGCAGACAACGTCTTTAATGAAGCATCAACTCTTCCTGCTTTTTGTGCAGTCTGAGCAGCAAGCCAATATACTGCTTGCTTTTTAAACTGAGTATCACCACATCCATTAGCACTATCAGCATACATACCAGCGATTAATATATAAGCTTTTCCCATAGAAGGCTGAAAAGATAATGCTTGTTCAGCATAGTTTCTTGCAGAAACTCTTCTACCAGCATTTTTGAACTTCACTGAAATTTTAAATAAAATATTTGCCTTTTTATAATTATCTGTTTGTAGTGAAACAGATTCTTGATAATATTTTAGAGCCTCATCAAAATTACCCTGCTTATCATTTAAAATCCCAAGATAATAAGCAGAATCTGCAGAAGGTTCTAGTTTGTGAAGCTGTTCAACTAAAGTAACAAAAAGAGGATTATCTGAACATTCCTTTCCATCTAGTCTCCCAGCTGCCCTTCTAATCCATATTGGATTATTTTTATTTTGCTCAAAGTTTTTTGAATAAAGGGGTATTAGAATATCACATGTAGCTTCTTTTGCAATAAGCTGGTCTATTAATTTCAGGTAAGCACTAACTGCATTTGAGTTAGTATCATAAATTTTCTTATTTCTTACTTCTCTAGATGTTAAAGGTGTACCTGATTCCTCCTTTTTTAAAATTATATCAATATTTTTTGAAATATTAGTTTTTAAAAGTTCAAATTTTTCAGTCAATTCTTCATACTTCTCAAATAAAGTTTCTAGGTTGATTTTATTACCATCCTTATAGAGATCATATCCTGTTTGAAAATAATATGCTAATGATTTTGGATTAGTAAAACTCACTGGATCTTTCTTAAAAGCATAATCAAAAGTATCATATATCAGTGATTTATCTTTTACTCCATTGTCTAACATTGCTTGACCTTTGTTACTGTATATCTTACCCTCTTGTCTAACACCTTTTCTCACAGGAAAATTTTCTACCCATTGATCATACAAACTCAATAAATCATTTAAATATTTAGTTTTTTCTTCCTCGGTTGAAGACTTTTTAATGAAATCTTTAAGTATTAACTCTCCATATTGGTATGTAGCTAAATTAAGAGTTGGACAATTATCTAAAACTATTTTCCATGGTTCATAAGCTGCTTGATAATTTTTAATTTTTGCAGATTCTGCAAAAATAGATAATTTTTCTAAGCACTCATCTGAACTTAGCTGAGAAAACAGTGGAGATGTAAATAATATTAAAAATAAATTTCTAAAAAACTTGAGGTAATTCATAGAGTTTAAATCTAATTGAACTTTCTTTTTATAAACCAAACATCATTTAATGATAGTCCTAATCTAAGAGAAAAATAATTTTCTTTAATTAAATTGTCATCATTTCCGATTCTACCAATTTCAAGACCCAAATTTGCCTTAGAAAGTCCTGCCACAGGTAAACCAAGTCCCAAATTTAAGCTAAATTGATTTATGGGCAAATTATTTACAATAATACTTTTTTTCTCATTTTTAATACCAAACCTGTATTTGACTCTTTTCCAATAACTAATTAAGGATGAGCTATCTGGAATTATAAATCCACCAATAGAGAATGAATTAGCATCTCTGTAAGAAACATTTTGTGTGTCTAAGAAATCATTTTTAAAATTTGAAGATAATTTGCTCTCATATTGAAGGCCTATAAACCAAGAATTTTTTTTCTCAAGTCCCAAAGAATAAATAGATTTTTTAGGAACAGGAAGTTTTGTGTTCTCTAAACCTCTAGAATTTAGATCAACATCAACAAAATCTCCAAGTGACTCTAGTGAAACTGAAGATGTGCTTGAAGTATAAAGTGACTCAATATTAAATGAATCTAGATCTCCCTCTGGATAAAGACTATACACTAAGTTTAGAGAGAAATCATTCTTTAATGGAATGGATAAGTTTGAGGAAAAATTATATGTAAATCCCGATATTTCTGAACTACTAATTGAAAAAATACCATAATTTACATTTTCAATTAAATTAAATTTCTCATAGTTAAATTTTCCAAAATTATAGTTTGCAGTAGCACCTAATGAAAAATATTTTAACAATGGGACACCAATAGATACGAAAGCTCTATTAATATTACCCTCAGCACCAAAAAGTCTAGAATTTATTGAGTTTTCAGTATTGTAATCATCTGTAGTTTGAAGATTAAATCCCACAGATGAATAGGGAAGGACTCCAAATCCAAATCCGAATCTTTTGGTAGGCACTCCTATTGCTATATAATTTATGTTTGCGGTATTTATATTATCAGTTGAAACACTATTAGAAATTCCTGTTGATTTATAAAACGTTCCAATTAAATAATTTGTAGTTTTCAACTTAGCCAATGAAGAGGGATTGTTGATATTAAACTCTATTGAGTCTATAGCAGAATCAATACCTCCCATAGATATAGAAGAAACATTTCCTAGAAAATTTATTTCACCTAATTCATTTAATGAATAAGGAGATCCCGTATTTGTTTGAGAGTAAACAAATGATGTAGATATAATAAATGATAGAATTAGGGAATAATTTTTAATTAGCTTCATTAAGTTTTATAATATAGTTTAGACCAAATGCTATAAAGTTTTGGTCCGCAAAGATTGCATTTTTTATCTTATTTAACAAAAAGATTGAGTCACCCCCTGTTATAATTACATTAAACTCTGAATAACTTTTTTTAAGACTCGATATATAATGATTAATTTCTCCTAAAACTCCATTATAGACTCCTATGTATATAGATTCATCTGTTGTTAAGCCTAGAATCTTATCTATATTCTCATGTTTTAATAACGGAAGATTTGATGTGTTTTGATTAAGACTTTTATATCTAGTTGCTAAACCAGGAGATATAGCACCTCCAAGATAAGTTCCTTTTAAATCGATAAAATCATATGTAATACATGTTCCAAGATCAATTATAAGATTATTCTGATTTTCATAATTTAGAAAAGCAGATGAAATAAGAGCAATTCTATCCTGACCTAAAGAAGCTGAATTTTTATAACTATTTTTGAAAGGTAATTTTATTTTATCATCTGATAAATCAAATAAATTTGAACTTTTGAAAATTTCAGAGAATTCTTTTTTATAATTATTAGTTACGGATGAGGTAATTACATTTTTTATACTATTCTCGACTTCTAAAAGCTTTAAACTTGACATTAAAGTTTCTTCATCTACAGTTTCACTACTAAGCTTTTGATCATTCTCAAATAAATGTAATTTAACGCTTGTATTTCCTATATCTATTACTAAGTTCATCCAGGAGATTTATTATAAAATTAAAGAAACATTTGAATAGTGCTATTTAAAATTAATATATTTGCCATTCCTTAAAAGGTACCTTAGCTCAGTTGGTAGAGCAAAGGACTGAAAATCCTTGTGTCCCTGGTTCGATTCCTGGAGGTACCACATAAAATCCTCAACAAATGTTGAGGATTTTTTTGTACTTTAATAATTCTTATTACAATTGACCTATTATATTGATCAACTTTATTTTAAAAAGAATAAGTTTTGGATGTTCAAGCTAATGGGCAGCTATACATTCAATAAAAATCTTCTTAAATCTAGAGGAATTCTATTATGTTTAAACTCAGCAAAAATAGTATCTGACTTAATTAAATAAAATGATCGGACTATCCAATAATAAAGAATTTTTACAATTATCAATTTTTTTTCTTTGGTTAATTAACTTTAGTGGGGTTTTTGGAATATTGTCAGATCAAAATGAGTTTTTCCTTTCTACCACCCCGTATGTTCTTTCATTCACTTTATTATTATTGATTTTAAATCATGACTTATCTGATAAAAAATCAAAAATTGGCTTAATGCTAATTTTTTTATTTGGTTTAATTGTTGAAATTCTTGGAGTTAACTATGATCTTTTTTTTGGGGAATATAGTTACGGAGCTAATCTTGGTCCAAAAATTCATGAAGTGCCTTTTGTGATTGGACTAAATTGGGTATTATTAATTATAGCTACAGGTAGTGTTTCTGATAAACTCATAAAGGGAAAAGAAATATTTAAGATTTTATTTGCATCGTTTCTAATGGTATTAATTGATCTTCTTATTGAACAAAGTGCTCCTAAACTAGATTATTGGGAATTTACTCAATCACCTGTTCCTTTGTCAAATTATATATGGTGGTTTATTTTTTCACTTTGTTTTCAATATATATTTTTCAAAACAGTCAAAACTAAAGAGTACAACTTATCATCAAATATTTTAGTCATTCAATTTCTCTTTTTTGGGATGTTAGCTGTTTTTCTGTAGATTTATATCAAATAAATCATTTATGAAATATATATATTCTATAATTCTACTTGCATTAATTACTAGTTGTAATATGCCAGTTGAAAATCAAACTAATAATGGTGAGCCAGAAGGCTCTCACACTTCTGCTGAATGGCAGATATGGGCTTATTCAACAGCTGCACCTGACTATATAGCTGCTGATGCTGGTGTCCTAGGACCTGATATGAGTGTCTTAAGAGAAGGGACTAATGGTTGGACATGTTTACCAGTAAATCCAAGAGGACAATCTGATCCTGAGAATGGTTGGGTTGATGCTCACGAAGCAATGCCACTTTGTGGAGATGCTGAGGTATTTAAATGGATTTCTGCTTATCTAGCTGATGAGACTCCTGTAATGGATAAAGATGGGTATGCATGGATGCTGCATGGAGATATGGGTGAAGATAATACAACTCCAAAAACTTTAACAGAAGAAGAATCAGCTGAAGGTCATTGGATTGAATCTGGCCCTCACTTAATGAGAATGCCTGCTGATCCTTCCTCATTAGACGGGATGACTACTGACTTTGCATCAGGTGCACCTTATGTAATGTTTGCAGGAACAATCTATGCACATGTAATGTATCCTATGGCAGGTTATTATGATTATCAACCAGAATCTGCTCCAGAATAAAACTAATTTACATAATAAAAAAACCCTCATTCGTGAGGGTTTTTTTTTGAAATACACATTTAATAATTGTGTTTTGACTAAATTTAGATAATGGAATATTTATTCATTTTAATAATTCTTGCAGGATCTCTGTTTGGGCTTTATTTTTTAATAAAAAAACAAATCGAGAATAACTCTAAGGAAAGTAAAAAAGAGATTGAATCTAAGCTTGATAGTTTAGTGGATGCATTTAAGCTAGAATCTGCAAAAAATTTAGCTGATCAAATTAAAGATTCAAAACAAGATCAAAAGAATATGTCTGATACTCTTGAGAATGTTACAAAAGAATTACAAAAAATTAAAGGTACAAATGAGCAGGTTTTAACCTTTGCAAATCAAATGAAAACCCTTGAGAAAATTCTAGGTAATCAAAAGCAAAGAGGGATTTTAGGAGAGATCCAATTAGAGAATTTATTATCTAATGTACTTCCTCCAGAATTATTTCAAATGGAATATTCTTTTAATAATAATGAAGCTGTAGATGCTATAATTAAGGTTGGAGAATTTATAATTCCAATTGATGCAAAATTCTCACTAGATAATTATAATAAAATGATAGAAAGTGATGAAACAGACACAGATAGGTTAAATGATTTAGAGAAGAAATTTAAGAATGATATAAAAAATAGAATTGATGAAACTTCAAAATATATAAGGCCTAACGAAGGAACCCTTGACTATGCTTATATGTTTATTCCAGCAGATGGTTTATATCAAGACCTACTTAATAATAAGGTTGGATCACTAAAAATAAATCAAAGAGATTTAGTTTCGTATGCCTACGAAAAGAAAGTAATGATAGTTTCTCCTATGAGTTTATTCCCAATGCTTCAGGTAACTACCAAAGCATTAAATAATATGAAAGTTGAGGAATCTGTTCAACAGATTCAAATGAATATTGAAAAGTTAGGAAATCATCTTAAAGCATATTTAACCTATCATGAAAAGTTAGGTAATAGTTTAAGTACCGTTGTCAATCACTATAATGTAAGTAATAAAGAATTTAAAAAAATAGACAAAGACATTACCAAGCTTACTTCCAATAGGGCTAATATTGGAATTGAAACAGAAAATCTTGAAAGACCTTTAGTAGAAGAATAAAAAAAGCCCTCCAGAGGAAAGCTTATTTAGTTGCCTTAAGCAACACACAACGGCGCAAATGTAATGTTTTTTATGCACTTAACTTTATATATTTTAAAAAGTCTGAAATAGCCTCCTTAATTATGTCTATATCTTCTATAAAATGATTTATCATGATACTAAACACGTATTGTCTTCCTTTATCTGTAATTATATAACCAGAGTAGTTATGATTATTTTTTAGTGTACCTGTTTTACCCCAAGCAAAATCTTCAGTTTCAGTTATAATATAATTATTAGGAAAAATTTCTTTAATTCCCTCAAAACCATAGTAGTGATATATCTTTTCTAAAGCAGAAACTAATGATGAAGGTTTAATCAAATTATATCTAGAAAGTCCTGAACCATCATATAACTGTATTTTATTATCATCTGAACTGTTTAGTATTATTTTAAGACCTTTATCTACAGATATTGTGTCATTATATCGAAGGGAAATGTTTGCAGCTAAGCTCTCAGAAATGAGATTATCTGAGTCTTTTAAAATAGCAGAGTAGATATCATCTTTTATGCTACTATTCCATGTTTTATAATTTTTCAAATTGTCTTCATTAAAGCTTACAGAAGTTTTAAAAAAAATTTCAAGCAGATTCATCGTGATTTTTCGTGACGTAACAAATGGATGATAAATTGTATCTCCAATTTTAATCAAAGAAGGATTAATAAAGAAATTATTTTCTTGATCATCTCTTGATACTTTTTCTTCCTGCTCAAGATTCATATTCACTTTAAAAATATCAGGTGTTATTTTTATAGAGTCATCTGATTCTTTAACAATTTGAATTACATTTCCATAGATTGGCATTTCTGATCTTTCAGCTTGAAAATAATATTTAGAATCATCCCAAGCCCAAGCAGGACCATATTTAGTCAAGTCAATATTAGGCTTATGATATACTATGTGAGTAAAGGATTTGATAAAGCTTTCTAAATCATCATCACTATATTTTGGATGAGCAATAAAAGGATATCCAGTTGGTGAAATTCTTAATGTATCATTAGAAATTTTATATTTTATTGAAGGGATAGTATCCCCTGAACTAATTGAACCTAGTACGGTTAAAATTTTTATATTCGATGCAGGAGTCATTGAAGTATTAACCCTAACTCCAGATATTTTTTTATTCTTATTCAATTGTTTAATTGCAATTGAAACAACTGAACTTTTTAAATTTTCATTTTTTGAAACCCATCTATCAATCTTTTTGCTGGAAATTTGAGAATAAACATTAGAGCATATCAAAAATAGAATTATGGCCTTCTTCATTTAATTAAATTAATCAAAATCTATTTAACTACTTAAGTTTAGGAAAAATTATTAATGATGTTAAGCTAACTTAACATTTTTTTACATATATTTGTAAAGTTAGCTTAACACAAATAATTAAAATGAAACTAAAAATATTAAGAATTATGGCAATAATTACAGGGTTAATTGGAACAACTTTAATTAATAGATTTATGGAAGGAGGGGCGTTTTTTATGTCTCTTGTTCTTATCTGTCTATTAATATCAATTTATTTTATAGCAAAATCTTTTTTGAACATCAAATCAAATCTTGAAATTTCAAAAAATATGCTAAAACACATAAGCGATAGTGGCACACTAGGTTTAGCTTTAGGGGTAATGGGAGCTTTTTTAGGAGCAATA
>JABGTW010000049.1 GCA_018646865.1 Cryomorphaceae bacterium | reverse complement strand
ATACCGATTGCAATATATAGATTAGAAGAAACTGGTTTACCAGTTTGCCCTACATGTTCGCTATGAGGTCTCCACCCCATATCTGATACTGGTTTTGAACAAGCAGTTGCAGCACCCAGAGTATCAGCTAATGTTTCAATCATTTCCCAGTTTTCAGGACCTTTAAGACCTCTACCAGCAGAAACTACAATATCAGCATCAGCGATTGTTATGCTCCCTGTTTCTTTAACTATGTCTATAATTTTTTGATTTGAATCAACTTTCTCTACATTAAAGCTTTCAACTGAAGAATCATTAAAGTTTTCAATCATTCCAAATGAGTTAGAAGAAACGCTTATAATTCTTAATCCGTCATTCATTTCAGTTGAAGAGAAGGCTTTATTGGTAAAACATGTTCTTTTTACAACAAAAGGAGATATACTTTCAGGTATTCCCACAACATTAGAAACATATGAGGAATCAATAATTCCAGATAAATGAGCTCCTAAAAATTTTGAATCAGCAGATGAAGATAATATAACAACTGAAGAATTTTCAGACTTTATTACCTCTGCTAGTGCATGTGAATACTTTTTTGACGAAAATTTTTCAAAATCAGGATTATCAATTGTTATAATTTTATCTGCTCCATATTTTTTTAAACTATCTGTATCAGAACAATTTAAAACTAACCCTGATACTTTAACACCCATTTTATCTGCAAGCGCTTTTCCATATGAAAGAGCTTCATAGGCTGTTTTTTTGAATTTATTTTCTTCTGATTCTATATAAACTAGTACTGCCATATTAAATTACTTTTGCTTCGTTTTCTAAAAGATCTATTAATTTATCTAATTCATCAGGCTTAACAAGTTTTACTTCACTTTTTACTTCAGGTTTGTGAAACTTTTTATCACTTGTTTTGGCGCTAACATTCTTAGCTTCTATAACCTCAAGAGGTTTTTGCCTAGCCATCATTATACCTCGCATATTAGGAATAATCAGATCACTCTCTTCAACTAATCCTTTTTGAGAACCAACTACTAATGGAATTTCACATTCACTTATCTCAGTGCCTCCTGAAATCTCCCTTGCACAAGTTGCTTTTGAGTCTTTTATATCAAGACTTACACAATTAGTAACAAAGTTATAGTCTAAAAAACCAGCTAAAAGCCCGGGGACTAATCCACCATTATAGTCAATAGACTCCCTACCACATATAATTAGATCATAGTTTATGGATTGACAATGAGATTCAATTTCTTTAGCAACTGAATATGCGTCATTAGCATCACAATCAATTCTAACTGCCTTATCGGCTCCAATAGCAAGACACTTCCTTAAAATGGTTTCTGCAGATTGATCCCCAACTGTAAGAACGGTTACATTAGCAGCGTTAGACTCTTTCATCCAAACAGCTTTTGTTAATCCAAATTCATCATTTGGATTAATAATATACTGAACACCATTTGAATCAAACTTTGAATCATTTTCTATAAAATTGATCTTTGATGTAGTATCGGGGACATTACTTATGCAAACTAAAATATTCATATAATTTAATATTTAAGATAATTTCTAAGACCTTCGGTAAACTCACCATCAGAAATTTTATTGAGTTTTATAATACCGTCATTATTATTTATGTTAGACGTAACCCTTCTTTTATGTAAGTTTTCGTAGACATCAATACTTATTTTTTTTCTTTTGCTTAGACTATCATAAAGTTTGATAGAATTAATTTTTTCAATCCAATTTTTCTGAACAGTTCCTTCAAATATTTTAGCTTTTGAGCCACTACCATAACTAATAAAACCAATTTTTTTATCTTCAAAATGCTTATCATTTTCAACGGCATCAACAAGTGAGCTAATTAGTGCCATGAAAATAGATGCAGTATACATATTCCCGATTTCTGAAGAAGCCTTTTCACCTGGAGCTATTTTATCTTCAATAAATTTCATATAAAGATTAGATTTAGAGACTTTTTTCATCCAATCCTTATCTTGATTCGATTCAGGTTTGCCAATCTCAGAATAAATTTCTTCAGCCCTACCATTTTCTGACATCCAGTCAAGCCATTTGTTTATTATCATTCTTCTACCATGAAATGCGTAAGGAAGATGAAAAATTATATTTTCCCATTCATTTAATACATCTCTTTCATTTTGCTCATTAAAATTTTCAAGAGCCTCATACACTCTCTCTTTATAGCTTTCATTAGAGAGTTGACCTTCAAATATTGGCTCTTCTTTGTAAACCTCTATAAGATCATTTGAATCAGACCAAAACTTTGAGTCAGCACCTTCTAAAATAGTTTCAGCTTCACTTGAAGATATTTCTTGTTTTAAAAGTTTAGCAGCTTCAATTAGAATATTAGATTTTTTAAATAACCTACGTGGTTTAAAAAAGTCACCAATACCTTTGGTGGACACTCCCCATGAACCGTTGAAAGATATAATTGATGGGTCATCACATATTAACATTGAGACTGATCCAGCACCTTGTGTATATTCTCCAGTAGAGTTTAATTCATATTTTGCTATATCTGATGCAATTACAATAGCTTTCCTATTTTCACCATTTCTAACCCAGTCACAGCAGTTTTGCAGAGCATCAACAGCCCCTGCGCATGCAAAAGTGAGATCTACAATATCACAATTCTTAAAACACCTCTCACCATACTCTTTAGTGAATACTTTTTCAAGAATCTCAACTACATATGATGATGTAGGTTTAGATGCATCCACTCCACTTTCTGTTCCCAAATAAACTCTACCAACCTCAGTTGGATTAATATTGTTTTCTTTTATTAAACGGAACAGAGAATTGGCTGCTATCGAAGCAGAGTCTTCGTCATAATCAGGAGTAGCCATTTTTTTTAACCCTAATCCATTAATAAGTTTTTTGGGAGGAATATCTCTTTTAGAAGCCAGCTCTTCAATATCTACATATAGAGAAGGGACATAATATGATATGGAATCAATACCTACTTTTTTCATTATAATGGCTAAAAATCAAATATAGTTACATAAAAGTTTATGCAAAAAAAAAGAGCAACGAAAGTTGCTCTTTTTATGATAAAATTGTGATTAACTAGAAGTTAAAAGTTAGTTTACCTAACACTCTTCTTCTAATAGTTGGTAAATTAGGATATGTCTTGTAACCATTATCCGTAAGGTTTGTAGCAGAAATGTCAAACCTTAAGCCAGGATTAAATCTATATCCTACACTCATATCAATTAAATTCTTAGTTTCGACCATACCATTCCAGAAACCTTGAACTGATCTAAACTTATCATCGTGTTGGAATGACATTCCAAACTGAAGACCTGATATAGGAGTATAGTCCATACCCATTCTCCATTTCCATGCTGGAGCATTCAAATATGAAGTGTTAAGTAGATCATCATCATTATCTTCTCCTGGAATCCACTCGTTTTGACTTAACCATGAAGCATTTGCCCATAGTCTTAAATCAGCATTAGCAAAGTAATCCATGCTAATGTCTCCACCAAAGTGAGATCTTTTAGCATCTCCTTGCGTAATGTATCCTGTTGTAATGTGAGTAATTCCATCTCCTTGAGGAACTCTATCAGACTCAACAGCACCAATAGCACCAAATAATGGACCTAATTGACCAACAAATCCAGCACCACCCGCATTAAATGCAGCGTTAATTCCACCTAAAGTTTGAGCTACACCGCCTGCAATTGAAGTTTGAAGAGCAGGGACACCAGCACCTGCAAGAGCACCAGAGGCAACAACACTATAAGGTAAACCTAACTGTGCAGCAAGACCTTGATAAGTCTGAGTTGTAACAGCAGTAATTGCTCCTGTAACATACGCAGTAGCATCAGCAGCAACAGCCGCTCCTAAATCTCCTGGAATATCTGATCCAACTAATGCATATGTATCTCCAATTGCACTAAAGTTTGTAAATCCAGTGTTTACATAAGAATATATATCAGCACTAATTTTTAACTTTTTACCAATAACACTAGTAAACCCTAATTCAAAGTTTTCTACAGAGCTGAATCTTCCAGTTCTTGTGTTTCTGTTACCAGTAGTTTGAGTAGGTTCGAATAAATCATAAGGAGATAAAATTCCTGATCCACCTTGTGGTCCCATATAACTTGCAAAAAATGGTGTTAATAATGGTTGAAGCGTAGGAGCCTGTGCATATAAACCTGCAAGAGAAGCACCAGCAACAGCACCATATGGTATCGCCAGTGGTAATCCACCACCTGCAGCTGAAACAGGAATATCAACAGGAAGCCCTGCTAAATCAATTACTTGATTTGCTGGATCAGCAAAGCGCTGTGCAGTACTTTGTCCACTTAACCATGCGTCTAAAATTCCAGGTGCCGGTACATTTACTGGGAAGTCAATATACATTTGAAGCGCACTAGGTCCAGTTAAAGCTTTGTTATATGAAAGTCTCCAAGTCGTTTTCTCAGAAGGCTTATATACAAGAGCAGCTCTAGGAGCAAATTCTCCTGCGCTAATAAAACTTGCTTGATCATATCTACCAGCAACTACAAGATCTACTTTTTCAGACATTGTTAAAGTTCCTTGTCCATATATACCATTAGTTATGTAGTCATCAGAATCCTCATTTCTTCCCCATAATGTATATTCAGAGTCAGAATCAGTATTTCTATAATCATATCCTACAGTCCATTCTGAATCAAACAGCCAAGGCATATCAAAGTTGTACTGAATTTGAGCTTCCATTGTTGTTCTTTTGGCTACCTGACGTAAACCTGTACCATACAAGAATGTTGGATTATCTGTTCCACCACCATCATTATGGTCTATAAAAGCTTGAGCATACCAGTTACCCACTGTAGCCTGAACTTGACCCCAATATGTACTACCATCAGCATACCCAATACCTAAGTCTTGAAAGAATAGACCACCTCCATTAGTCATACCTGCACTAACTTGATAATTAGTATCATCAGTTGGTCTCCACTCTAAATTTGTGTCAATAGTAAAATTGCTATATGTATCTATAATAGAGTTTCCTCCTGTAAAGTCATAAAGTACAGGTCCATTTGCAGATAAAAGAGGGTCAACTGCCATGTTTGTAATAACAGGTTGTCTAATTATACTATTAATTCCACCGACGTTAGCAGCTAATGCAGCTTCATCATCATAAGTAAAATCATCACCAGAATTTACTCTAGCATTAATTTTCCATCCAAAAGTCTTATCATCATTTGCTCTCGCAATTCTAAACTCTGAACCAAAAGTATTTAAATCTCCACCCCACATTGAAACAGCATTACCTGTATAGTCAATAGGACTTTTTGATCTAAAGTGAACTACACCCGACGTTACACCAGGTCCATACAATACACCTGCAGCACCTCTTACTATTTCAACAGAGGCTAAATCTAAGTTAGAAAGACCTTGCTGGAAACTAAAGAAGGTTCCTGCAGCAGGAGTTATTAATCCTCTATTATCTCTCATTATATAAGTAGATGTTCCGAAAACTCCAGATCCAGCTCTCATTTCAATGTTCATTGAGTTTGCAGTTTGCTGTTGAATCTGAACACCAGGAACAGATACAAGTATTCTTGATGGTTCAGCTACCTGAGCTGAATTTTCAATTTGCCTAGTAGAGATCACACTTACTGAAGCCGGAGCATCAGTAACTTTTTGAGCTCTTCTTGAAGCAGAGACTATTATCTCTTCAAGGTTTTGTCCTGCGCTAAGCATTACATTTATATTTTGACTTGCAGATGTCACGTCAACTCTTTCTGCACTATACCCTACATAGCTAACAATAAGAGTTAAAGGAGCATCTTGACTCGTATTAATGACAAAGTTTCCATCGAAATCTGTAACAGTTCCAATGTTTGTGCCATCAATGATAACGTTTACTCCAGGAATTGCTTCCATACTATCTGAATCCATTACTGAACCGGATATTTGAGTTTGAGAATAAACACTACCAAATAGAATTACAGCCATAAAGGCTAAATAATACTTATTTAAAATATTTTTCATGTTAATTTAGTTTTGTTACGTTAAAGATAATTCTTTTCTATAACTAGTTTATATAATTTAATACAAGTATAGCCGAAAGGCTAGTAAAAGCAGGCTAACCCTCTAAAATACTTGATCTGATTTGAATTCAAGTTAATATAATTTTTTTCACGAACCAAATGGACATGTTTCTCTATGTACTATTTAGAATTTTGGTCTATGAGTATGACTCAAATCTTTCTGAGTGATTTGTTGATGTTTCAAAAATTAATTTTTCACTAGACTCGTGCCACACAAGGTAATTTTTTGAATAAAGCTCTTCAATTGCACCTCTTTTTAGCTTCTGAGTTGGACCAATAATACCATTTTCTTGAGTCCATTCATCTTTTACAACTATTAATGTTGAGATTCTTTTATAATTAACTAGACCACTGTTAACCGTATCAAGTGTTTCCGTTAACATTTTTGATATAATATCTCTTGAGGTCTTTTTACCAATCTCAGATAACTGGATCAAACAAAGCGGCTGTGCAATTCCAAGTCCAACAACACAAACCTCTTCTATTTCATTAATATTCACAAAGTATTGCTCTAAAGTTAAAGGCTCAATATATTCACCTTTTGATGTTTTAAAGCTATCGGCCACTCTTCCCGTGATGTGTAAATAATTATCGTCATCTAAAAAGCCTTTATCTCCAGTGTGAAGCCAACCCCCTCTTAATGTCTTGTTTGATAATTCTTCATTTTTATAATAACCATTCATCACAAAAGGTCCTTTCATTAATATCTCACCAGTTTCTTCATCGATTTTAAGATCAACACCTTTCTGTTGTTTCCCAACAGTATTTAGTTTTTCAAAGTCTTTACCATCAACAGAACTACATATAGCACAATTTTCCGTCATTCCGTATCCGTTAGTTATATATACTCCAATCTTTCTAAACCATTCAATTAATTCTACAGGCATTGGAGCAGACCCAGACACTGTAACTCTAGACCTACTAAACCCAAGACCTTTCTTTAAAAGTTTTTTCAGTAACCCTGATAATATCGGAATTCTCAGTAATGTGTCTAATCTCTTTTGAGGAAATTTTGATAGAATACCTATTTGAAGTTTAGTCCAAACTCTAGGAGCAGCAGCAAAAACATGTGGTTGAACATCTTTAAGGTTTTGCCCAAACTTCTCTATCGATTCTACAAATGAAATTTTTCCACCGTATCTAAAAGAAGTCCATTCAATAACTACTCTTTCAAAAATATGGTTTAGGGGTAAGTAGGATATAAAATCATTATTACCATCATGTCTAATTCCTAAAGGGTTATTGGGATCATCCAAGACTACTTTAATTCCATCTATAGCTTGGTAAGAAAGCATAACGCCCTTTGGGTTTCCTGTTGTTCCAGAGGTAAAAATTATAGTCCATAAATCAGATAATTTAGGATTATGGGGATTGGTTATAGGTTCATGTTTATCAATAAATTCATGCCATTTATAACCTACATCAACATTTGAACAGCCAGCATAATTAGGAAATGTAATCATAGGCATATCTTTGGGTAAGTCATTTTTAATATCGTCCCATGTCTCAATTTTACCTAAAAAAAGTGCATCAACATCTCCATAATCCATAATATATGCAAGCTCTTTACCATTTAAAGAGGGAAAGAAAGGAACTGAAACATATCCAGCCATTACAATAGCTAGATCAGAAATTATCCACTCTCTACAATTTTTTGAATAAATACCAATGTGTGCACCTTCTCTAAGATTAAGTGACTTAAGCCCTGAGGCTAATCTTCTAGCCATATTACCAACTTGACCCCATGTATATTCTTCCCAGACTTCACCTATAGGCTGTCTAAGGTATGGCTTGTCTTTAAGTTCTTTTTCCCATTTATAAAAGTTAAATTCAAATGGCTCTTGATTTGCACTCATAATTATTGGATTTTCGTTATTTCTCTATTCGTTATTTAAAATTTTAACGATCAGTTTTTACTAAATATAAAGGAATATTTTCATCTTTAAAAACATGGAACCTCATTAAACTTTACCAAAAAACCTTTTTCTGTATTTATATTACATTCTAGTAAGGATAATTAAATCAATTAGTATATTACGATAACTTAATTGTATTTAAAATGACAAAAAAATATAAAAAACTATTTGATTTATCTGGCAAGGTTGCAATTGTTACTGGATCAAGCAGAGGTATTGGAGCATCAATTGCTGAAGCTCTTGCAGAATTTGGAGCAAGTGTAGTTTTAAGCAGTAGATCTAAAGAAGCGGTAGATGAAGTCGCTAATAAAATAATAAAGAATGGGTATAATGCACTTTCATGTGAATGTCATGTAGGAGAAGAAGATCACTTAAAAAATCTAATTAATACAACGTTAAAAAAATATGACAAAATAGATATATTAGTTAATAATGCGGGAATAAATCCTGTTTTTGATAGACTTGAAAATGCAGATGAAAAGCTTTTTAATAAAATAATGGATATTAATGTAAAAGCTGCCTTTAAACTGTCTAATATGGCCATGAAACATATGAAAAACAACAAATCTGGTTCTATCATAAATATTTCTTCCGTAGAAGGCCATAAGCCAGATAAAGGACTAGGAGTATATTCAATCAGTAAGGCTGCAATTAGCATGTTAACTAAATCTCAAGCAAAAGAGTGGGGGAAGTACGGAATCAGATCTAATGCAATATGCCCAGGTTTGATAAAAACAAAATTAAGTTCTGCTTTATGGCAAAATGAAGAGATGTTAGAATTATGGTTGAAAGATTTGCCAATTAGGAAAGCAGCTGAACCGGAAGAAATTTCAGGGATTGCTGTCTACCTTGCTTCGGAAGCCTCAAGTTATACTACAGGAGAGACATTTAATATAGACGGAGGATACATGATCAATTAATATTATATTATGGAAAAACCTTATTCAACTGAAATAGAAAATCTAGAAGATTTAAAAGAATACCTTGGAAAAGAAATTGGTATCTCTGAGTGGTTCGAAATGTCACAAGAGAAAGTAAATACATTTGCAGAATTAACTCAAGATAAGCAGTGGATTCATATAGATCAAGAAAAAGCTGCAAAATATTCTCCTTATAAAAAAACTATAGCCCATGGGTTTCATGTATTATCCTATGCATCGCAGGTAGTATTTCAAACACTAAAACTAAATAACATTGCATTAGCAGTAAACTACGGTCTTGAAAAGGTGCGATTTCCAAACGCAACTCCAGCGGATTCAAAATTCAGGGGAAAGGTATCTCTAACAAATATTGAAGAGGTTTCAGGAGGAGCAAAATATACATTAAAAATTATATTTGAAGTTGAAGGAGAGACTAAACCTGTGTGTGTCGCAGAGATAATTTCATTGATCTATTCACTTCCAAGCTAAAAAATTAAATTTATTTATTTAATATGATATTTAAAGATCTAAAACAAAAAATTAAAACATTTATCAAGGATGAATTAATCTCACTTGAACCATGGATTGTAAATTCAGAGTGGAGTGAAAAACTTCCTAAACTTAACGAATTAAGAGACAAGGTTAAAGACATGGGGTTTTGGTTGCCACAAGTATCTAAGGAATATGGAGGACTGGGTTTAACTTTAGAACAACATGGTGAAGTTAGCGAGATGCTTGGCGCTAGTCCTTATGGATTCTATGTATTTAATTGCCAAGCTCCGGATGCTGGTAATATGGAAGTTTTAATTGAGACGGGTACTGATGAACAGAAACAAAAATATCTATATCCACTATTAGAAGGAAAAATTAGAAGTTGTTTTGCAATGACAGAACCAAATTATGCTGGCTCAAACCCAACAAGGATGGGGACAACTGCAAAAAAAGAAAATGGAAACTATATTATAAACGGACATAAATGGTTTACTTCAAGTTTTGATGGAGCGCATTTTGCAATAGTTATGGTTGTCACGGATCCTGATGGAGAAGATGTTCATAAAAAAGCTAGCCAAATTATTGTTCCATTGAAAACCGAAGGGGTTGAATTTGTCAGAAATGTTTCAATCATGGGCCATCCAGGAGCAGGATGGGAGAGTCATGCAGAAATTAAATTTAATAATGTTACCGTGCCGACTTCAAACGTTTTAGGATCAGAAGGGGAAGGATTTGCAATTGCACAAAAACGATTAGGACCAGGAAGAATTCACCATTGTATGAGATGGATAGGAATGTGTGAGAGAGCATTTGATTTAATGTGTGAGAGAGCAACTTCAAGAGAAATAGCTAAAGGAACAATGTTGTCAGAAAAACAGACTATTCAAAACTGGATTGCAGAGTCAAGAGCAGAGATAAATGCTGCAAGATTATTGGTACAAGACGCTGCAAAAAAAATTGATACTCAGGGAGCATATAAAACAAGAGCAGAAATATCTATTATCAAATTTTATTGTGCTAATGTGCTTCAAAAAGTTGTTGACAATGCTATTCAGGTTCACGGAGCATTAGGACTTACTGATGATCTAATTTTATCATCTTATTACAGACATGAAAGAGCTTCAAGAATATATGACGGGGCAGATGAAGTACATAAAAGCCGACTTGCTAGACTTATTTTAAAATCATATAAAAAATAAAGCTCATTATTCAAATCTATAATGTCCGAAACATTTAATGACAATCCAACAAAAATAAGAGAAGACGAGGGACTCAACAACTTTGCATTATCTAATTATTTATCAAACTTCTTAGATATAGATAAAAATAGTTTTAAAATTCTTCAATTTCCATCAGGATTTTCTAATCTTACATATTTGATTGAGTCTAATCAAAAAGAATTCATACTCAGAAAACCTCCTATTGGAGCAAAAGTTAAATCTGGTCATGACATGAGCAGAGAATATGAAATTTTATCTGCTCTTAAAAACAATTATAAAAAATCACCTATACCAATTCATTATTGTGATGACATCAATATTATAGGATCTGATTTTTATATAATGGAAAGAATTAAGGGAATAGTATTAAGGAGTAACAATTTTAAAAAAATACTAACAAAAAAAACACAATATGATTTTATAGCCATTGAGTTTATAGACACATTTGTTGAGCTTCATAAATTAGAAATTGAAAAAATAGGTCTCGGCGAATTTGGTAGGCCAGTTGGATATTGTGAAAGGCAAGTTAAGGGGTGGACAAAGAGATATCAAAATTCAAAAACTCATGATATTCCCGAAATAAATTTTGTAATCAAATGGTTAAACAACAATATTAAGGAATCACCATATGTTTCCCTCATACACAATGATTTCAAATATGACAATTTAGTTCTTGACTCAAAAACGTTATCTGTAAAGTCAGTTCTTGACTGGGAAATGTGTACTACAGGAGATCCTTTCATGGATCTAGGGACCACACTGGCATATTGGATAAACAAAGATGATCCTGATTATATGAGAGAAATAAACTTGAATATCACTTCTGAAGAGAACAACCCAAAGAGAGGTGAAATTTTAGAAATGTATTCCAAAAAGTTTGGAGATGAGATTGAAAATATTGTTTTTTATTTTGTTTTTGGTCTTTTTAAAATAGCTGTTATTGTTCAACAGATATATTTTAGATACGAAAAGGGTTTAACAAAGGATTCAAGGTTTAAACATCTAAATTTTGTTGTTCAAGCATATGCAAGAATGGCAAAAACATCAATAGATAAACAAAAAATCGAATTTTAATCAATCACTTTATTTTCCTTTTTTATTGTTACTGAAGAAGGGTGAAGAAGAATCTCTGCAAGTCCTGATGTCTTAGGTAGCTCATAAACATAAAAATATTCTAAAGCATCTAACTTGCTTTGATAGAATCTTGAATCTAAAGAACTGTTACAGGTTAATAAAGCATGCTTAGTAGCCACACCAATTTCTAGCCAAGACCAACCAACTAGCACTAGGCTGAAGAATTCCATAAAAATTGAGGCATCAGCTAAAAACCGTTCATAATCTCCCCTTATTGCAAATGGCATAAGATGAAATAATATTTTTTGACTTTGATCAAGCCTATTACTTAACGATGAAGCCCACTCTTTTAATTCATTATCTTGATTTGCTTTATCAATTGTTTTTTGAATTTCTTCTAATAAGAGTTTAGCACCTTCACCATTATTTAATATCATTTTTCTACCAAGAAGATCTTGTGATTGGATTCCCGTAGTACCTTCATATATTGAAGAGATTCTTATATCACGATAATATTGTTGAAGAATAAAATCCGAACAAAACCCATAACCTCCAAGAACTTGAAGTCCATTATTTATAGAATAAATTCCAGCCTCTGAAGGATAAGTTTTAACGACAGGAATTATCATCTCCAGTAAAGTTTGATATTTATGTTTGTCTTTTTCATCAGTGCTATTATGTTGAAGGTCATAATATTTTGCAGCCTTAAAAATTAAGTTCATAGACCCTTCAACCATTGATTTTTGAAGCAGAAGCATTCGCCTTACATCGGGATGCTCAATTATTAAGCTTTGCTTGTCTTTTAAATTCTTGGTTCCATCTGATGAAAGTTTTCGGCCCTGTGGACGTTCGTTAGCATATTCCAGGGATGCGTAGTAAGCACCGCAAGCAATAGCTGATGCTCCACGACCAACCGCTATACGAGCACCATTCATCATTAGAAACATATAATTTAGCCCTTTGTTTTCCTCACCCACAAGATAACCGCGACAATCATCTTTATCTCCAAAACTAAGATGAGCAGTACAGTATCCTTTTTGACCCATTTTTTCAAAATCAGCCACAGTAGTAACATCATTAAACAAAAGCTCGCCATTTTCTTCAAGCCTCATTTTAGGTACCACAAATAATGAAATCCCCTTTGTTCCAGCTGGAGCTCCTTCTATTCTAGCTAATAACAAATGAACTATATTATCAGCATACTGATGATCCCCCCCAGAAATAAAAATTTTTTGACCACTAATTTTATAGTGGCCACCATCAATTGGAGTAGCCTTAGTAACTATATCTGACAATGAACTTCCTGCCTGTGGCTCAGTTAGACACATAGTACCACCCCACTCACCTGTAAGCATCTTTGGTGTATATTTCTCTTTAAGATTTTTGCTTGCAAATTCTACAATAAGCTCGGCAGCGCCTGAAGTAAGGCCAGAATAACCAGGCAAATGGTTATTGGCAGCATCTAATATATAGTTAGCGGCGGTATGAACAAGTAATGGCAACTGTAACCCTCCATCTTCATAATTAAAGGGTGCAGCAATTAAGCCCATAGAACCACCCTCCTTCATCATTTTTTCAACTTGTTGGTGAACGTGAATTGAACCATCTTTATAATGAGCAGGGTTTTCGTCCATTTCTTTGAAATACGGAAAAAGTTCTCTATCTGCAAATTGTTTAACAGAGTCAACATAAAGATCCACAGATTCAAGATCGTGATCAACAAACCTTTCCTTTTCCAAGACAGTTTCTAATTCTTGAACGATATTCATAAAAAATTTAACTGTAGAGATATCAATATACTTTGAAGCCATAAATAAATGAATTAAGGGCTAATATATTCTATTTAATTTAAGAGAACTAGAACAATTCAAATGCTTTTTGGGGATTATAATTTCCATCTTAATAAATTATCAAAATTGAAGGGCTATTAACTTTTAATTTTTAATACAAGAACATATATTTGCACTTTAATTTTATAAACGCAAAAAATGTCAAAAAATATAGGTAAAGTTTCAAAAGTAATTGGAGCGGTTGTTGATGTTGAATTTTCATCAAAGGAAAGTGTGCTTCCAGATATTTATGATTCATTAGAAATAAAGAAAAAGGACGGCGCTATTCTTGTTTTAGAAGTACAATCACACATTGGAGAAAACATTGTCAGAACAATATCAATGGACTCTACAGATGGTCTAAGTAGAGGGACTGAGGTTGTTGCTACAGGAAATCCAATTCAAATGCCAATTGGGAACGATGTGTATGGAAGACTTTTCAATGTAGTTGGAGACCCTATTGATGGACTTGAAGTATTACCAAAAACTGAAAATGATGGTATGTCTATACATAGAGAAGCTCCTGCATTTGATCAGTTATCAACTTCTACCGAAGTTTTGTTTACAGGAATTAAAGTTATTGACCTTATCGAACCCTATGCAAAAGGTGGTAAGATTGGATTGTTTGGTGGAGCTGGAGTTGGAAAAACAGTATTAATTCAAGAGCTAATAAATAATATTGCCAAAGGTCATGGAGGTTTATCAGTTTTTGCTGGAGTTGGAGAAAGAACAAGAGAAGGGAATGATTTGCTTAGAGAGATGATCGAATCAGGTATTATTAATTATGGAGAAGAATTCAAAAAATCTATGGAAGCAGGTGAGTGGGATTTAAGTAAAGTTGACAAAAAGGCATTACTAGAATCAAAGGCAACATTTGTGTTTGGTCAGATGAATGAGCCTCCAGGAGCAAGAGCTAGAGTTGCACTTTCTGGTTTAACTATAGCAGAATATTTTAGAGATGGTGGTGCTGATGGACAGGGAAAAGATGTATTATTCTTTGTAGATAATATATTTAGATTTACACAAGCTGGTTCTGAAGTTTCAGCTCTTTTAGGAAGAATGCCTTCAGCTGTTGGATATCAGCCAACATTAGCAACAGAAATGGGTGTTATGCAAGAAAGAATTACATCAACAAAGAATGGTTCAATTACATCTGTTCAAGCAGTATATGTTCCAGCAGATGATTTAACTGATCCTGCACCAGCCACAACCTTTGCTCACCTTGATGCAACAACAGTTTTATCAAGAAAGATTTCTGAACTTGGAATTTATCCAGCCGTGGACCCTCTTGATTCAACATCAAGAATTTTGACTCCAGAGATTTTAGGGGATGATCATTATAATTGTGCGCAAAGAGTTAAAGAGCTACTTCAGAAATATAAGGAACTACAAGATATTATTGCTATTCTTGGTATGGAAGAGCTCTCAGAAGAGGATAAACTAGCAGTTGCTAGGGCTAGAAGGGTTCAAAGATTCCTTTCACAACCTTTCCATGTTGCTGAACAATTTACAGGTATGCCAGGAGTTCTTGTTGACATTAAAGAAACCATAAAAGGATTTAACATGATTATGGATGGTGAACTTGACCATATTCCTGAATCTGCTTTTAACCTTAAAGGAACAATAGAGGATGCTATAGAGGCTGGTGAAAAAATGTTAGCTGAAACAAAATAATAATGTATTTAGAAATAATTACACCAGAACAAACTCTATTTAAAGGAGACGTTGAATCAATTCTTTTTCCAGGATCACATGGTGACTTCCAAGTACTAAATGATCATGCACCAATAGTATCTACTCTTACAAAGGGTGAAGTAAAAATTATTGGTAAGATGACTATTCAAGAAGAAGCAAAGGATAGATTTCAATTTAATGAAAAGCAGACAATATTAGAAATAGAATCTGGAACTGTTGAAATGAACAACAATCAAGTTACTTTATTAGTTGATTAATCTGATTAATAATTAAATCAATCTCCCACCCTTTAAGGGATAAGCTCTTAACTACTTTATTTCTTAACTCCGCTTTAGTTTTATCACTAAGCCCAACTTGTTTTACACAAAGCTTTTTAAGCTTATTATTGTAATCTAAATCACTTATTTGATTTAACGCATTACTAATATTCCAATCTGAAATATTTCTCAATTTAAGCTCTCTAATTATCCTAATCTTCCCCCAATTATTGTTGTTAAATTTTCCTCTAACGTATGCTTCAGTAAACCTAGTTTCAGATAAAAAATTTTTATCAATTAGATAGCATACATATTCATCTGCATCATCACCGAATACACCAAGTTTATTTAATTTTTTAGTGACCTCTAAGTGACACCTTTCTTGGTATGCACAATAGTGTTCAATTTTCTTTTTTACTGAAGATTCCATTTTATAATATAAAAAAAACCGTTTAGAATTTCTAAACGGTTTTTTAAAAAGATTTTATCTTAAAATTTTTGATCTACTATCTGTTAAATTATATTGAAGATATAAGTAAGAGTCTCTAGGTATAATTTTAATTACCCTCTTATAATTGAAACTCCACTTATTTTTCAATGAAAATAGACCTTTGTCTATATACGCTGCTACAAATGGATGCACATGAATGTAGATTGCTCCTTTTTTGTAACGCGCATTCTTAACAACTCTGTTAAGTTCAGTATTGATTTTGTCTACTAATAAAATAGGTGCTTCCACTTCTAAATCTTTATTAGGATTTGCTTCTTTAGTTTTGATGTTCATCTCAGGCCTTATTCTTTGCCTTGTAATTTGAATCAAACCAAATTTGCTTGGTGGAAGAATTTTATGTTTAGTTCTATCTTTTGCCATTTCTTGGCAAAAATGATCGAACAACTTTTTTCTGTTTTCTCTTTTTGTTTGGTCTATAAAGTCAACTACAATAATTCCTCCCATATCTCTTAATCTTAATTGTCTGGCGATTTCAGCAGATGCAATTAAGTTTACTTCCATAGCAGTTTCTTCTTGTGTTTTTGATTTATTTGATCTGTTTCCACTATTTACATCAATAACATGAAGAGCTTCTGTATGTTCAATTATTAGATATGCTCCTTTTTGCATAGAGACAGTTCTTCCAAATGAAGATTTAATTTGCCTCTCAATTCCATATTTTTCAAAAATTGGAGTTACTCCTTTATAGAGTTTAACGATAGATGATTTTGTTGGAGCTATAAGCTTTATGTAATCTTTAATTTCACTATGTAAGTTAGGATCGTCAAGATAAATATTTGAAAATGAATCATCAAATATATCTCTTAGCTTTGATGTTGTTCTATTTATCTCTCCTAAAATTTTAGTTGGATAAGAATCTGATTTACTTAAGTTGATACAGAGTCTTTTCCATCTGAGAATTAAATCTTTTAAATCTCCTTCTAGCTCATTTACAGATTTGCTATTTGCTACAGTACGAATTATTACACCAAAACCTTTTGGTTTAATATTCTTGACTAAGTTTTTTAGTCTTTTTTTCTCATCTTGACTTTTAATTTTTTGTGAAATAGAGATTCTCTCAGAGAAGGGAATCAAAACCATAAATCTACCTGCTAATGAAATCTCAGAACTTAATCTGGGACCTTTTGTAGAGATAGGTTCTTTTATAATTTGTACTAAAGTTGTCTGTTTAGCTTTAAGACAATCTTTAATAAGACCATTTTTTGGTATATCCTTTTCGAAATCAAACTTACTAAAAGAAAATGATTTCACTTTTTTAGTATCGATTTGATCTACAAATTTAGATAATGATAACAATTTAGGTCCTAAGTCATGATAGTGAAGAAAACCATCTTTTTCGTGCCCTACATTTACAAATGCAGCGTTTAATCCAGGTATGGTTTTTCTAATTTTTGCAACAAAAATATCACCTACAGAAAATTTGTTTTTACCTACTTCTTTATCTAACTCAACAAGTCTACTCTCGCTAAGTAATGCAAAATCAACAGCACTTGAATTTGATCTTATAATCAATTCTTTTTTCACTGTTATAAGTATTATTTCTACTAAGTAGTAGAAAGGTTAAACATTTTTCAATAATAATATAACTTTCGTTATACGTTATTTCAAAGAACTTTGGGATATGTTTAGAGTGTAATCCCGAACACTATTTCTTCTTGTGTCGGTTTGCTCTCGCTCTTTTTTTTCTCTTGTGAGTAGCAACCTTATGTCTTTTTCTTTTTTTACCGCTAGGCATATCTATCTAGTTTTAAAATTAGCCGATTGGCACATTTTGTTTTACAGATTTGACAAAAGTTTTCGAAGGTTTAAATGCGGGAATGTTATGAGCAGGTATTATAACAGCAGTGTTTTTTGAAATATTTCTACCTGTTTTTTCTGCTCTTGTTTTAATTATAAAACTCCCAAACCCTCTTAAGTAAACATTATTATTATTTTGGAGTGAATTTTTAATTTCATCCATAAATTTTTCAGCGATCATCTGAACATCAGTTTTATCAACTCCTGTTTGATCCGATATATTTTTTACAATATCTGCCTTTGTCATTTTCTGTTATATTGGTTATACAATTAGCTTTTAAGGCTAGCAAATATATAAATTTATATTTTAAATTAGTGATTTAGTAATATATAATTACCCTTAGAATAATTCATAAATGTCTTTTGAAAATCAATTAGTTAAATGGTATAGAAATAATAAAAGAGATTTACCATGGAGAGAAAATAAAGATCCTTATCGAGTTTGGATTTCAGAGATAATACTTCAACAAACACGAGTTGTTCAGGGTGAAAAATACTTTACCAACTTTATAAAAAAATTTCCATCTGTTGAGAGTCTAGCATCCTCAGAAGAATCAGAAGTATTAAAAATCTGGAAGGGATTAGGCTACTATAATAGAGCTATTAACCTTCATAAAACTTCAAAAGAAATAACCAATAAACTAAATGGAATATTTCCAAACACTTATAATGAATTAATAAAGCTGAAGGGGATTGGTGATTATACAGCAAGTGCAATATCATCTATTTGCTTTAATGAGTATAACCCTGTTGTTGATGGAAATGTTTTAAGATTACTTTCCAGATTTTATGGACTTAAAAACCCAATAGACTCATTAAAAGGGCAAAGGAATATTAGAGAAATTGGAAAAAAATTAATCATCAAGGTTGATAATCCAGGTGATTTTAATCAAGCTATGATGGAGTATGGAGCTCTTGTCTGTAATCCTTTTCCTGATTGCCAGTCATGTATGTTCTCCTCAAAATGTGTTGCTTTTATGAACAAAGAAGTTGATGTAATACCCCTTAAGTCAAAAAAGAAAAAACCTAAAGAAAGATTTTTAAATTATATTGTATTTATTGATAGTAAACAAAAGACAATTGTAAACAAAAGAATAAATAAAGATATTTGGTATAAGCTAAATGAATTTCCTCTTATTGAAAGTAAAGCAGAAATAAAAAACATAAACACTCTTACTGAATTTAAAAAACTCATCGATAATAGATCTTTAACCCTTAAAGAGGAAAAGGAAAAAATATTTAGGGTAAAACATATTCTATCTCACCAGATATTATATATTTCATTTTATCAGATTATTGTTAATGAAGCAATTACTTCAGGCGTGCATTTATCGAATCTTAACAACTATAATTTTCCAGTACCCATAACTAATTTTATTAATAAGTTATTAATCTAGGTACTCTATTTTTGTATATTAGCCCATATATATAATTATGAGCGGAACACTAAATAAAGTAATGTTAATTGGTCATCTTGGGGATGACGTGAAGATTAAACATTTTGATAATGGCGGTTGTCTTGCAAGATTCCCTCTTGCTACTAACGAGACATATACCAATAAAACAACCAATGAAAAAGTAACAAATACAGATTGGCATAATATTGTAGTAAGAAATAAAGCAGCTGAAATCTGTGAAAAATATTTGTCTAAAGGAGACAAGGTATATGTTGAGGGTAAACTTAGAACAAGAAAATGGCAAGGAGAGGATGGAGTAGACAAATACACAACAGAAGTAAATGTTGATGAGTTTACTTTTCTTTCAACTAAGAAAGATGCTGTCTCAAATGCAGAAGCGAAACCTGCTCAAGATAATAATAATCAGAAGAGTGATAATACTGAAGACGATCTACCTTTCTAAGAATATTTTTGAATCTCAATCCATAACTTTTTATTATAAATTTCTGTGATAGTAAAAATTATTTTAATCTTAATTTTTCTAATATTATCTGCCCTAACTTCAGGGTGTGAAGTTGCTTTTTTTTCACTTGATAAATCAACTATGCCAAATGAAGGCGGCAATAAACTTATAAAGAAAATAAAAAGACTACTAGAAAAGCCTAAGAGATTACTAGCTACTATACTTATCTCTAATAACTTTATAAATATCGCAATAGTTATAATGTTTGCCTCAATTGACAACCCATATCTAAGTTCATTGAATAGTCCAATCCTAGAAACTATTTTAGAAGTGGGATTAATAGGAATGTTAATTTTATTTATTGGAGATATTCTTCCTAAAATTTATGCAAATAGAAACCCTTTGGTTTTTTCTAAACTAATGGTTAGACCTATTTATTTTTTGGATCGTTATGTATTATTTCTATTTAATAATCCGATGAGTAAATCTATGAGTTACTTAGAATCAAATTTAGCAAAGGATTCAAAACAAATATCTGTAGACAAACTTTCACAAGCATTTGAACTTACTGACTCAAAAGAGACCAGTAAAGAGGAGAAAAAAATCCTTAAAGGAATTGTAAATTTTGGAAATGTTGAAACTAGACAAATTATGTGTCCAAGAATAGATGTATTTGCTCTTGAATCAGACATGAAAATAATTGATATTATCGAAGAGTTAAAAGCGAAAGGTTTTTCAAGAGTTCCAGTGTATGAAGAAAATCTTGATAAAATAACAGGAGTTTTATATGTTAAAGATCTTTTACCTCACCTTGAGAAAGAGGACTTTAACTGGACTTCACTTCTGCGTAAGCCACTTTATATTCCAGAAAATAAAAAACTGGATGATTTATTAACTGAATTTAAATCTAAGAAAATTCATATGGGTATAGTAGTTGATGAATATGGGGGAACTTCAGGAATAATTACACTTGAAGATGTCATTGAAGAAATTTTTGGAGAAATAAGTGGTGAGTTTGATATTGAAGATAACCTGTTCTCAAAATTAGATGACCATACATTTATTTTTGATTCAAAAATAAATTTACAAGATTTTTATAGAGCAATTAACTTAAAAGATTCATCAACTTTTGAAGAAATTGCACTTGAGATTGAAACTCTAGGAGGGTTTCTTATTGAAAAAATAAAAAAAATTCCAAAAGTTGGTCAAGTGATAACTCACGACTCATATAAATTTGTTATTGAAATAGTTGATAAAAAAAGAATTAAACAAGTAAAATTAATATTACAAAAAAATAAATAGATAGGTGAGCTTAAGTTTTAGGAAATGGGGAACATTAGTCATTCTATCTTTAATATGGGGAAGCTCCTACATATTAATAAAAAAAGGACTAACAGGACTAACACCAATTCAACTAGGATCACTTAGGGTGATAGTTACAACTCTTTTAATCGCTCCAATAGGATATCAAAAAATCAAACATATACCTCGAGAAAAAATGAAATGGGTAGCCCTTTCTGCATTTGTTGGATCATTTTTTCCTGCTTATTTATTTGCTTTTGCAGAAACTGAAATTTCAAGTTCTGTTACTGCTGTTATGGTTTCACTAACCCCACTTTTTACATTATTGATCAGCGTTATTATTTTTGGAGAAGAATTATTAAAAAAACAGGTATTAGGTGTTTTAATTGGCTTTACTGGAATAATAGTATTAGTCAACAATGAATTAACATCGTCATCATTCAATATTTTATATGTAATGTTTATTGTCCTTGCAGCTATTTGTTATGCAATTAATGCAAATGTTTTAAAATATAAACTTTCAAATATTCCTGCACTTGGAATAGTTTTCATGAGTTTTCTATTTATGTT
>JABGTW010000075.1 GCA_018646865.1 Cryomorphaceae bacterium | reverse complement strand
GTCTCCTCATATATTTTTGATATTTCTCGACTCAAGCTAATTTGTCTTTCCTCACCAAAATATTCTAAAAAATCTGTTAATGTTTTAACAACCCTATAGGGAGATTCATATATAATTGTGGTCCTGGTGTTCTGGGAAAGCTCTATTAGCTTTTTTTTTCTGCCTTTTTTTCGTGGTAAAAAACCCTCAAATATAAAACTTTCGCTTGGCAGGCCGCTCAAAACTAGTGCAGGAATTAAAGCTGTTGCCCCAGGCAAACATGTAATTATTATTTCCTTTTTAATTGCCTCGCGGACTAATAAAAATCCAGGATCTGAAACACAAGGAGTTCCTGCGTCTGTAATTAAAGAAATTTTCTTTCCTGAAATCATTAACTCAACATAATCATTGACTTTTTTGTGTTCATTATTCAAATGATAGCTTTGTATTTTAGTTGAAATTTTATATTCACTAAGAAGTTTTTTTGCATGTCTTGTATCCTCTGCTAAAATTAAGTCTGAATTATTAAGAGTTTCAATTGCTCTTATTGTAATGTCCTCCATATTACCAATTGGTGTTGGCACTATAAAAAGTTGAGGGTCATTTATCATCTTCCGATTCTGGTATTTCAGTTACTAAATCTTTAATTGTGTCAATTAATGGGGTTATTTCGCTTTCGTTATGTGGTAATTCATTTGGTTTTTCTGAATGTAAATTTAATTTATTAAGCGTTTCTTTAAGTTTTTCTGAATGCAAGTCCCATTCAGAGTTTTTTTGTCTCTTTGAAAGAAATTTATGAATTATCGCTAACTCATATATATATTTTGACTTCTCATAGATTTTATCCTTCTCTTTAGAGGTTGAATTATGAATTTGAAGTGCAATTGCTTTTATTTTATTTTCTATTTTTTTAAACACTCTAGTTTATTATTATAATGAATTACTTTTTGATAAATTTGCTTTAATTGTAAATCAAATTACAAAATGTTTTTAGAAAACCCGTCATATAACAACGAACAATTCGGCTGGATTGAAGTAATCTGCGGGTCAATGTTCTCTGGTAAAACTGAGGAGCTTATAAGAAGGATAAAAAGAGCAAAAATAGCAAATCAAAAATATAAAGTTTTTAAGCCTACTATTGATTCCAGAAGCAAAAATTATATTGAGTCCCATGATGAAAGCAAGCTTGAATCAACTGAGGTTAAATATTCGTCAGATATTTTAGATAAGGTTGAAAACTGTGATGTTGTGGCAATTGATGAAGCTCAGTTTTTTGATGATGGTATAGTCTCTGTGTGTAATGATCTTGCAAACAATGGTATAAGGGTGATTATTGCTGGTTTAGACATGGACTATCTTGGTAATCCTTTTGGTCCTATGCCAAATTTAATGGCTATAGCAGAATATGTTACAAAAGTTCATGCTGTTTGTAAAAAATCTGGAAATATTGCTAATTATAGTTTTAGAAAGAACAAAAAAAAAGATATCGTTGTAATTGGTGAAAAGGATAAATATGAACCCTTGAGTCGTGCTGTGTATTATAAAAAAATGAAAAAAAATAACTAATATGAAGGTAGCTGTTATTGGCGCAACTGGAGTTGTCGGATCTGTATTACTTCAACTTTTAGAAAAAAGAAAATTTCCTGTAGAAAAGATTATCCCTGTTGCTTCACAAAAGTCTGTTGGAAATAAAATTTCATTTAATGGACAAGAATATAATGTTGTTTCTCTTAATGACGCTATCAATATGAAACCAGACATTGCGTTGTTTTCTGCAGGCGGGTCAACCTCTCTAGAATGGGCTCCCAAGTTTGCTGAAATTGGGACAAGAGTTGTTGATAATTCTTCTGCATGGAGAATGGACTCAACAAAAAAACTAATTGTAAGTGAAGTAAATTCTAATGTTTTAACAAAAGATGACTATATAATCGCAAACCCAAATTGTTCAACAATGCAAATGCTTGTTGTATTAGCTCCTCTTCACGAAAAATATAAAATTAAAAGACTTGTAATCTCAACATATCAATCTGTTTCTGGCACAGGAAAAAATGCTATAGATCAACTAAACGATGAGAGAGGTGGGCGGGATAGCTCAAAAGTGTACCCTTATTCTATTGATCAAAATTTATTACCTCACTGTGATGTTTTTGAGGAAGGCGGGTATACTAAAGAAGAAAATAAGCTTATTAATGAAACTAGAAAAATTTTAAATGACAACAGTATTCAAATAACTTCTACAGCTGTAAGAGTACCGATTGAAATATGTCATGGAGAATCAGTAAATATAGAGTTTGAAAATGAATTTGAAGTTGATGGTGTTTTTGAAATTTTAAAAAATGCTCCTGGAGTAATTGTTGAAGATGATCCTAAAAAAAACAAATATCCTATGCCTATTAATTCAGCAAATAAAGATGAGGTGTTTGTTGGTAGAATAAGGAGAGATTTTAGCATTAAGAGTGGATTAAATCTTTGGATTGTTGCGGATAACCTTAGAAAAGGGGCGGCAACAAATACTATTCAAATAGCAGAAAAATTAATTGAAATGGAGATAATTTAAATCTACATCTCAAATGATTCCATAAATTTTGTAGTGTAATTGCCAGACAAAAAGTCTGGATTTTCTAATAATTTTTGATGAAACGGAATTGTTGTTTTTACCCCTTCAATTACAAACTCATCTAAAGCTCTTTTCATCTTATTTATTGCCTCTTCTCTGGTTTGAGCAGTAGTAATTAATTTAGCAATCATAGAATCATAATGTGGTGGTATTAAATATCCACTATAAACATGAGTGTCAATACGAACACCATGTCCGCCTGGAAAATGGAGTGTCAATATTTTGCCTGGGTTTGGCATGAAGTCATTATTTGGATCTTCAGCATTTATTCTACATTCTATAGAACATAATTTAGGAAAATAATTCTTCCCGGAAATTGTTTTACCTGAAGCAACTAAAATTTGTTCTCGTATTAAATCATAATCTATAACTTGCTCAGTAATTGGATGCTCAACTTGAATTCTTGTATTCATCTCCATAAAGTAGAAATTCTTGTGTTTGTCAACTAAAAACTCAATTGTTCCCGCTCCTTCATATTTAATAGATTCTGCTGCTTTTACAGCAGCCTCGCCCATTGCCTTTCTTAATGGCTTAGTCATAAAAGGGGAAGGTGTTTCCTCAATTAGCTTCTGATGACGTCTTTGAATAGAACAATCTCTTTCAGAAAGATGACAAGCTTTTCCATAAGAATCACCTATAATTTGAATTTCAATATGCCTTGGGTCTTCAATAAATTTTTCTAGATACATGTCGTCATTATCAAAAGCAAGTTTTGATTCTTTTCTAGCTATTTCCCATGCACTAGCTAAATCTTTAGGGCTTTTGGCTATTCTCATTCCCTTTCCTCCACCACCTGCCGTGGCCTTAAGCATTACAGGATATCCTATTTCAAGTGCAACGTTTTGAGCGTCTTCAAGGGTTGGGATAAGCCCTTTAGAACCAGGAATTGTCGGAACCCCTGCTTTTTTCATCGTTTCTTTTGCAGACGCTTTATCTCCCATTTTATCAATCATTTCAGGTGATGCACCAATAAACTTTATCTTATGATCGTGACATATTTTAGAAAATTTACTGCTCTCAGATAAAAACCCATATCCTGGATGAATAGCGTCGGCATTTGTAATCTCTGCTGCCGCAATTATATTAGCTGGCTTTAAATATGACTCCGAGCTAGCTGAAGGTCCGATACAAACAGCTTCATCTGCAAACCTCACATGAAGACTATCCTCGTCTGCTTTTGAATATACTGCGACAGTTTGAATGCCCATTTCCTTGCAAGTCCTGATGATGCGCATAGCAATCTCTCCCCTATTAGCAATTAATATTTTATTAAACATTTTTAAGATGGATCAATAATAAAAAGTGGTTGATCAAACTCAATAGGACTTTGATCTTCAGCAAGTATTTTAACAATTTTTCCTGATATCTCAGATTCTATTTCATTGAATAATTTCATGGCTTCAATTACACATAGAATATCTCCTTCAACAACACTTTTTCCAACCTCAACAAATGAGGGCTTATCAGGTGATGGCTTTCTATAAAAAGTTCCTATTATTGGTGACTTAACTACTATGTGGTTCTCATTCTCTACTTTTGTAGCCTGAGAATGAGAACTATTTTCTTGAACAGCCCCCTGATGGGTAGGTGAAACAGCTTGAGAAGTAATTGTGTTTGTTGAGGAAATATCCTCAACTAGAACTTGCTTAGTAATATCTTTCTTTGTCTTAATTGTAATTTTAAATCCTTCTCTTTCTATTTTTACTTCCTCAACACCAGATTTATAGACAAATTTTATTAAGTTTTGTATTTCTTTTATATCCATGTTATATAGTTTAATTGTATGCCCATGTTAAATATGCTGCACCCCATGTTAATCCAGCTCCAAAAGCTGCAAGTATTAATTTATCCCCCTCCTTAAACTCCTTTTCATAGTCGTACATTAATAACGGTATGGTTGCTGCAGTAGTATTTCCATATTCTTCTATGTTCATTAAAACTTTATTTTTATCTAAATTAATCTTTTCTGCGGTAGCATCAATAATTCTTTTATTAGCTTGATGAGGCAATAAATATTTAATTTCTTCTGGATTTAGATTATTTCTCTTGATAATTTGCTCTGCGGCGTTTGCCATTTCTGAAACAGCTGACTTAAACACTGTTTTTCCGTCTTGCGTTATATAATGCCATCTATTATCCAGTGATTCTTTTGATGTTGGATACAACGATCCTCCTGATTTTACTTTTAACCATTGTGCTCCGACCCCGTCTGATCTTAAATATTCATCTTCCCAGCCAAAATTATTAGCGCTGGGCTCTACTAAAACTGCTCCAGCTCCATCACCAAAAAGGATGCTGGTTGATCTGTCTGTATAATCTACAATAGAAGACATCATGTCTGCCCCTATTAGAAGTATTTTTTTATATCTCCCCGACTCAATATAGCTTGTAGCTGTTGACATGCCATATAAAAAACCTGAGCAAGCTGCGTTTACATCAAAAGCATATGCATTAGTTGCGTTTATTTCTGAGGCTACAGTTGGAGCAGTAGATGCACCATGATAATCTGGGGTTATTGTTGCAACAATTACTAAGTCAATAGTTTTAGGGTCAGTTTTCTTTTTATTGAGTAAATCTTTTGCGGCGTTTGCTGCTAAAAAAGAAGTTGCCTTCCCTTTTTCTTTAAGAATTCTTCTTTTTTTAATGCCCGTTCTTGCGGTTATCCAATCGTCATTAGTGTCAACCATTTTTTCTAAATCTCTATTGGAAATAAAGTCTTCTGGAATGTACCCTCCAACAGCAGTAATGGCCGCTTTTATTTTGTTTGTTTTGTTAGATATCATACTAACATCAATTATGTCTTTAGACAGTTAAATTGATAATTTAAGATACTAGTTATTTTCTGATTCTAATGAATCAACTAGAACTTTTCCTCTATAATAAAGCTTTCCTTCGTGCCAGTGGGCTCTGTGATATAGGTGTGACTCGCCAGTAGTTTTACATATTGATATTTGCTGCTTTTCAGCCTTAATATGAGTTCTACGTTTATCTCTTCTTGTTTTAGATATTTTACGTTTAGGATGTGCCATTTATAATAAATCTTTTAATTTGTCCCACCTAGGGTCAGTTTTTTCTTTAAAATTTTTTTTAGGTTTAAGTTCTTTTAATTTTTCTGCTATTTCTGATTTTAATGATCCATTTTCTATCCCAGGATGAACTTTTTTTTGTGGAACAGCTAAGATGATGCTTTCATAAATCATACGAGAGACATCTATGCTGTGAGATCCTGAAGGTAAAAAAACAACTTTATCGTCTGATGACGTAATGTTGTCCTTGAATTTTATAACTACACTGTAGTTTGTGTTCACACCCATATTAAAGCTTTCCATAGAAACATCACACTGAACCTCTATTTCTCCACTAAATGAAAATTTTAGATTTAGCAGTGTTGGTTTCTTTTCAAGTTCAAGATTTGCTAACAATTTAGCATCAAGAAAATCATAATAGTCAAAATTTTTAAAGAACTTATTTCCTAGCTCATAGTTAAAGCAGTGTATTCCTTCTTTCAAGCCTGAAAATTTAATCAAATATGGCGAAAGCGATTTCATCACTCAACTATTGAGCGGCAAATTTATAAAAATTTATCTATTTAATGTCAAACAATCGTATTTCTTGACCTGTATATATTTATCCCTACTTTCAATGCTTGTATGAATGAGGCTGGACTAGCAATTCCTTTACCCGCGATATCAAACCCTGTACCGTGATCTGGAGATGTTCTAATAATTGTTAACCCTGCGCTATAATTAACTCCGTTGCCAAAACTGATTGTTTTAAATGGAATTAATCCTTGATCGTGATATGCTGCTAGAATGCCGTCATATTTCTTAAAGTTTTCATTGCAAAAAAAAGTATCTGCTGAAAACGGGCCGTAAATTAAATTATTGCCGTTATTAATTGCTGCAATTGCAGGCAGTAATCTTTCTTGATCTTCATTCCCAATTACTCCATTGTCTCCAACGTGAGGGTTAATGGCAAGGATTGCAATCTTCGGCTCTCTTATTGCAAAATCCTTAATTAAAGTTTCTCTTAAAGTTTTTATTTTTTTAATTACTTTTTTGGTTGTTATTTCTTTAACAACATCTTTTATTGGTATATGCTCTGTCAACAAGCCTAATTTTAGATTATCTGAAACCATCAACATCATAGGGTCATTTTTGAGGGTGTTTTTTAGATAATCTGTGTGGCCTGAAAATTTAAATGTGTTAGAATAAGCTAATTCTTTATTAATAGGGGCGCTTATTAAAACGTCAATTTCTCTTTTAACAGCATCATTTACTGCTTCTTTAAAAGAGATTATACCCCTTGCTGAAACTTCTTTGTCCTTCTTGCCAAATTCAAACTTAGAGTTAGAAAAAACTTCTTTAATGTTTATATGGTCAGATTCTATTTCATCAACAGAATGTATTTTTTTTAGAGGTAGGGTTTTAATCTTTAATAAATCTTTTTGCTTAACAATTAAATCAAGTGAAGAATAAATTAGAAAATTGCATTCCTCATGAAAATTACTTTCGGAAAGTGCTTTTAAAATTATTTCAATTCCAATACCGTTTGGATCTCCAATTGAAATTCCAATATTTATTTTTTTTGAGTTTACCACTAGTTAATTAATTGCTAATTTTACAAAGCAAAAATAAAGATAATAATGTTCACGGGTATAATAGAATGTGTTGCAACTATAGAGAAAATAGAAAAACACAAAGGCAACCTTAATATTTCACTAAAATCATCAATAACAAGGGAACTTAAAGTTGATCAAAGCCTATGTCATAATGGTGTTTGTCTTACTGTGGTTAATCTTAATGAGGATATATATACCGTTACTGTGATAGCAGAAAGCCTCAATAAGACAAATCTTGGAGAGTTAAACCCAGGGGATGTTGTTAATCTTGAAAGGTCGATGTCTGTTAATTCAAGGTTTGATGGCCATATAGTTCAAGGTCATATTGACGAAGTAGCTGTTTGTATAGAGTCATTAGAAACTGACGGTAGTTGGAAATATGTTTTTAAGCATTCTGAAAAAAACACAACTGTAGAAAAAGGGTCAATAACTATAAACGGTGTTAGTCTAACAGTTGTTGACTCATCTACCAGTTCTTTTTCCGTAGCAATTATTCCTTACACTTACGAAAACACAAATTTTAAAAAGATTAGTACTGGAAGCAAGGTGAATCTTGAGTTTGATATCCTGGGAAAGTATGTTTCTAAACTAATTAAAAACAATAAAATCTTATAAAAGTATAGTCCTTGTGTAAGTCATTCTTCATAATCTCTAACCATCCCTCAACATTATCCTTATCAACATTTTGTATATTTGCCAAATACTAATAAAACATTTTTATGAAGAAGATACCATCGCTAGATCTTAGAGATTTTTTAAGTGAAGACCCTCATCGTAAGCTAGAATTTGTTCAATCAATAGGTAAGGCTTTTCAAGAGATAGGTTTTTGTGCGGTTAAAGGCCATCTTTTATCTGATGAGCTTGTTGAAAGACTTTACAAGCAAATTAAATTATTTTTTGATCTCCCAGATGAAGTTAAAACTAAATATGAATTCCCAGAATATTCAGGTCAAAGAGGATATGTTTCTTTTGGCAAGGAGAGCGCTAAAGGAAGTAAACACGGTGATCTAAAAGAATACTGGCATTTTGGTCAACATGTTGAAGAAGAAGAGAAGGATAAATACAATTATTTTCCTAATATCCATGTTGATGAACTACCTGACTTTAATAAAGTTGGCAAGGAAGCATACTCCTCATTAGAAAATACAGCAAAATATATTCTTAGAGCTTTAGCATTGTATTTAAATATTGAGGAAAATTACTTTGATAAATATATTAAAAATGGAAACTCAATATTAAGACCCATCCACTACCCTCCTATTTTAGATGATCCTAAAGAGGCTGTTCGTGCTTCTGCTCATGGAGATATAAATCTTATTACTTTGCTTATGGGAGCTCATGGTAAGGGATTGCAAGTTCAGCACTCTAATGGCGAGTGGATTGATGCAATGGCTAGTAAAAATGAGTTAATGATAAATATTGGAGACATGTTGTCTAGACATACTAATAATCTATTAAAATCCACAGTTCATAGAGTTATAAATCCCGATAGGGAATTGCTAAAAAAGTCTAGATATTCTATTCCGTTTTTCATGCATCCAGTAAGTGAAATGAAGTTAAATGTTTTAGAATCTTGTATTTGTGAAGAATCTCCTAAATCATTTGATGATATTAACGCTGGAGAGTTCTTAAATGAAAGATTAGTAGAATTAGGTCTACTAAAGAAATAATGGATAGATCAGAATTAATACTAAACAAAGACGGTTCGGTATATCATTTAAAACTCAAATCTGAAAATTTATCTTCAACAGTCATTTTGGTCGGCGACCCATTTCGGGTAGATAAAATCACTAAACATTTTGATAAGATTGAATTCAAAACTCAGAATAGAGAATTTAAATCTGTAACAGGCTCTTATAAATCAAAAAGAATCACTGTTGTTTCAACTGGAATTGGTTCATCTAATATAGATATTGTTTTAAATGAGCTTGATGCTTTGGTTAATATAGATTTACAAACAGGAGAAGTTTTAAATTCAAGAAAGTCTCTTAATTTAATAAGAATTGGTACTTCCGGTGCAATTAAAGATGATGTTCCTGTTGATTCTTTCTTATTAAGTAAAATGGCAATCGATATTGATGGTTTTATGTTAAATTATGATTTATCCAGTATAGATAACAAAGACTTCACAAAACATATATGCGAAAACCATCAAATTCAAGATCAATTATATTGCTATGATTGCTCAAGTAAATTATATGATAAATTTAATTCAACTGATGTTAATAGTGGGATCACCATAACATGTGGAGGGTTCTATGGTTCACAGGGAAGGTCCATACGTTTGAGCACCTCTCACAAGAACAATCTAAGTGAAATTAAGAAGATTAAGTACAAAAATTATTATGCTACAAACCTTGAAATGGAAACTGCAATTATTTATGCAATGTCTAAGCTTTTAGGGCATAAGGCAATCTCCTTAAACGCAATACTTGCCAACAGAAATTTAGAAGAATATAGCTTGAGCCCAGAAAAAACTGTAGAAAACTTAATAGAATATACGCTTGCCAAACTTTAATTACGACATGAGTTCTTCTGCCCTTTTTAATTATTTTGATGAGGTCATTCTGATAATCTCGAGTATATTGATTGAGATAATTTTGAAAGAAAGGGTATCGCAATTTGATTGTACTCATATACATTGTCATTAATTGTTTTATTCTTGTTTGTATAAATAGTTGCTGTTAGAAAAAACTCAACATCATCCTGATAATTTTTTATGTATCCATTGTCTACTGAAGTTCCATAAGCCTGCCCAATTTTATTGTATACTCTAATGTTTCTATCGTTTACAATTGTATCCTCTCCGTGAATAAAAAACTTATTATAAGAGTCAAAATATTTTTTTTTGGTTTTAAATTTATCTCCAATATCTTCATAAGTAAATCTACTCATCCAATATCTTAAAAAATCATAATCCTCAACGTTAAGATTAAAAGTCTTGTCTTTATCAAACTTTAAAGGAAAAATTATTCTTTTTAATATATTGTGCATGTCTTTTATTGAAGATCGATTTTTTTGAGAAAAATCAAGGGATCCTGTGATTGCTATACCGTCTTGAAATTTCTTTTTTCCTTTTTTTAATCCTAAAATATTTTGATCTGCAGTAATTATAATTTGATTATCATTTGGTGATATTAATTCATTTTTGACTGTCTTTATTTGCCAATTAATATTAACATAAGGATCCGGATTGAATTTATGATTTAGATATGTGTTTTTAAATCCTGCTTCCGCCATTTTAACATTAAAATTATTATATCCTATAAAATCAATTAGTACGTTTGAGGATGAGTTGTCGCTAACTAGAAAAACATCAGCAATCAAATTTTGAAAAGAAGTTATACTGTCTTTTTGAATTTGGTTATTCCCGTCATGAGTTGATGAAATTAAGATTTTTGATTTAGTTGTAATATCAATTCCTGTTGCCCTAAGTTCGTTTATTTTATCAAGAGTTAAAACTATAATAGGTAGCTTAATTGTGCTTGCTGGATAAAAATATTTTTCTTCATCAACTTGAAGTTCAAAATCTCTAAATACTGGCTCGCCATCTCTATCTCTTGTAACTTCTGTATAGGCTATCTGGATTTCATATTCATTTTTATTTTTAAGGATTTCAGTTAAAAAATCATCATTTTTCATAGATGTCTTTATAGGGTTATCTCTTAAATAACATCCTTGTAATAAAAAAAGAAATAAAATAAATATCGATAACTGTCTCATAATATCAAAAATAAAAAAACCCCTCTAAAAGGAGGGGTTTTCTTTTTATTTGATCTAGAAAATTATTCCGTTGGTCTTAGAGAGATTCCTGACCAAAGAGTAATACTGCTTTTATGTTCTCTCATCCTAAGAACTTCTTGTAATTGTCTTGGAACATTCTCAGTCGGAACTCTTGAGAGCATCAAGTCAGACATTTTTTCATAAAAATCTACAGTCATATAATTATGGTGTATTGCATCGCCATAATTATCTAATCTTTTTAAAAGCCCCCATCCTAATCTAGCTCCCAAACCTCCAGAATTTAGACTATTTTCTAGTTGCTCATATTTTGCATCATTAGAATAGTCTGTTTTCATGGCATTTATAACAGCAACTTGAGGAACAGCCGGAGTCTCTCCGTTATTACCTGTAAAATTTAATCCCTTGTTGACATATATGTTTTGCCAAACAAGAGTTCTTGCTTTTGAGTTTTTTTCTAAAAAGATTTCTCTATCCATTGCGCTGTAGTCAGGTCTCATTTTTGGAACTCCTACATTAGCGTTCAGGCTATCTGGATGATTGGCAACTGTTACAATTAACAGGTTCCAATCAGATTCGGAGGTAGCCCCAACTCTCCACCAGGTGTCCCATCCAGTTATTGTTCCTTCATCTATTCGCATTTGATGAAGGTCCTTCCACTTTTCGTTTAATATAACATTGTACTGTTCTCCTGGTGTAGTCTTAACAAATTGAAAAGAAACGAAATCACCATTACCTTGTGCTGAAAGTGGTGCTAGAGAAACAAGGGCAATAATTAAAAATAATTTTCTCATTTTGATTGTTTTTAAAATTTTCATATTGTTTTGTTTTAATTAATTGTTTGGACCTGCTAGATCAAATTTTCCGTCTTCAATATGCCCAACATGAATATAGATTTGATCTTCATGCTCTCCAGCTACTTCTGGCCAAAAAGCTGCTCCGCCTCCCTCTGTTGCAACACTATCAGTAGTTATAGCTTTTGCAAAATCTACAAGATTAGCATATGCGCTAAAAAATCTAACATCATATCCGTTTCCTGAAAAGTGAGAAGTATATCCTCCTCCTAATTGGAGTCCTTTTTCTACTCCAGGCTTAGTTTGCCAGTCCATATATGATTGTCCTAATTTGCTCCAATCTGCACTTTTAGAGTTGTAATTTCCAACAACTAAAACAAAATTGGTGTCCCAGTTAACATCTGGTTTTGAAACAAAATTATTGTCAAAATCTACATTTCTGATTTCATCGCTATGATTGCCAAGAAAAGAAGCATATTTTTGACCTATTGCGCCCATTTCTTCAGTAGAGTATTCTGTATCTGTTTCTTTGTTCCACCCTCTTTTTTGTTCTGCTTCAGAAGCAGCTTGCCATGCTTGTCTAAAGCCTGCCCATGGATCATCATTAACGGCATCTGCTGCAGAGGCAAAATATGTTTCTACAACTACAGAATGTCCTGATCCATACCAATGGCGATAAACCCATTGACCTTCAACTTTTCTATCATCAGTTAAAGATATGTCCATAAACTGTTTATGTGTTTTAATAAACTCTCCAACCTTGTCAGCTGGTATATCAAAGTATGTTATATCAACAACACCTTGCGCTGATATTGATGCAGTAAACAGCAATACCAGAAATAATTTTATTGTTTTCATATTATATTGTTTTGTTTTAATTAATTGTTTGGACCTGCTAGATCAAATTTTCCGTTCACTACATGACCTCTGTGAACATACATGTTGTCAGTATGATTTCCTGCCACATTTTGCCAGAAAGTACTTCTTCCCTCAGTATTACCTTGAAGAGAAATTGAATTTACATAATCCTCAAGAGTTGAATGAATTGTCCATACTTGAAGATCTGACCCTGACCCTGATAAGTGAGAAGAAAATCCTCCTGATTGAACTGAGCCATCTTCTATTCCAGGAAAAATAAGCCAGCTGTTAAAAGCGTCTCCTACTAATTCTGTATTACCTGTTGTTTGATAGTTTCCAAACAAAGCATAAAAACGAGTATCCCAATCCATGTTTTCTGAATGCTTAACATTGTTATCCCAGTCTATCACTCTAATTTCATCAGTGTGTCCTGACCAATATGCCATGTATTCTGAAACTAATTTTTCAAATTCTTCTTTTTCTTGACCTTCAAGAGCCTCCCATTTCTTGCCAATTGCAGCTAGAGCGTTATCTTTATATACTTCTTCTACTGAAGGGTAATTAGACCATATTACTACATTTGATCCTGATCCCTGAAAGTGAGTTAATAACCAATGGTTTTGATGTTCTCTATATTCCATAGTCATATCAGTTACTTGTTTATGAAGCCTAATAAACTTTCCTATCTCTTGAGTTGGGACATCAAGAAATGTAAAATTTGCTACCTGCTGCTCTTGAGCAGTTATTCCGGTTGACGCAAAAGCCAAAGCTAACGCAACCATGATTTTTATTTTTTTCATTGTTTAGATTAATTTAAAGTTTGATTTATTAAATTACAATAAAAAAAATAAAATTCGTTAACATGAAAAGAAGATCCCTTATAAAATCAATCACAGCGGCTACGCTTGGTGCCCCACTAATTGGTTGCACCAATTTAAATTCTACTAAAAAAAGTGTTGTTAAAAACATAAAGCATAACCCTATTGGTGTTTCTACATATTCTTTTTGGCAATTCAATGGAAGAGAAACTCCTATTGAATATTGTATTGATAAAGCGTCAGAATTTGGGTTTGATGGAATAGAGTTATTGCTAATCCAAATGGAATCAGAAGAGAATAATTATTTACAACAAATTAAAAAAAGAGCATTTGATTCAGGATTAGATATCATGGGTCTTTCAACACATCAAAGTTTTGTTAGTCCTGATGCTTCTAAAAGAAAAGAAAATGTTGAGTTAACAAAACATCAAATTGAAGTTGCATATTCACTCGGAATTCCAACTATTAGAATAAATACTGGAAGATGGGGAACAACAAAACCTGTAGGGGATAACTCAGAGTTTGATGTGCTAATGGAAAATAAAGGGGTAGAGGCTGTTCTTGAAGGGTATACTGAGGAAGAGGGGTTCAAGTGGGTTATAGATTCTATAGAACAATGTATTCCTACTGCTGAAAAATGCGGTGTTGTTCTCGGCTTAGAAAACCACTGGGGGCTTGGATTAACTTCTAAAGGCGTGATGAAAATTGTTAACGCTATAAACTCTCCATGGCTAAGTGTAACTTTAGATACGGGGAACTTTTTTGATAATCGTAAAAAACAACTTGCCGAGCTAGCGCCACACACGTGCCTTATTCAGGCTAAAACATATTTTGGAGGTGCGAAATGGCCTGCCTTTAACCAGGTTAATATTGATTACGAATCAATTGGAGAGCTTATGAGGGAAAACAATTATAGAGGATATATATCCCTTGAGTTTGAAGGTAATGAAGATGCGAATACTGCTGTTCCAAAAAGTCTTGACCTATTGAGAAAGTCTTTCTTTTTCAACCTTAGTTAAATAGTTTTTATACATTTGAAAACCTATTGTTTATGAAAGAGAATCCAATCCCTATATATATAATTGAATTTATGTCTGATGAATGGAAGACTTGGGCTTTGTTTTCTCTAGTTTTTATTTCAGTTCCGCTAATTCTTGGAAGATTTCTAAACAGAAAACAAAAAGTACAGGTTACATATATTATTGGAATAATAATGATTCTTGATTTTATTTCTGAAAATTTAGATTATTTTATGAGTGGTACTTGGGATATTCAATATACTATTCCTCTTCACTTATGTGGAATTTCTTCACTTATTTGTTGTGTTCTTCCTTTTGTGAAGAAAAAGGAAAAGTTATTTCAATTTGTATATTACACGGGGGTCATAGGGGGGGCCATGGCCATTTTAACTCCACAACTTAATCATTTTGATGGCAGTTTAAGATATTATCTTAACTATTTTATCTCGCATAGTTTTATAATTGCCTTGCCGATATTTATGTTTCTTCATTTAGACATGAAGCTGCCAAAGTTTTCATGGTTTAAGATTTGGGTACATCTAAATATTCTTATGGTTATAATCATGCCTATAAATTTTTTACTAGGCTCTAACTATATGTATGTAAATGCTGCTCCCGAGGTTAGTAATCCATTAGTAATTGGCGATTGGCCATACTATCTTTTAATATGGGAGCCGCTAGTTATTATAATTACATATCTTATATACATAATAAGCAGAAGAAAGATAATACTGTGATTCTTTTAAAAACATTATTGTTCCTGTCTTTTTTTTTGGGTGAAGCTTCTCATGATAACTGCTCAACTTTTTATCTTATTCGACATGCAGAAAAAGTTCGTGCTGATAAATCTGAACCAAATCCTGATTTAAACGAGAAAGGTTTCTTAAGAGCTCAGAACTGGAAAAATTATTTTTCAGATAAAGAGGTGTCCAAAATTTACTCAACTAATTATAAAAGAACATTAAAAACAGTTGAGCCATTAGCAAAAAAAAATAATCTTGAACTTGTTTTTTATTCTCCCTCTGATATTGATTACGATGGTTTTATAAAATCAAATATTGGGAAGACTACACTTGTGGTTGGTCACAGTGATACAATTCCTGATTTTGTAAATGAGTTGATAGACAATGATTATTATCCTCAAATCGATGATCTGAATAACTCTAATTTATATATTGTTTCAGTCTGTGGCTCAACAGTGACTCACAAATTAATTAAAGTAGACTAAATAGAGCATGGGAACACCTATTAAGGTTTTTAGTGATTGGGTGATAAAGGGAAAGGATGAGGGCATGGCGGAAGGCCATTCTTCATCTGTAAAGAATATGCTTGAAAATTCAACTAAGGGATTGTCTGAGTTTAGTTTTATAGACGCTGGTTGTGGAAATGGTTGGGTTGTAAGAAATATAGGCTCAAATCCTAACTGTAAAAAAGCGATTGGTGTTGATGGGTCCTCTAATATGATTGAAAAAGCAGAAAACCTTGACAATAAAAACAAATACTACTGTAGCGACCTAATGAATTGGAGTCCAGATAAAAAAGTTGATATAGTTCACTCCATGGAAGTGTTTTACTATTTTGAAAGTCCAGACAAACTAATCAAGCATATTCATGATAATTGGATCCTTAAAGGGGGGAAGCTAATCATGGGTATTGATTATTATAAAGAAAACAAGCCCTCTCATACCTGGCAAGAAGATTGCTGTATAACAACCATGAAAATGTTTGCAAAAAAAGATTGGCTTACGTTTTTTAAAGCTGCTGGTTTTAAAAACACAGAATCATGGTTTTACGGAAAAGATGGAGACTGGAATGGTACTTTAATTGTATCCGGAGTCAAGTAGTGTGTCTACTTGTTTTTTAAATTCTATTATTTGTTTTTTTAGCTCATTCAGTAGTGTTTGGTTAGTAATCCCGAATTCTTCTGAAAAATTTTCACTAAAGTTTGGTAGTATAAAGTGAGGTATGTCAAAATTACTTTGTCTTGAAAAACGGGATAAAGCTGTCTCTAACACGCTCTTCCCCCCTCGGGCTCCATCACTTGTAGACATTAATAATATAGGCTTGTTGCCCCAAACTGTTTTTTCAATAACAGATATCCAGTCATAAATATTTTTAAATGCTGAGGTATAAGAGCCATTATGTTCTGCAAGTGAAATAACCAATCCGTTACTCTCATTAATAATTTTTTTAAACTCTAATGCTTTTTTAGGAACTCCTTCATCTGAATGCCTGTCTTCACTATAAATAGGCATTTCAAAGTCATTAAGATCAATAATAGTTGCCTCTTCAGGAGCAATTTTATTAGCTACAAAAGAGGCAAGTTTTTTATTAATTGAGTTTTTTGAGGACGATGCCCCAAAAGCTATAATTTTAATCATTGTTTATTTTGGTGTGATCCATCACAATATCCATTCGGATCTTGCGTGTTTCCACATCCACATTTTGGTCTATCTGAATTCATATTACAAAGTTTTTAGGTTTATTGCAAGTTCTATATCGTCATAAATTAATTTATCTCCTAAATTTTCAAAAAATGTACCCGATCTAAACCTGACTTCATATTTAGATCTATCAAAAACTAGATTTGCTTTCCAACCTTCTTGTGAGTTTGACATTTCGAATTGTATAGGATGAGTATAGCTTTTAATTGTTAACTCCCCTAGGACTAACCATTTTCCTTCTGCAATAATTTCAGATTCTGAAATAGATATTTTTGCTTCTGGATATGATTCAACAAAGAAGAAGTCTTCTGATTTTAAATGATTTTCAAGTCTAGCTCTTCTTTCTTGTGGAAGATCCTGATTTATAATTGTCGTCATATCAACAACAAACTCACCCTTTGAAATCAACCCTGCTGATATTTCAAAATTTCCTGAAATTAAATTAATTGTACCATAATGAAGCTTAGAAGATAATTCTTTACCTGTCCAAGTTATTAAACTTTCATCTACCAGGATATTATACATGGAGTCTTTAGCAGAGAAAGTTTCATCAGAACTTGTTTCCTGAGTGCTTGAGTTCATATTGCAAGAAGTCAGTGTGACAAATGTTAGTAAGGCAAATAGTTTTTTCATCTTTTTAATATTTCTGTAAAACTAGCTAAATCAACACGAGGGGTGTATAATTGAGTACGTTTTAATGATTATTTAACATCTTTTTGTTTAATTATTAAAAGTTATTTATATTTTTGAAATGCAATAATAGCAATTATTATAACTAAAAGTAACTTATACCCTAAATGTAACTATTAGAAAGTGGTTATAAAGATGTAACAAATGGATAAAACAGATAAAGCCTGTCCTGTTTCCGATTTTACCTCAATGTTAGGGGGTAAATGGAAGCTAGTAATAATTGGCCGATTAAGAAACAAAGAAGCTTTAAGGTTCGGGTTTTTAGCGGCTAGTATAGACAATATTTCAAGAAAAGTTTTGGCTGATCAGCTAAAAGAGCTTGCAAAAGACGGTCTGGTAGAAAGAATGCAGTACAATGAAATTCCTCCTAGAGTTGAATATTCGTTGACTGAAAAAGGAAAAAGCCTATGCGGAGTCTTTAAAAGTATTGAAGAATGGGCAAATGTAAAGTAAAGTATACATTTATAAAGTAAAGTTTGTTTTACAATTATATAAAAGAAGAAATAAAGTAAAATTTGTTTTACAAAATATTGTTATATTTGTAAAGTTTGTTTTACATATGCTAGTAAATAGAGTTAGAGATTATAGAAAGGGCTTGAAGATGACTCAAGAAGAGCTTGCTTCTAGAGCGGGGGTGAGCAGGCAAACCATAATTTCTGTTGAAAAAAACAAATTTGTGCCTGGCTTAGATGTCGCCCTAAAAATATCTGATTCTCTCAACACGCCTATTAACAAACTTTTTTACTTCGTTTAAATGGAAAGAATAGATGCTGTAATTACATGGGTAGACGGGCAGGACCCGGATCACATTAGCAAGAGAAACTCATATATAACAAACAAAAACAAAACTGAATCCACTAACACCTCAAGGTTTAACCAGGTTAATGAAATAAATCTTGTAATAAAGTCAATCTTTAAATTTGCTCCTTTTGTCAAAAATATTTATGTCTTAACAGACCAACAAACCCCAAACATAATCAAAGAGGCTGAAAACTGGGACGACTCTTATAGAAAACGACTAAAAGTGATAGATCACAAAGAGGTTTTTAGAGATCACTTAGAAGTGTTGCCAACCTTTAATGCGACGACAATTGAATCGATGCTTCAGTATATAAAAGGCCTATCTGATCATTTTATTTACTTCAATGATGACACTTTTTTGATAAAGCCAACCAAAATAGAAGACTTTTTTATTAATAAAAAACCCTTAGTTAGAGGAAGGTGGGCTAGCCAGCCCGACAGAGTATGGTACAAACAAGTTAAAAGAATCTTTTTTCCTTCTAGCAAAAAAAAATGGGGATACAAAAAAGCTCAAGCGTTAAGTGCTAAACTAGAAGGATATGATAAAAAATATTTTAGAACATTTCACACACCAAGAGCGCTAAACAAGTCCGTTTTAATTAATTATTACGCTAATTTACCCGGGTTATTAAACGAACAAATAAAATACCGTTTTAGAACACCAAAACAGTTTCTTTCATACAGCCTAATAAATCATTATTCAATAAAAAATAACATCACAGAAACAACTAGCCGAATTCAACTAGAAGAGGTTAACTACACCAAAAAGAGCAAGCCAAACAAGGTGCTAAGAAGGGTTAAAAAAGCGATTGTGTCTGAGAATATTTTATTTTTAAATCTTCAAAACCTAGACCTGCTTGAGGTTAACACCCTTGAAAAAGTAATAGGTGTTTTAGAAACACTTATCAACATAAATCTTTTGAAAAAACAGAGTTAGATTTCAGAAATTACCTCAATCACCTTATCAATTTCCTGTTTTGTGTTATACACGGAGACCCCTAGCCTTGTAACCCCTCCCTTACTCTCTAGTCCTAATTTCTGTATTGCTTTAAGTGCGTAAAAATGGCCGTCCCAAGCACATATGTTTTTACTGGCTAATTTTTTACAAACCTCTTGTGGAGAGAAATCATTGTGGACAAAAGAAACAGTTGGAGTTCTTTTTTTACTTGAAAAGTCGGGGCCTATCACAGTAATTTTTTGAAAATTTTGAAGCGAGTCATATAGGTGCTTTGCAAGTTCAAATTCGTGATTGCTAATTTTTTGATATGCGCTTTCAAGCTTTTCTCTTAAAGAATCCCCCTCTCCAATAGACGAAATAAAATCTATAGCAGAGGCAACTCCAGAACAGGCAGCGTGATTTAGTGTTCCTGTCTCAATTATATATGGAGCTTCCTGGTCTTGAACAACAAGCCTGTCTGGGCTTAGACTGTCCAAAAGGCCTGGTCTTGAATAAAGGAAACTAACATGTGGTCCATAAAACTTATATGCAGAACACAACATGAAATCACAATTCAATTCTTGAACATTTATTGAAAAGTGAGGCGCATAATGGACAGCGTCTAGCAGAAAAAGACAATCCTTGTCTTTTAGATGGCTGCCTATGTCAATAAAATCATTAAGTGTTCCAAAAGCATTAGAAGACATTCCCATGCAAACCATAACGGTTTTATCGTTTATTTTATTTTTGAAATCTGAATAATCAAGAATGCCGCTTTCTAAAAGCTTAACCTCAACCAGTTTGACCCCAACCTCTTCTAAAACCCTCCAGGGACCTCTGTTTGCTTCGTGGTCTAACTCTGTTATTATTACTTCGTCTCCTTCCTTAAACTTTCTTGATAATGCCCTTGCCAAACTATAATTAAGGGTTGTCATGTTTTGCCCAATCGATATTGTGTTTGGTCCTTCTGAGCCTAGCATGTCAGAAACTCTACCTCTTAAGCCGTCCATCATAAAATCTGTTTCTTTACTGGTTGCAAACTCACCATGTGTGTTTGCGTTTGACCTTATGTAATATTGTGATATTCCTTCAATTACCTGAATAGGAACCTGTGTACCTCCCGGACCATCTAAATAGATAATCTGGTTATTGTTATTGTCTATCCTGCTTAACGAAGGAAAGTATTCTCTAATTTTTTCTGAATTTATCATGACTTATATTTGATTTTACCAACCCTCAACAAAACCTTCCACAAAAGATTATTCTTCTATTTTCCAAAAAGCTATCCCGCCAGCTTGCTTTCCAATGCTTATAGAGCTAACTACTTTTGCCTTTTTTAAGTCTATTACGTCTACTAGGCCCGGATCGCCTCCAACACCTTCGACGGTAACAAATGCATATTTACTATCCGGTGAAATCACAACCCCGTGAGTAACACTAGAATTATTTGAAACAACAGAAGGGTTTTTTTTATCGAGCTCCCAAACCATTGTTTTTGCATCACCCTTTAGTGTTGCAACCAAAAATTTACCATTTGAAGAAATGTCAATATTATAAGGTCCTTTGCCCGTATCAATTCTGTTGGTTATTTCCCATATTTCCGTGTCAATTTCAATAATCTCGTTAGAACCGTTTCCTGCAACATAAACTTTTGGTTTTAAAGGATGAGGTGTCACCCACGTTGGCTTAACAGGTGAATGGTACATCCCTTTGTGGTTCATGTTATGAGTTTTATCAAGGTTTAAGGTTCTGTTAACCTCTAAGGTCAAAGCGTCAACCTCAAATAATTCTCCAGACATCATAGCAACAGAGTACTGAAATCTTCCATTTGGCGACATTCTAGAGCCGTGAGGCATTACCCCAGTTTGAATTTGTTTAATTTCAGTCATTGTTTCAGGGTCAACAACAGAAACGCTGCTTGGCTTCATTTCGCCGTGCAAATTAAAGTTTACACAATATAATAATCCTGTCAAACTAGATATTTGCATTGAAGCCGGAAACATTCCTAATGTGGTTTTATCGACTGGCCTATTTGTGTCAGTTGAATATTTTACAAGCGACCCGTATGGGTTGCCGTGTGCAAGTGAAAGATACCAATAATCTCCAGAGGGATCAACTGTTAGTCCGTGCGGACCCTCAATTTCTGTTTTCATAACACCAACAGGTATTCTCTCTATCTCGGTTGTGGTTTCTCCATCAAAGTTTATTAATGAAACCGTATCGTCTGATTCTGCAGCTACATAAAAATAGTATTCCTGGCTATAGCTTAAAGTAACAGCAAATAAAATTAATAAGAGAGACCTGTTCATTTAATCAATTATAGGTGTTTTGTTTATGTACTGATTTGCTTTAGAATTATCTGGTTTTAATTCAGATACTTTTGACGATCCTAACCCGCTATTCCAGTCAGAATAAAAAACATATCCTTTATATAGCTGTGCTCCCCATGCCATGGTAGCGTTGGGTATGTAAGCGTCTGATGTTCCTGTCATGATGTATCCTATTTCTCTTCCTTGCCTGAACAAATCGCCTAAAAGCTCACCGCTTATATCTACTATTCTTACTCCCCCTCCATACATTGCAACATATAAAATGTCGTCTTCAATCCAATAGTTGTGTGACCCTTGTCCCGGAAGCTCATACTTTGCCACCTCTATAGGGTTGTCTAGGTCTGAAAAGTCAACAAAATGTAGAAATCCAGCTGTTATATTTGGGTTGTTCTCATCTACGCCATCAGGAAAAATCTCATCTCCTAATACTGTATAAAATTTTCCTGTAGACTTGCTTTTAAAAGGAAATGTTGCGTGGTGTGCTCCTGTAGCATAATCATAGTTTGCAAAGGCTACTGGATTAGATGGAGAACCGCCAGCTATTCCGTTTCCAACATCAACCAAATAAACCCCATCTCTCCAATTAGAAGAATATGCAATTCCATCCTCAATCCAAACATCGTGAATAGACTGTCCTTCTTTTCCTACTTCAAACATTCCAACCTCTACTGGATTTTTTGGGTCTTTAATGTTTATTATGTAATACCTCTGACTTCCACTAAGGGCGTATACATGGTCGTTGTCAATAAACACATTGTGTACTCCCCCTGTAAGATTTTTTGTGTATTCTGAAAGAACCTTTACGTCATATGGATTTGAAACATCTAAAATTATAATTCCGTTTTTTCTGTCTGATGCTCCCTCCCTGCTTATAACTGAAATTCTTCCATCTTGAGAAACCTTTACGTCGTTAACTGTTCTTGCGTCAACTTTAACGCTGTCAATTTTTTTGATGCTTGTCGGATCTGTAACATCCCAAAAGAAAGAAGTTCCGTCAGCGCCCCATGTTCCAGTTACAGCATAGTCTCTTCCATCAACACCTTCAAAAACCCAGAAATCAGATGTATGTTTGTCCGTTACAACACCCTTTCCAACTTTTAAAACCTCTCTTTCAATTCCTCTTCCAACAACTTTTAATGGCCTAGAAACTGAACTGCTTCCAATGCTTGCAGACACCATATAGTCTCCTATAACTTCTGCAACAAATCTTCCGTCGTTCATTATTAGGCCTGAGGCGTTATTTGATTTATCAACTGCTTTTCCAGAAAAAGTATATGAGAAAGGCAGTCCTTCAATTAGCTTACCAGCACTATCATAGCCTATTGCCTCGTAGCTAACAACGTCTCCTGTTCTCGCAACATCCAAGCTAGCTCTAAGCTCTAATTTCTCAACAGGATTGTCTAAAATGTCTATGGTTAAAGAGGTTGATATCTCATCAAATGAAGCTGAAAGGATAGCTTTCCCTGGAGATACCGCTTTAACATTGTTAAAGGCGTCTATCTTAATGTTGTCTGAATCTGTGCTTAGCTGAAAAAATTCGTTTTTTCTTGTAAAATTCATTTCGTCAACAACTTCAAAGTCTAGCGGAAGAAAGGATCCCTCGTATACTTTCGATGCCGACAGAGTAATCTTTATTTCTTTGGCTTTTGGAAAATCAACCTGAATAGGAAATGTTCTACTTAACCTTTGTCCTTGTTGCCCTATACATAGCGCTACAATTTCATGAGTTCCAGGCTCATTAGCCCTAATTGTTCCCTCTCCTCTGTTAACGGTAACTGCCTTCGCCGTGCTAAAAACACCTTTTTTGTTATAGTATATAACTGCCTGACACATTATTTTTTCTCCTTTTAAATTTTCTGCAAAAGATGTTGGCTTAAATGTTTCTCCAACGCTCATTGTTAAGCCCTCCAGATTGGACTTAACTACCAGCTCTTGTGAGAACATGGTTGCTGTTGTTAGAAGAAGAGCTGAAAAGATAAGATTAAATGTATATTTTTTCATAACTATTATTTTTTGTAAGCTTTAAATATAAAAATTATATAACAGAAAAAAAGGCTTAGCCTCCAAAAGAAACCTAAGCCTGTTAAACTAAATCCAATTAGCATATGGAAAAATATGCTTCTACTTTATTAGACAAGGATTTTTACCAAAAGTTTAAAAAAGGTCAGCGTCAACAACTTTAGACCATGCCGCAGCAAAATCATTAACAAACTTTTCTTTATTGTCATCCTGAGCATAAAGTTCTGCATATGATCTTAAAATAGAATTTGATCCAAAAACTAAATCAACGGATGAAGCGGTCCATTTAAGGTCTCCTGAATGTCTATCCCTTAACTCATATTTATTCTCGCCAACAATCGTCCATTTATTATTCATGTCCGTGAGGTTAACAAAAAAGTCATTGGATAAAACACCCTCCTTGTCTGAAAAAATTCCAGCTTTATTGTCAATATGATTAGCACCCAGAACCCTCATGCCTCCAACAAGAACCGTCATTTCAGGAGCTGTTAAGCCCAAAAGCTGTGCTTGATCTACCATTAGTTCTTCAGGACTTGATTTAGATTTTCCACTAAACCAGTTTCTATATGCATCCGCTGCAGGTTCAAGATTTGAAAACGAGTTTATATCAGTCATTTCTTGTGAAGCATCACCTCTACCTTTTTTGAATGGAATTGTCAAATTATATCCTGCGGCTAAAGCGGCTTCCTCAATTGCAAGGTTGCCGGCTAAAATAATTGTGTCTGCTAAACTGATATTTGCTTCTGAAGAAATTGTTTTCAAAACTGAAAGAGTTTTTGAAAGTCTTTCAGGCTCATTTGCGTCCCAGTCTTTTTGAGGAGATAAGGATATTCTTGCTCCATTTGCGCCTCCTCTTAAATCAGAATTTCTGAAAGATTTAGCGCTATCCCAAGCTGCTGATACTCGATCAGAAATTGACAATCCAGAATTAGAAATTTTAGTTTTGATATTATCTTCATTATAATTTTTATTGCCAACGGGAACTGGATCTTGCCAAATTAAATCTTCTTCAGGAAAATTTGGCCCAATATATCTTGTTTTTGGTCCTATATCTCTATGTGTAAGTTTAAACCAAGCCCTTGCAAATGTGTTTGAAAAATATTCTTGATCATTTTTAAACTTTAGACATATTTCCTTATAAATAGGATCCGTTTTCATAGCCATGTCCGCATCAGTCATTATTGGATTATTTCTTATTGATGGATTAGTTGCATCAATAGGCTTATCCTCTTCCAATATGTCGACAGGTTCCCATTGCCAAGCGCCAGCTGGACTTTTTTGTAACTCCCAGTCATGGTTAAAAAGCATTTCGAAATAACCGTTATCCCATTTGGTAGGGTTTGTAGTCCAGGCGCCTTCTAGTCCGCTTGTTACTGCTCCTTTTTCACTAAGTGTGGGGTTTATCCATCCAAATCCTTGATCCTCAATATTTGCTCCCTCAGGCTCCCTTCCTAGTTTTGAAGAATCTCCATTACCATGAGCTTTACCTACAGTATGTCCTCCTGCGGTTAGCGCTGCGGTCTCTTCGTCATTCATTGCCATTCTAGCAAAAGTTTCCCTTACATGAAGCGCAGTTTTCATTGGATCAGGCTTTCCATTTACACCCTCAGGATTAACGTATATTAATCCCATGTGAGTAGCTCCTAGTGGTGTTTCTAATGTTGATGGATCCTCTAGCTCTGCGTGCCTTTTCTCACTTGGCGCCATAATTTCATCTTCAGGGCCCCAGTATATGTCAATTTCAGGATGCCAAGTGTCTGGCCTTCCATAAGAAAAGCCAAATGTTTTCAAGCCCATACTTTCATAAGCTATGTTTCCTGCAAGAATAAACAAATCTGCCCAACTTATTTTATTGCCATATTTCTTTTTAATAGGCCATAATAATCTTCTTGCTTTATCAAGGTTTCCATTATCCGGCCATGAGTTTAAAGGTGCAAATCTAAGATTTCCTGTTCCAGCTCCTCCTCGTCCATCAGCAACTCTATATGTTCCTGCGGCGTGCCAAGCCATCCTGATCATCAACCCCCCATAGTGTTCCCAGTCAGCTGGCCACCATGGTTGTGGTGTAGTCATTAATTCATACATGTCTTTTTCAAGAGCTTTAAAGTCCACTGTTTTAACTTCATCTCTATAGTTGAAATCTTTAGAATATGGATTTGTCTTTTCATCATGTTGATGAAGAATATCTAGATTAAGTCTTTTTGGCCACCATTTTAGCGGCGAAGTACTAGGGGATGTAGACCCTCCGTGCACAAAGGGGCATTTCGCTGTTGATTCTCCTTTTTTTGATGACCCGTTGTTTCCAAAATTTTCCATATTAATAATTTAGAATGTTAAATTAAAATATTTTAAATTATCGCACAAGGGCTTTCTTAACATGTATTAATTTTAGCTTATAAACATACTTTTTTTCTTATACTTTTATAAAGTTTGCGTGACAGAAAAATAATTAGCAGACGCAGCTTTCAATTTGTTATCTTTGAAAAGTTTTTGCCTCAAAAAAACATTAATACCCCGTATGAAATTCTCTGATTTAGGATTAAACTCAATTTTTGTAAAAGCTATTGAAGAAAAAGGTTATTCTGAGCCTACCCCCATTCAAACTAAAGCGATTCCAGAAATTTTAAAAGGGAAAGACATTCTTGCTTCTGCTCAAACTGGAACTGGAAAAACAGCAGGCTTTACCTTGCCTTTATTACAACGTCTTTCAAAACAAAAACACCATCCCTCTAGGTCTGTTAGAGCATTGATTCTTACTCCTACACGAGAGCTTGCCTCTCAGGTATACGAAAATGTTCAAGAATATAGTTTATTTTCAGACTTAAAGTCAACAGTTGTTTTTGGAGGGGTTAACCAAAAGCCTCAGGTTAAAAAAATCAATAAAGGGATTGACATATTGGTTGCTACTCCTGGTAGATTGCTTGATTTATACAGACAAAAAGTGTTGTTTTTTGACAAAATTGAAGTGTTAGTTCTTGATGAGGCGGACAGAATGTTAGACATGGGATTTCATCGTGAAATTTCAAATATCATTAGTCTGCTCCCCAATGTTCGTCAAAACCTGATGTTTTCGGCAACATTTTCTAGAGAAATTAAAAGTTTAGCTCAGGGAATTCTTAACCACCCCGTGCAGATAGATGTAAGCCCTGGAAATGCAACTGTAGAGGCTATCATTCAACGTGTTTTTAAAGTTGATAGAGCACGAAAATCAGAACTACTAATCAAATTAATTATTGCAGGAGAATGGGAACAGGTTTTGGTTTTTACCAGGACCAAACACGGTGCAAACAATTTATGCAAAAAGATGATTAACTTTAGTATAAATGCAAAGGCTATTCATGGCAATAAGAGTCAAACTGCAAGGACAGCTGCATTAGCGGGATTCAAAGACGGGTCTGTAAATGTGTTAGTAGCCACAGATATCGCTGCACGTGGAATAGATATTCCTCTTCTTCCACATGTAGTTAATTTTGAATTACCCAATATTCCCGAAGATTATGTCCACCGTATTGGAAGAACTGGACGAGCTGGAAGCAACGGAGAGGCAATATCATTAGTTTCTATTGATGAATATGCTTATTTAGAGGATATTGAAAAGTTAATTAACCTTAAAATTCCTTCATCTATACCACAAGGGTTTGAATTAGACCCAAAAATAGTCCCTGAGCCAGCTAAAAAGAAAAAAAACTCCAGTCAAAAGAAATCAAATAAACGCTCTGGAAAATCTAGAAATAATAAGAGGCGTTTTAAAAGATAAACTTTAACAATTTTGAATAAGATTCTCTTTTTACTCTTTGGAAGAGATAAATTAGAGTATTTTTGCCAGCTTTAAGATTAGCCCTATGAGCTCCATTAGAAATATTGCAATTATTGCGCACGTTGATCATGGTAAAACAACCTTAGTTGACAAGATTATTGATCACTGTAAGGTTTTAGATGATCGTAAAGAAAGAACCGAACTGTTACTTGACAACAATGATTTGGAACGTGAAAGAGGAATAACTATCCTTTCAAAAAATGTTTCTGTTGTATATAAAGACGTAAAGATTAATGTTATTGACACACCAGGACATGCTGATTTTGGTGGAGAAGTAGAAAGAGTTTTGAAGATGGCTGATGGAGTTTTATTGTTAGTTGATGCCTTCGAAGGGGCGATGCCACAAACACGATTTGTATTAGGAAAAGCTATTGAGCTTGGGCTGAAGCCAATTGTCGTTGTTAATAAGGTTGATAAGGAAAACTGTACACCTGAGATTGTTCAAGAAGCAATCTTTGATCTAATGTTTAGCCTAGATGCAAGTGAAGACCAGTTAGATTTTGTAACGCTCTTTGGGTCCTCCAAAGAAGGGTGGATGAGTCTGGACTGGAAAGAGAAAACGGACAACATTCATCCTCTTTTAGATGCCGTCATTGATGTAATTCCTGAGGCTCCTTATAATGAGGGTGATCCTCAAATGCAAATTACTTCTTTAGATTATTCAAAGTTTGTAGGTAAGATTGCTATTGGAAGAATCTTTAGGGGTGACTTGGTAGAGGGAAAAGATTATATTCTTTGTAAAGCAGATGGTATAAAAAAGAAAGCAAGAATAAAAGAACTCCATGTTTTTGAGGGCATGGGAAAGGTTCAGGTTAAAAAAGCAAGGTCTGGAGACATCTGTTCTATTGTTGGTATAGAAAATTTTGAAATTGGTGATACCATTGCAGACCTTGAGTCTCCCGAAGAGCTTCCAAGAATTGCAATAGACAGGCCCACAATGAGTATGTTGTTCACAATAAACAACTCGCCTTTTTTTGGAAAAGAGGGGAAATATGTTACTTCAAGACACATAAGAGACAGGTTGTATGCTGAGCTAGAAAGAAATTTAGCTTTAAAAGTTAAAGATGGCCCTACCGAGGATAAGTTCAACGTATCTGGAAGAGGAATTCTTCATTTATCTGTTCTAATTGAAACAATGAGGCGAGAAGGGTTTGAGCTTCAGGTTGGGAAACCACAGGTAATTTATAAAGAAATTGACGGTGTGAAGTGTGAGCCTATGGAGTCGCTTGTAATTGATGTTCCAGATGAGTTTTCTGGAAAAGCCATTGAGCTTGTAAGTCAAAGAAAAGGTGATATGCTTGTCATGGAGCCTAAAGGAGCTCTACAACACCTCGAGTTTGACATTCCCTCAAGAGGATTGATTGGATTGCGAAATAATATTTTAACAGCTACCGCCGGAAACGCTGTGATGACCCATCGATTTAGAGAGTACGGTCCTCTTAAAGGAGATATTCCTGAGAGAATGAAGGGCTCATTAATTTCTATGGAGGCAGGAACTGCAACTGCTTTCTCTATAAACAAGCTTCAAGATAGAGGCAGGTTTTTTATCTCTCCTGGTGCTGAGATATATAAAGGCCAGGTTATTGGAGAAAATACAAGAAACGATGATCTTAGCATTAATGTTATAAAAGGAAAGAAGCTAACCAATATGAGAACTCAAAGCACAGATGCTGCAGTTCAAATTGAACCAAAGATTGATTTCTCTTTAGAAGAAAGCATGGAGTTTATTCAAGTAGACGAATATCTAGAAATTACCCCTAAATCATTGCGTATGAGAAAGATAGGGTATGGTGAAAACAAAAGAGGTTACTAATTTTTTCTTTTCCTCGAGTCTATTTTTAGCATAACTCTTCCTTCCTTTATTAAATTATTCCTACTTTAATTATAGTATGATTAATTTAATCGAAAGGGCAACTCTGTTTTCAAATAGAACGGCAATAAAAAGCGACGGTAAAGACCACTCTTACCTTCAGCTTTTGGAGAGGTCAAATGAAATTTCAAGCAATCTTTTAGACAATAAAACAGATTTAAATGAAGACAGAGTTGCTTTTCTTGTACCCTCAAGCTTTGAGTATGCTGCAGTTCAATGGGGTATTTGGAGAGCAGGGGGTGTAGCTGTTCCTTTGTGTGAAAAACATCCGTTGTCTTCTGTCAAATATGTTCTTGATGACACGCGGGCTTCTACTGTTCTCTATTCAAAATCTTTTGAAGAACTCCTTTCCCCTCTTTTTAAAAAAATGAACGTGAGGTTTATAGAGTATAGCAGCGTCCCTAAGGCTAGCTGTCTTTTGCCTGAGGTTTCCACAAAACGCAGAGCTCTTATTCTCTATACAAGTGGAACTACTGGGCTGCCAAAAGGTGTTGTAACTACTCATGCAAATATTGAAGCTCAAATTACCGCCTTGACAAATTCTTGGGAATGGAATAAAGACGACCATGTCCTTAATGTCTTGCCTCTTCATCATATTCATGGCATAGTTAATATGTTGTGCTGTGCGCTTTGGAGCGGGGCTTGTTGTGAATTTATTTCAAAATTTGATGCTAAAGTGATCTTTGATAAATTTTGTGAAGAAGATGTAAATGTGTTTATGGCAGTCCCTACTATATACTATAAACTAATTACATTTTTTAATAAACTTCCTGAAAAAGACAAAGAAGACATTTCAAAAAAGCTTTTAAAATTTAGACTAATGGTTTCTGGGTCTGCCGCTTTGCCTGTTAGTGTGTTAGAGGAATGGCAAGAAATAAGTGGGCACACACTGTTGGAGCGCTATGGAATGACTGAAATTGGAATGGCAATTAGCAACCCCTATAATGGCATACGTAAGCCAGGACACATAGGTCAACCTTTACATGGAGTGTCTATAAGAATTGCTGACGAATCCAATCAAAGTCTTCCTGATGGATCTTCTGGTGAAATACAAATTAAAGGTCCTGGAGTTTTTAAAGAATATTGGGGAAAGTCAAAAGCTACTGATGAGGCATTCACAGCAACTGGTTGGTTTAAGTCTGGTGATATTGCTGTCTATAACAAGGATAGCTTTAAAATTTTAGGCAGAAATTCTGTTGATATTATCAAGTCCGGAGGATATAAAATATCTGCATTAGAGATTGAGGAAGTACTTCGAACTCACTCTCAAATTAGTGATTGTGGAGTAGTTGGCATTCCAGATTTAGAGTGGGGAGAAATAATTGGCGCTGGAGTTGTTTTAAAAGACAAAAAACTCAAAACCTCTGACATAATTGACTGGCTTAAAGATAAGTTGCCGTCTTATAAAACACCTAGAAAATATGTTTTTATTCAAGACTTGCCTAAAAACGTTATGGGTAAAGTGACAAAAAAAGAAATCAAAAAATTATTTACTTAAGAAAAAAATTATGAAAATTTATGGAGTAAGTTTACTAGCAGCCTGCTTTTTAATTGGAAAGTTTTTAGGCAACCTTTTAGGTAAATTAATCAATGTTAACACTGATGTTGGGGGTGTTGGGTTTGCCATGATACTGCTAATTGTTTCCAGTGTTTACCTTAAGAAAAGGGGTTGGCTTATTCCCGAGACTGAAAAAGGCGTCTTGTTTTGGAGCTCTATTTATATTCCTATAATTGTAGCCATGGCTGCAACCTTAAATGTAAAAGCCGCTGTTTCTGGTGGTTTAGTCGCTTTGTTTGCTGGTATTATAGCTACAGCAGTTTGTTTTATACTCGTTCCTGTGATCTCTAAAATTGGCAGTAGCGATAAAATATTAAAAAAATAAGTGTGGAAATCCTTGAAAAAATTATTGAAACGAATGGGCTGATATTTGCTTTTCTGTTTGTTGGAATAATTATGCTGTTATCGTTTTGGGTCTCAAAAAACCTTTTACGTCATAAAATTCCTGGTGCAGCTATTGCTATCTTGATTGGATTAGGTTTAGCTTTTTTAGGCAACGAAGGAGGGTTGTCAGATATTCCTCTTTTTGCAGGAATTGCAGTTTTGGGGGGCTCTATGTTTCGAGACTTTAGTATAGTAGCAACGGCTATGAGCGCTGATATCTCTAAAATAAAACAGGCGGGAACTGCCGGCGTCGTTTCTCTTTTTGCAGGAATCACGATTTCTTTTTTTACCGGCGCTTTGATCGCTTTTCTAATGGGCTATTCAGATGTTATAAGCATTACCACTATTGGTGCTGGAGCATGCACATATATCGTTGGCCCAGTAACAGGAAGTGCTCTTGGCGCAAGTTCAGAAGTTATCGCAATTAGTATAGCTACGGGTGTTATAAAGACAATTTTTACAACAATTATGACTCCCATTATAGCTAAAAAAATAAAACTAATTAATCCTCGAGATGCTGTTGTTTTTGGAGGTTTGATCGGAACAACGTCTGGGGTTGTCGCCGGATTAGCAGCAACAGACGAAAAGCTAGTTCCCTACGGTGCTCTAACAGCTACTTTTTATACTGGGCTGGGCTGCTTGCTCTGTCCCTCTATTTTTTATTTAGCACTTACTTTTATTAATAGTTATATCCTTTAAGGACGGTTTAAATATTCGTGTCAAGAAGTTGCGTTCTAATAAATTTTATATCTTTCGCTATCTTTAAAATTTGATAAATGAAAAAAGCACTTTATTCCTTTCTCTTATTCGCTTCTTTTTCTGTTCAAGCACAAGACGACATAGTTAAAAACATTATTGCTGAAGCTACAAATAATTCTCAGCTAGAAGTTTTAGCTCATGAATTATTGGATGTTGTTGGCCCTAGGCTAACTGGGACTCCCCAAATGAAAAATGCTGCTGATTGGGCAATGCAACGATATTCCGGCTGGGGAATCAAGGCTAAAATACACGAGTTTGGAGAGTGGCAAGGATGGAAAAGAGGAATTACCCATATAGATATGGTTTCGCCAAGAATCAGAACTCTTTCTGGAACGCAGTTGGCTTATAGTCCCTCTACTACACAAGGGGGGGTGACAGCTGGATTGGCTGTGATTCCTGAAGTAAAAAATAAAGAAGAGTTTAATGCTTGGCTAACAACAATTAAAGGGAAGTTTGTTTTAAGCAGCATGAACCAGGTAACAGGAAGGCCTGATTATAACTGGGAAAAATTTGCGACCCCTGAGTCTTATGAAAAAATGAAAAAAGATAAAAGCGAGATTTCAAGAAAATGGAATGCCAATTTCAGAAAAATGGGCGTTAATAGATGGAACATAATAAAAACACTTGAAGAGGCTGGTGCAGCAGGAATTTTATCTAGTAATTGGGCAGGAGGATTTGGTGCAAATAGAATTTTTAGCGCTGGCACAAAAAAAATACCTAACATTGACTTAAGGGTGGAAGATTATTCTATGTTGTATAGAATGGTTAAAAGTGGTGTTGGCCCAAAAATTAGGGTTGTTTCAACATCAGAGGATTTAGGCATTGTTCCCACATTTAACACGCTGGCTGAAATAAAAGGGGTGGAAAAGCCTGATGAATATGTGATTTTGTCAGCTCACTTTGATTCCTGGGATGGCGCAACTGGAGCTACAGATAATGGAACTGGAACAATTGTAATGATGGAAACCATGAGGATATTAAAGGCTCTTTATCCAAACCCTAAGAGAACAATTCTGGTAGGTCACTGGGGGTTTGAAGAAGGCGGCCTAAATGGCTCAAGAGCATTTGTTGAAGATTTCCCTGAGATTGTTGATAATGCTCAGGCTCTTTTTAATCAAGATAATGGTACAGGCAGGGTTGTTAATATTAGCGGTCAGGGATTTTTGAACTCTTATGAGTATATTTCTAAATGGCTCTCTCCCGTTCCAGGGAAAATAAAAAAACATATTAAAACTGATTTTCCGGGAATGCCAGGTGGAGGCGGGAGTGATTATGCTTCCTTTGTTGCGGCAGGCGTGCCCGCGTTTAGCTTGTCCTCTCTTGATTGGTCATACGGAGACTATACGTGGCACACGAATATAGACACTTATGATAAAATAATTTTTGATGACGTTAGAAGCAACGTGATTTTAACCGCAATCCTTACCTATATGGCAAGCGAAGATGAAAGCAGGGCGTCAAGAGAAAAAAGGATAATGCCTATAAGCCCAAGAACAGGAAAACAAGCCTCTTGGCCTAAAAAAAGAGCTCCTAGAAGAGGCGCTCCTATTGATTAATTTAAATTTATACATATGATTTCTAACAAAGATTTAGTTGAAAAAACAAAACCCATTTTAAAAGACTCTTATTTACAGGTGTTTGTCTGTTTGTTCTTAGCTTCTGTTTTACCTCAAATATTCCTTTCGATCTCTCCAGAAAATATCCTTTTAAATATATTGTCTGTTTGTGTCTCTGCTTATATTCAGGTTGGAATAGCCTTATATTGTCTTGAGATTTATAAAGGAAACAAAGTTGGTTTTTCAACAATATTCAGTCGGTTCAATAGTTTTAAACCTATTCTTTTTATGCTTCTTTTCGTGCTTGCTATTTTGATTGGTTTAACCTTTTTGATTGTCCCTGGTATAATTATAGCATTAATGTATTCGCAGGTTTTTTATATCCTTGCAGAAGACCCAGATATTGGAGTAATTGAAGCGTTTAACCTGAGCAATCAGATGATGAAAAACAACAAGTGGCAACTCTTCATGCTTAACCTAGAAGCTCTCTTGTATCTTTTTATAGGTGTTTTTACTTTATTTATTTGGTGGGCCTGGTTAATCCCTAGATATTCTGTAGCATATTCAGGATTTTACCTTGCACTCAAAAATGAAGATTAAACATGATTGAAAAACTGTTTCTCTTTTTATTTCTAATTCCCGCACTTTCTGTGGGTCAGACGAATCCCTTTGATTCTGCTGACATCGTCTATTATGGAAAAGATTCTTTCCTTCTCGAGGGAACGATTGTTCCGGACTCTCTTAAAGAAAACAGCTATGACAGGCTGCCTCTTTCATACAAAAGTATAGTTAGGCCTCCTGTTTGGGACTTGTCAAAAAATTCAGCGGGGATGTCAATTAGGTTTCTTACTAATTCTTCTAGTATAAGTGTGAAATGGGAGGTCTTAAACAATTTTACAATGAATCATATGGCAGAGTCAGGGATTAAGGGTGTTGATTTATATTTTAAGAATAAAGATGTTTGGCAATACCTTAGTACTGGTTTACCTACAGGATTTCAAAATGAGTCTACCGTAATTTCTAATATGGCTTCTGAAGTGAGAGAGTTTAAAATATTTTTACCCCTTTATGATGGTGTTGTAAATATTGAAATAGGGATTGATTCCGGAAGTATTATTGAAAAGGGTTTAAAAAACAAAAATAAGGAGATAATATTTTATGGGACTAGTATAACTCAAGGGGGGTGTGCCTCTAGGCCTGGAATGGCACACACCAATATTATATCTAGAAAACTTGACAGAGATGTTGTAAACTTTGGTTTTAGCGGAAATGGTAGAATGGAAACGCCAATAGCTCAAATTATATCTGAATCTGACCCACTATTGTATGTTATAGAGTGTCTGCCTAATATGCTTCCTCCTGAAAGTGTTACAGACAGAACAATTCCCTTGATAGACACAATAAGAAAGAATAATGCTGATGCGCCTATTGTTCTGGTTGACATGTTGGGTTCAACAGCTTCAGCACTAGACAAAGAGAGTGAAAAATCTGCCTATAAAATAAATTCAGATCTAAAGACTGAATATGAAAAAATGATTACTCAGGGATACAGTAATATTTTTTATATCGATAGTAAAAATGCTACGGGCAGTGATAATGAAGGGACGGTTGATGGGGTTCATTTTACAGATTTAGGCTTTATACGATATGCTGATTTTTTAATTGACAGGCTCAGCAGTCTTGGATTAATAAATAATTAATGAGACGTGAATAACCTTAAGTTTCTGTTTCTAGCGCTTATATTTTTCGTCATGTTTAGCGGCTATTCACAGCCTAAAAAAACCAACTACACCCTGAATATAACCGTGACTAAATTTGCAAACACAGACGGAGTTTTGCGTGTTTGTATAACAGATCAAAAAGATGATTTCTTAGACGGCTGTTTGTTCTCTAAAATAATTTCTATTGAAGGTGAAACTGTTTCTTTAAGTTTTGAAAGCCTAAAAGAAGGTGTTTATGCGGTTTCAGTATATCACGATGAAAATAATAATGGTGTTCTTGAAACCTCTGGTTTATTTGGTTTCCCCAGTGAGCCTTTTGGGTTTTCAGAAAACCCGTCGATGGCATTTGGCCCTCCTTCTTTTAAAAAAAGCGCTTTCAAAGTTAACGCTGATAAAAACATTATTATTAAATTGAAATAACAAAAAAATCTATGAAATACTTTTCTCTATTATCTCTCTCTTTAGCTTTGTTTTCTTGTGATTCTTATCAAGCTTCAAAGAGTCATATTAATCCTCCTCAAGTAATAGAAACAATAACACTTTTAGGTGACACCCTAACTAGCCCAGAGCTTAAAGGGAGTAAATCATTTGATCAATTTAAATCAGCTCAACTTAATTATTTTGATAATCAAGATAGTCCTGAAGCTCTAATTTGGTATGGCAGAAGAATAGCTTATTTAGGTTACTTTAAAGAAGCTATTAAAGTTTTTACTTTAGGAATTGAAACATATCCTAACGATGCGCGTTTTTATCGTCATCGTGGTCATAGATATATTTCTACTCGTCAATATGATAAAGCCATAAATGATTTTGAAAAGGCAGTAATTTTAATTGATCAGACAATTGATCAAATAGAACCTGATGGTTTGCCAAATTCAAAAAACATCCCTCTAAGTACACTTCATGGTAATATATGGTATCATCTTGGTCTCACATATTATCTTAAAAACGATATGAATAATGCACTAAAAGCATTCACAAATAGAAGTGTAACTCATAAATACGATGATAATATTGTCTCCGGGGGTCATTGGTTGTATATGATTTATAGAAGGCTAAATAAAATTGAAGAATCTAAAGCTGTTGTTGATCAGGTCAATCAAGAGATGAATATAATAGAAAACATGAGCTATCATCAATCATGTTTATTTTATAAAGGCCTCCTTGAGGAGTCAGAACTCGTAATTGATGAAGTTGCATTATATAGCTTGGCAAACTGGTACATATATGAAAAAAACGATACCCTTAAGGCTAAAGAATATTATCAAGAACTACTCAAGGGTAACCCCTTTTCATTTGCATATATTGCTGGAGAAGCTGATTGGGTTAGGTTATATGAGTGAAATTCAAATGAATTAATTGGAAAAAAAAATATCATATTATAATAACTTCTCAAAATCAAAATTTTCAAAACTTACTATTCAAGAAAGATTTGAAAAAATTTACAATGAAAATTCCTGGGAAAGTAATGAAAGCAGATCTGGTATAGGGTCTGAAATTAAAAACACTAAAGAGGTCCTAAGGGCAATAAATCAAATTATTAAGCAATATAATATCAAATCAATTATAGATATACCATGTGGTGATTTTAATTGGATGTCATCTCTTGATATGAAAAACATAAATTATAAGGGCTTTGATATTGTTAATTCAGCTATAGAAGAGAATAATAAAAACTTTAAAAAAACTAATATTAACTTCTATTGCTCTGATATTACGAGTTCAGAATTAACTAAAGGTGATTTAATGTTTGTTAGAGACTGTCTTGTTCATTTTTCTTATGAAGACATTAAAAAATCAATATTTAGAATTAAACAATCTAAATCAAAATACCTAATGAGTACATCTTTTGTTAATCTAGAAAAAAACATAGATATATATTCAGCTGGTTGGAGGCCTGTTAATTTAGAAAAAGAACCATTTAATTTTCCTAAACCTCTAATCACTTTTAATGAAAAGTGTAATGAGATGGATGGCATATATGCGGATAAGTCTATTTGCTTATGGGAAATAGAAAAATTACCTGATTTATCTTAATTACAAATTATTAACAAAAAACCCCTCAAGAAAAGGGGTTTTAAGGGTGGTCCCACCTGGACTCGAACCAGGGACCAAATGATTATGAGTCATCTACTCTAACCAACTGAGCTATAGGACCGGTTTGGCGGCAAATATACAATTTCACAATGTTTTTATAAAACTTAAATTGAAATATTGTTTTTTATTTCTAGTACTTTTGAAAAATGGAAACGCAAAGACAAAAAAAAATTTCTTCTCTTATACAGAAGGAGGTGGCAAATTTAATTAGCGCAGACTTGAGAAGGGGCGGTTCAAAGAATCTTGTTATTTCTGTAACACAGGCTCGTGTTTCTCCTGATCTTTCTTTATGTAAAATTTATCTAAGCATCTTTCCCAGCAAAGTTTCCAGCGAAAACCTGTCATTAATTCAAAGTAATGCTCCTAGAATAAAGCATGATCTTTCTGGCGTTCTTAAAAATCATCTTAGAAAAGTTCCTGAGCTTGCTTTTTTTCTTGATGACTCGCTGGATTATATAGACTCCGTTGAAGACTCAATTCAAAACCCTGACAATCCAATTAGAGGGTGATTTTTAAATCGTACACATATAGGCTTGCTGTCCGTTATTTTTTTTCAAAAGATTCCAAGACAATTGTAAACAGAATTAATGGTTTTGCTTTTTTAATGATCGTTGCTGCTTCTTGTGTTTTGCTTGTTGTGCTTAGTGCTTTTGCCGGGCTTATGGATTTCGGCCTAGCATATACCAGCTCTTTTGACCCTGACCTAAAAATTATGCCCAAAAGCGGCAGTTATTTTGTGTTAAAAGATGAAGATTTGGATAAAATTAAAGGCTTTGGCTTTGTAAAAGAGGCTTCTCCTGTAATAGAAGAGAAAGTTGTCCTTTCAAATGAGCTAAATTCTGGAGCTACAATATTAAAAGGGGTTGGTGTTGACTACCATCTCGCTTCTGTTTTGGATTCTCTCTCGCTAATCGGTGTTTTTTCTCCATCAAAAGACAACTCTTTGTACTTAGGCGCTGATTTAGCTTCTTCTCTTGAGGTTGTAATGAGTGAGGAGTTTTCTTTATTAGCTACTGCTGCAAAGAAAAAAACAAGGTCTTTGTTTAGTTTTACTCCTTTTAACTCAACAAAACTTGAAATTGAAGGTATATATCAAATCAGCGTAGATATAGAAAAAAAATATGCTTTTGCCCCTATAAACACAGTTCGATCTTTAGTTGGTGTTGGTGAAAACTCTTATACCTCTGTTGAGGTTATGACTAATGGCTTTGTTGGCAAAGAAGTATTAAGCAAAGAGGTTGAGGGCTTTTTTAACTCTACTGTTGTGGTTTTGGACAAACAAGACTTAAACCCTGCCCTATATAAAATGTTGAATACAGAAAATCTGGCTGTTTACTTAATTTTTTCACTCGTTGCGCTGATCTCGATGTTTAATTTAGTTGGCTCTCTAACAATTATGATGGTAGAGAAGAAAAAGGATTTAAGGGTTCTAAGGTCGTTGGGTGGGCAAGAAGGTGACTTTAATAAAATCTTTTTTACACTTGGTGTTTTTACCTCCGTTTTTGGCGCTTTGCTAGGAATTGTTATTGCTTGGGTTGTTATTGTTTTTCAAAATACTTACTCTCTTGTTGTGGTTCCGGGCACTTCAATACCTTACCCTATTTCTTTAACCTTGGTGAATGTTTTTATTGTCTTTTCAACAATCTTTTTTCTTGGCGTTGTTACCTCTGCTTGGTCAACTCGAGTAAGAAGCATCTCTTAAACAAGCTCTTTTTCAAAAAAAACTTTTTTAACAAGCTCCAGCTCTTGTAGTATTATTACTGGATCGTTTTCCCTTAAGATTCTGCTTTTCGTTTCTTTAAAATTCGCAATACCTTTAAAGTAATTTCCATAATGTCTTCTCGTTTCTAGCACGCCTAAAACATTTCCCTTCCAATCAATTGCCATTTTTAAATGTCTTATCGCCATCTCTGCTCTTTCTGCAATTGTTGGCTCTTCTATTTTTTTTCCTGTATTTAAATAGTGTTTTACTTTATTAAAAAACCAGGGGTTTCCTATTGATCCTCTTCCAATCATTGCCCCATCCAGTCCATAATCATCTCTCATTGCTTTTGCTTTTTCCGGGCTGTTTACATCCCCGTTACCGAAAACAGGAATATGCATTCTTGTATTATTTTTAATTTCAGAAATTTTAGTCCAATCTGCTTCTCCTTTATACATCTGAGCTCTCGTTCTGCCATGAATAGATATTGCCTTTATTCCCACGTCTTGTAATCGTTCTGCTACCTCCGCAATTTTAATTGTTTTTTCGTCCCAACCCAATCTTGTTTTAACGGTTACGGGCAGATTTGTTCTTTTTACTATTTCTTTTGTTAGGCCAACCATTAAAGGAATGTCTTTTAATATCCCTGCCCCCGCTCCCTTACAAACAACTTTCTTAACAGGACAGCCATAATTAATATCAATTATGTCTGGGTTTGTTTGTTCAACAATATCAACGGCACCAAGCATTGAGTCTAGGTTTGATCCAAAAATTTGTATTCCAACTGGTCTTTCTTTTGTATAGATGTCAAGCTTTTTTGTGCTTTTTGCAGCATTTCTTATTAGCCCTTCACTGGATATAAACTCAGTATAAACAACGTCTGCGCCTTGTTCTTTACAGAGTGCTCTGAAGGGCGGATCGCTCACGTCTTCCATTGGAGCCAAAAGAAGGGGAAATGATGGAAGCTCTATGTTTCCTATTTTAACCATGGTGCAAAAATAACAATTCCTGAATTTATTTATGTCTTGTCTATGAAGATTATACAAAGTAAGTATCTTTGTCCAAAATATTTATCTTGTCAAACAACATACGTAACTTCTGTATTATCGCTCATATTGATCACGGTAAAAGCACCCTTGCTGACCGTCTTCTTGATTTTACTGGATCGGTTACTGATCGTGAGAAAAAAGATCAACTTCTTGACGACATGGAGCTTGAAAGAGAAAAAGGTATTACAATTAAGTCACATGCTGTTCAAATGGATTATGAAGTCGATGGAGAAAAATTTATTTTAAACCTAATTGATACTCCCGGACATGTAGATTTTTCTTATGAGGTCTCTCGGGCAATTGCTGCCTGTGAAGGCGCTTTATTGGTGGTGGACGCTGCGCAAAGCATCCAAGCCCAGACAATTTCAAACCTATACTTGGCGGTTGATAATGATTTAGAAATTATTCCTGTTGTAAACAAGATAGATCTTCCTTCTGCTGATCCTGACGTTGTTGTTGACGAAATTGTTTCGTTGATTGGCTGTAAGCCTGAAGATGTTATTCTTGCGTCAGCAAAAACCGGAGAAGGCATTGAGGGCATTCTTCGTGGAATTATTGATAGGGTTCCTCCTCCCAAAGGAAATCCCAACTCACCTTTACAAGCTTTGATTTTTGATTCCGTTTTTAATCCCTACAGAGGTATTGAGACATATTTTAAGGTTGTGAATGGTAGGCTTGCAAAAGGGGATAGAGTTAGGTTTGTTTCTACAGGTAAGGATTATGGAGTTGAAGAGGTTGGAACCTTAAAGCTTAGTCAGGTGCCTAAAAAAGTAATTAAAACCGGCGATGTTGGTTATTTAATTACAGGGATAAAAGACGCAAAAGACGTAAAGGTTGGGGATACTATTACGCTTGTTAATGAAGAGTCCATGCCCGCTATTGAGGGGTTTGAAGAGGTGAAGCCAATGGTTTTTGCTGGAATTTACCCCGTAGACACAGATGACTATGAAGATCTTCGCTCAAGTATGGAGAAGCTGCAATTAAACGATGCTTCTTTGGTTTTTTCTCCAGAGAGCTCTGCTGCTCTTGGTTTTGGTTTTCGGTGTGGTTTCTTAGGTATGCTTCATTTAGAAATAATACAAGAGCGTCTTCAAAGAGAGTTTAATATGTCTGTTATAACAACCGTGCCTAATGTTTCTTATAACGCTTATGTAAATAAAGACCCTTCTGCTAAAATCTTGGTTAACAACCCTTCTGATTTGCCTGACCCTTCAAGCTTAAACAGGGTGGAAGAGCCCTATATTGATGCTACAATTATAACAAAGTCTGAGTTTGTGGGCAACGTTCTGACTCTTTGTATTGAAAAAAGAGGTGAAATTAAAAACCAAAGATACTTGACAACCGAAAGAGTTGAGTTAAATTTTAGGCTCCCTCTTGCAGAAATAGTTTTTGATTTTTATGATCGCTTAAAGTCTGTTTCGAAAGGGTATGCCTCTTTAGATTATACTCCAGCGGGTTTTGTTGCCTCAAAACTTGTAAGGCTTGATATTTTACTCAACGGTAAACCGGTTGATGCTCTTTCTTCTTTAATACACGCAGACAATGCACAAAGAATGGGTAGAAAGCTTTGTGAAAAACTTAAAGAGCTTATTCCAAGACAACAGTTTGACATTCCTGTTCAGGCTGCAATTGGGGCAAAAATTATTTCTCGTGAAACAATTAAAGCTTTTAGGAAAGATGTTACGGCAAAGCTTTATGGTGGTGATGTAACTAGGAAAAGGAAGCTTCTAGAAAAGCAGAAAAAGGGAAAGAAAAAAATGAGAATGGTTGGAAGTGTTGAAATACCTCAACAAGCATTTATGGCTGTTCTAAAAATAAACGACTAAATGGTTTTACATTCTATAGAAACCGGAAAATTTAAATTAGATGGGGGCGCTATGTTTGGCGTTGTTCCAAAACCCTTGTGGGAAAAAACAAATCCTGCTGATTCAAAAAACAGAATTGATATGAGCGCACGTTGTTTGCTTATTGAGGATGGTAAAAAACTTATTCTTGTTGATGCTGGATTGGGTGACAAACAGAGTGAAAAATTTTTTAGCCACTACTCTCGATTTGGGGACGCCACTTTGCTTAACTCTCTTGACTCGCTTGGTTTTAGCCCCAACGATATAACAGATGTTCTTTTTACCCACCTTCACTTTGATCATTGTGGTGGAGCCACAAAGAGAGAGGGTGATAAAATTATACCTGTTTTTAATAATGCTCGTTTTTTTTGTTCTAAAAGTCATTGGGAGTGGGCGACTGTTAGCCCTAACCCTAGGGAGAAGGCTTCTTTTTTACAGGAAAATCTTTTTCCTCTTATGGAGTCTGGCCAGCTAAACCTTTATGACAGCGATGAAGATGGGGTTTGTCCTGAGCTTGGGTTAGATCTTCTTTTAGTGAATGGTCACACAGAAAAAATGGCTTTGCCTAAAATTAAATATAAGGGTAAAACTATTCTTTTTGCTTCTGACCTTGTTCCAACCGCCGGCCACATTCCTGTTCCTTATTTGATGGGTTATGATGTTAGGCCGCTTGTTACAATGCGGGAAAAGGAGAGAATTTTAAAAAGCGTTGTGGATGAGGATGTGTTGCTTTTTCTACAACACGACCCCGTTAATGAGGTTGTTTTTGTTAAAAACACAGAAAAAGGTGTTAGGTTTGATAGGTCTTCTACCATAAAAGAACTTTTTAAATGAAACCTTTAAAGGGAAATAAAAAAATTGATTTTCTTTTTGAAAAAGGGAAAAGGCTTTCCTCTTCCTTTCTGCGCTGTATTTTTTTAGAGCAAGAATCGGAGGGTCTTTTTTATGTTGTTTCTGTTCCTAAAAAATCTTTTCCTAGGGCTGTTGATAGAAACAAAATAAAAAGACAGCTTCGTGAAATTTTAATAAAGAACGAAGAGGTGTTTAGAAAAAATGGGTTTGGTTGGTATATGCTTATTTATTCCCACTCTTCTTTTGTAGACTTCGATGAGCTTAACAATGATGTTTGTTCTCTTTTCTAATTTGTTTAAATCAAAGGTACATTGCGCAATGTGGAATTCCGTCCTCCATATACCTTTCCCCTCTAAACTCAAACCCCAGCTCTTCATAAAACCTTTCTAGGTATGATTGTGCTGATATTTTTATTTCCTTGTTTTTGAAATTTTTTCTACAAACCTCTACACATTTTTTAACCAGCTCTTTTCCGTAGCCCTTTCCTCTTTCTTTTTCTAAAATAGCTACCCTCCCAAACCCTGGATAGGCTTCGTAATAGTCTCCCTCTTTAAATATTCTTGCGTATGCTGTTAACCTGTCTTCTAAAAACCCGCTTAAATGAATTGCTTTATAGTCTTTTCTATCAAAGTCGTTGTATAAAATTTTTTGTTCTACCACGAAAATCTCTGATCTTATTCTTGATAATTCGTATAGCTCTTTTGTGGTAAGCTCAGAGAATTTTTTTTCTTTCCACTCAATCATTCTGGTCAATTTTTTTTATTCTTCTTTCGTGTCTTCCCCCTTCAAAACCCTCTTTTATAAAAACATCTATGATGCTTAATATTTCTTCCTCTTTTAAAAATCTTGACGGTATGCTTATAATGTTTGCTTTGTTGTGTTGCTTGGCTAAAGCGGCTATTTCTTCACTCCAACATATTGCCGCCCTTATTCCTTTGTGTTTATTTGCTGTCATTGCTGCTCCGTTTCCACTTCCACATACAATCACCCCTATTTCTGCTTTTTTTTCTTTAACTTCTATTGAAACTGGGTGAATAAAATCAGGGTAGTCGACGCTTTCCTTCCCGTCATACCCTTTGTTAATAACGCTGTGTCCTTTACTTATTAAATGTTGTTGTATTTTTTCTTTTACCCCAACGCCTGCGTGGTCATTTCCTATTGCTATTATCATATCTCTCAAATTAGTAATTCCTTTATTATTTTTTATATGTTGTTAATACTTGATTTGTTATTCTTAATAACTATTTGTTTTTCTTTTTCTTAACAACATCAACACTTTTTCTAACACCTTTTTCTTTGTTTTGTTTATTTTACTTGTAAACATTTTTCTTTTTTTTCTTTTATTAACAACTGTTTAATTCTTTTGTTTCTCTCTGCTGTTCAGTTTTTTAAATTGTTTATTGTTTGTTAATTATGTTCTTTTTTTGTTTGCTTGTTTTTTTTTAAACTCTTTTTATTAAGAAATTAACAGCCTATATAATACAAGTTTAATATTAAATATTAATTATTATAAATATGTTTAAATGTTTATTGATAATAAAAATTGTCCGGGTTTTATTAACAGTATCTTTGAAATTCAAAAATAAGAAAGATGTCTAAAAAAAAGAAGGAGGTAAAGGGTTTAGAGAGAAAGATAACATCGTTGATTATAAATTCCCCAAACAAAGAATTTAACTACAAGCAAATAGCGTTTTCTATTGGAGTAAACGACACGAGAGGAAGGGGAGAAATAATAAAGGTTTTAAACACACTTTTGAAGAAAGAGAAAATAATAAGCGTCGGTAAAGGTGGGTTTGTTGCCCCAGCAATTCAAAACGAAACAGTAGAAGGAGTGCTTGAGATAACAACCACGGGCAGAGGTTACGTTGTTTGTGATGATCTAGACGGGGACGTTATGGTTGAACAACGAAACCTAAACAGAGGTCTACAAGGAGACAGGGTTAGAATAATCATGGGAAAGAAAAAAACAAAAAACAAATACGAAGGAAAAATAGTAGAAATAGTAGAAAGAAAAAAAGAAGTGTTTGTTGGGGTTTTTCAAAAAAGTAAAGAATATGCTTTTGTTAACACAAGAAACGCAAGAATGTATACAGACTTCTTTATAACAAAAGAAGAAATGAAAGACTACAAGGAGGGGGAAAAAGTAGCTGTAGAGATTAAAAGCTGGGAAAAAGCTAAAGACTCTCCGCAAGGGAGAATAATAAAAAGTTTTGGTTTTGGAGAAGACGCATTAGACGCATATTCAATTTTATACGAGTATGGTTTGTCAACAGAATTTGAGGGTGAGGTGGAAGAGGAGGCGGCAAAAATAAAATCTATAATAAAAAAAGAAGAGGTAAAGAAAAGAAGAGACATGAGGGGAACAATGACCTTTACCATCGACCCAGTAGACGCAAAAGATTTTGATGATGCAATATCATTTAAGGTAATAGGGGAAAACAAATATGAGGTAGGGGTTCACATTGCGGATGTATCACATTATGTTACCCCAGGATCGAAAATAGACGAAGAGGCACAAAACAGAGCCACCTCAGTTTATCTTGTAGACAGGGTAATACCGATGCTTCCAGAAACGCTTTCAAACAACCTGTGTTCTCTTAGGCCAAACGAAGAAAAACTAACCTTTTCAGCGGTTTTTGTAATGAAAAACAACGGACAGGTTTTAGAGGAGTGGTACGGAAAAACAGTTACAGAGTCAGATTGTAGGCTTTCTTATGAAGAGGCACAGTATATTATAGAAAACGAATCAACAACAATACCAAAAGAAGAAACAATTCTAAAAGAAGAAAAAAGGGTAACCCAAAAAATAGTAGAAGCAATCACGACCCTTAACGGTATTGCAAAAACAATTAGAAAGAAAAGAATAAACAGCGGAGCTCTAATATTTGACAAATCAGAAATAAAATTTCAGTTAGACGAAAAAAACCAACCACAAAAGATACTTTTTAAAACAAGCAAAAGCGCAAACAAGCTAATAGAGGAGTTTATGCTTTTGGCAAACAAAAAAGTAGCAGAAAAAATGAAACAAAGCAAAGAAAGGTTTGTATACAGGGTTCACGATCAACCCGACCATGAAAAACTTGAAAACCTCCAAACGGTTGTAAAAAGACTTGGGTACAACCTTAAGCTTTCAAACACAGAGCTTAATGGATCACTGAACGAATTGTTAAAAAAATGTTTTGGGAAAAATGAGCAAAACCTAATAGACACGCTGATGATAAGAAGCATGAGTAAGGCAGAATATACAACAAAAAATATTGGTCATTACGGACTTTCTTTTGAAAACTACACACACTTCACCTCGCCAATTAGAAGATATCCAGATGTTTTGGTTCACAGATTAATTCAGGCAGAAATTGAAAAAATAAAGATAAAAACCGAAGAATTAGAAACCCTCTGTAAACACTCGACACACATGGAGATTCTGGCTACAAAAGCAGAAAGAGATTCAATCAAACTAATGCAAATTAAATATATGCTCGATAAAGAAGGGCAGATTTTTGAAGCTGTTATATCAGGGGTTATAGCAAGAGGCGTGTTTGTAGAGGTGGTAGAAAACAAATGTGAGGGAATGGTTAAGGCTAAAGATCTTCCAGGAGACTATTTTGTTCATGATCAAAAGAGCCACAGGTTCGTTGGAGAAAAAACAGGAAAAAAATATCAGCTTGGCGACAAAACAAGAGTCATGTTAGTAAAAGCTGACAAGATAAAGAAAAGACTTGATTTTCAAGTCCTTAGTTGAGGCATCGAGCGGATTCGAACCGCTGTGAAAGCTTTTGCAGAGCTCCGCCTAGCCACTCGGCCACAATGCCATTGACTGCAAAAATAAAAAAAAGATTAAACTTTCTTTCTTAATTCAACAGAATCAACATTTCCGCTTATGGGAGGGGAAAGTTTTTTGATGCTAACATCAACAGAGGTAATGTTCTCGTTAAGCTTTTTAATTCCAACTATTATTTTTTCAAGAACAGTTTCAAGAAGTTTTGAAGGCTCACCCATTTCTTTTTTTAAGACACTGTAAATAGAAACATAATCAACAGTGTTTTCAAGTTTGTCGTTTTTTTCAGCAACAGAGGTGTCAACCTCAATAGATGCACTAACAAGATACTCAGCCCCAATAACACTTTCTTCATGAAGACATCCGTGAAAAGAATAAAACCAGGCATTATTTACAGATATTTTTGACATAATTTCATCAAAGATATAAAAGTGAACACAGTTCCTAATTTGCTTTTCAATATCTTTGACAAGGTGAAGAAAAAAGGTCCAAATTTTATTGAACAAATTATAGATGGCGACATCGCGAGAGGATTTGAAAATAAAGACCTAAGGTTTAGGTTTCCTCCAGAACCAAATGGACACCTTCACATAGGGCACCTTAAAGCAATATGTTTAAATTTTAATTTAGGTGAAAAATACAATTCCCCGGTAAACCTTCGTTTTGATGACACAAACCCAGAAAAAGAAGCAAAAGAATATGTAGATGCTATTAAAAACGACATAAAGTGGCTCGGTTTTGAGTGGGACAAAGAGTGCTATGCATCAGATTATTTTGATCAGCTGTATGACTGGGCGACGAGCTTAATTAAAAAAGACCTTGCATACATTGATTCGCAATCTTCAGAGGAAATAGCAGCTCAAAAAGGAACACCGACAAAGGAAGGACAAGCAAGCCGATTCAGGACTAGAGATAAAGAGGAAAGCTTAAAACTGTTTAAGGAAATGTTTGAGGGTCATCATGATTCTGGAAAACATGTTTTAAGGGCTAAAATAAACATGAGCTCTCCAAACATGTTGATGAGAGACCCAGTCTTGTATAGGGTTATGAATGTACACCACCATAGAACCGGAGGAAAATGGAAAGTGTATCCAATGTATGACTGGACCCATGGAGAATCAGATTATATAGAGCAGGTTTCACACTCCCTTTGTACTCTAGAATTTGAACCACATCGCGAGCTTTACGACTGGTTTCTAGACGCAATTAGCCCACTTCAAGGCGTAAGGCCTAAACAAAGAGAGTTTTCTAGACTGAACCTTTCTTACACAATCACAAGTAAAAGAAAACTTGCAAAGCTAGTTGAAGAGAATATTGTGGAAGGGTGGGACGACCCTAGAATGCCAACTATTTCGGGCTTAAGGAAAAGAGGATATACGCCAGAGGCTCTTAAAAACTTTGCTTTAACTGTAGGGGTGTCAAAAAGAGAAAATGTTATAGAAGCATCACTTTTAGAGTTCTGCATAAGAGCTCATTTGAATCAGGTTGCGCCAAGAGCAATGGCTGTGATAGATCCAATCAAAATAAAAATAATTAATTACGTAAAGGATGGAGGGGAAAAAATAAATTTTGACATCAACCCCCAAGACAAAACTCTTGGAACAAGAGAAATTAATTTTTCAAAAGAAATTTATATAGAAAGAGAAGACTTTCAGGAAGAACCTGAGGAAGGATTTTTCAGACTTTCAATAGGAGAAGAGGTTAGGTTGAAAAACGCGTATATTATTAAAGCTGTAGACCTTGTTGCGGATGAAAAAGGCAACATTAAAGAGGTTTTGTGTGAGTATGACAGCAAAAGTAAAAGCGGGTCAAACACCCCTGAAAGTAACAGAAAAGTTAAAGGAACAATTCATTGGGTTTCAGCAACAGATTCCGTAAAAGCTAAAATAAACATATATGATCGCCTATTTAAGGTTTCAGAACCAGGAAAGGAAAAGGGGTTTAAAAACGAGATTAATCAAAACTCATTAGAGATAAAAGAAGCTTTTGTGGAACCATATCTAGCAGAATCTATAGAGGCTCAGCAATTTCAATTTCAAAGGGTTGGATATTTTGTTAGAACTGCAAACAAAAAAACCCTAGAGTTTAATAAAACTGTAGGGTTAAGAGATAGTTGGAAAAAATAAAACCAACTATTTTATTCATTTTCAAATTCTCCAAATTCAGGAGCTTGAGGTTTTTTTGAAACAACTTGCTTAGGAGGGCTGCTAGAAATTTTTTGATTCTCTTTTTGCATTGCCTCACCTATTTTGCTGCTAGCGGAAAACGCCGCAACCATATCATTTAGCATTGTGCTCCCTGCCTGAGGAGAGTTGGGAAGAAGGATAAGGTTTGAATTTGTTTCACCCCCTATTGATTGAAGAGTGTCATAGTGTTGTGTAACAACAATTAAAGCAGAAGCTTCTTGCGAGTTTATACCTACAGACCCTAGAGTGCCAACAGAATCCTCAATACCTTTCGCAATCTCTCTTCTTTGATCTGCTATACCTTGACCCTGAAGTCTTTTGCTTTCAGCTTCAGCTTTCGCTTTCTCAACCATCAAAATTCTTGCAGCATCACCCTCGTATTGAGCAGCTGTTTTTTCTCTATCAGCAGCGTTGATTCTATTCATAGCTATTTTAACCTCAGCGTCTGGCTCAATATCTGTAACTAAGGCTTTCACAATGAAATAACCATACTCATCCATTGCCTCTCCTAATGACTGCTTTACAGCAACAGCTATATCGTCTTGTTTTGAAAAAACATCGTCTAGTTTCATTTTTGGAACTTGAGAACGAATTAAATCAAACACATAAGAGGTAATTTGATCTTGAGGAAAATCAAGCTTATAAAACGCGTCAAACACCTTTGAGTCAACAACCCTATATTGAACAGAAACTTTTAGTTTTACAAAAACATCATCGCTGGTTTTTGTCTCTACAACAACATCAAGCTGAAGAACCTTTAAGCTTAACCTCCCAGCTATTCTGTCTACAAGAGGAATTTTTATCTGAAGACCAGGACCTCTAACAGACTGAAATTTACCAAACCTTTCCACTATTGCAGCAGATTGTTGTTTTACAATAAAAACCGTAGAGGTAAGGATGAAAAAAAGAAATAGTATAAGTAAGGGTGTTAAAAAAATCATTTTTATATTTTATTAGTTAAACTTTCAATTCTATTTAAGGTCTCTTCAGGACCTATAATTTTAATTATTTTAAATAAATCAGGACCAGTTAAGCTTCCAACCAGACACAAGCGCAAAGACTTCATTATGTTTCCAAAGGAAATACCATTCTTTGATGCAAAACCCATTAATTTTTCTTTAAGCGCTTTAGGGTCTGACATTAGTGGCTTGCTTAATTTACAAAAATTTAAAATATCAAAGACAACCTCTCTAGTAATTTTTTTAATAACAGCCAAGTCATACTCTTTTGGTTGACCAAGAAAAACCTTTAACTCTTTATTTATGTCTAGAGCTGTATTAAGCCTCTCTTTTATTAAATCAATAATTTCTTCTGACTGCTCCAAAGTATATTTTTCTTTTAACCTAGTAGAGGATTCGTCTGATAAGGAAAGAAGCTTCTCGGCAGAAAAATCCTTCATGTGAAGATGATTTATCCATAAAGCTTTTTTATAATCAAAACGAGCTCCAGATTTATTAATGCCCCCATCATTAAAGTCTTTAACCAATTCTTCAAGGGAATACTTTTCTCTATCTGAGCTGTTGCTCCAGCCCAAAAGAGCTAAATAATTCACAAGCCCTTCTGGAGAAACCCCCGCTTCTTTAAACCCCATTGAACCTTCCCAGGTTACCGCAAAAACGGGATGACCCTGTTCCTCAGCATCTCTTTTTGATAGCTTTCCGGCGCCAGAACTTTTTAGAATTAAAGGCAAGTGGTAAAATTTTGGAGGAGTCCAACCAAAATGTTCATACAAAAGAACATGAGAGGGCAGCGAAGAAAGCCACTCCTCTCCTCTAATAACAGAGGTTATGTTCATATGGTTGTCATCTACAACATTTGCTAGGTGATATGTTGGCATACCGTCAGACTTTAATATTATTTTGTCTTCTAGTTCTTCAGAATTGAAGCTTAAACCTCCTCTAACCTGATCAACAACGTTAATTGTTTTGTTTTCAGGAACAGTCATTCTGACAACAAACCTTCCTGCCTTAACTCTTCGCTTGGTTTCTTCTTCACCCAAAGAGAAAGAGTTTGCGAGGCTCTTCCTTGTTGTAAAGTTGTACTTAAAGTTTCCGCCGGAAGCTTTTCTTGCTTTTTCTAGTTCGTCTGCAGTATCAAAAGCATAATAAGCTAGGCCTTTTTCAATCAAAGAAGAAACGCTTTTTTTGTAAAGAGACTTCCGTTCACTCTGTTTTACTGGCCCTTCGTCAAAATTTAATCCTAGCCACTCCAGCGAATCGATTATGTGTTTTTCAGCTCCTTCTACAGTTCTTTTGGAGTCTGTATCTTCTATCCTAAGGATAAAGCTGCCTCCACTTTTTTTTGCTATTAAGTAATTGAAAAGAGCTGTTCTTACACCTCCAATATGAAGTGGCCCTGTTGGGCTTGGGGCAAATCTAGCTCTTTCTTTCATCCTTCAAATATAACACCATATTATTCCTTATTGAAATTATCCTAAAGAATTGATTTATATTTGTCAAAATATGCAGAATATTAAATTTATTGGGGCCCCAAAACACCTTTTAAATGAAGGTGCGCTTTCATCTGTGCTTGTTCATTACGCTTCTTGCGAAGGATATACTATAGGCGCCCTAGAATATAATTTTATTGATTCTGAAAAAATGTATTCCTTAAACAAGCAACACCTTAATCATCTGACAGACACAGACATAATAACTTTTGATTATTCCGAGGAAAAAGCAATTACTGCAGAGGTGTTTATTTCCAAAGAAATGATGGTTATAAACGCAGACACTTATTCACAAACAATTGAAAGAGAGGCAGTTAGACTTATTTCTCACGCTTTGTTTCATTGTCTTGGCTATAAAGACAAGTCTTCTAAGGAAAAAGATATAATGAGGCGTAAAGAGGAGGATTTTATTTTTTCTGTTTCACGTGAAACAAAACAAGATGTTTAAATCAAAATACGATGTTATAGTTGTTGGAGGTGGCCATGCAGGCGCTGAAGCGGCAGCATCCTCTGCTAATCTTGGCGCGAACACCTTGTTGGTAACAATGAACCTTCAGACAATTGGCCAAATGTCTTGTAATCCTGCTATGGGCGGAATCGCAAAGGGTCAAATCATCAGAGAGATAGATGCTTTGGGCGGCTATAGCGGTGTTGTCTCAGACCTAACAGCGATTCAGTTCAAAATGCTTAATAAATCAAAAGGACCAGCAATGTGGAGCCCAAGGGTCCAGTCTGACAGAGCTCAATTTGCCTTGAAATGGCGTGAGCTGCTTGAGAAAACACCAAACCTTGACTTCTACCAAGATATGGTTGTTGGCCTAATTGTAGAAAACAACATTATAGAGGGCGTTATTACGGGCCTTGGAAATAAGATTTATTCTAAATCTGTTATTCTAACCAACGGAACCTTTCTAAATGGACTTATTCACGTTGGAGATAAAAATTTTGGGGGAGGAAGGGTTGGAGAAAAATCATCTACAGGCATTACTGCAGACCTTGAAGCTTTAGGGTTTGCGTCTGGAAGAATGAAAACAGGTACTCCGCCAAGAGTAGATGGAAGATCGTTAGATTACTCTGTTATGGAGGAGCAGCCAGGAGATTTAAATCCAGGAAAATTCAGTTATTTAGAAAAGATTAAGCCCCTTCAAAGTCAAACAAGCTGTCATATCACCTATACAAACTCTCGTGTTCATGAGATCATGGCTAATTCTTTTGACAGGTCTCCAATGTTCAACGGAAGCATTAATAGTACGGGTCCAAGATATTGTCCGTCTATTGAAGACAAGATCAATAGGTTTTCTGAAAAGGACAGGCATCAAATATTTGTTGAGCCTGAGGGGTTAAACACTGTAGAGGTATATGTTAATGGATTTTCAACCTCAATGCCAGAAGACGTTCAACATTCTGCAATCAAAGAAATAAAAGGGTTTGAAAACGTAAAGTTTTTTAGACCAGGATACGCAATAGAATATGATTATTTTCCTCCAACACAGCTTAAGCTAACCTTAGAAACGAAGCTTGTTGAAAATCTTTTCTTTGCAGGACAAATTAACGGAACTACTGGTTATGAAGAAGCTGCAGCTCAAGGTTTAATGGCAGGAATCAACGCCGTCTCCAAGGTTTTTTCACGCGAACCGCTTATTCTCACAAGAAGCGAGGCCTATATAGGCGTATTAATTGACGACCTTATAACAAAAGGAACAGAAGAACCCTATAGAATGTTTACGTCTAGAGCAGAGTATCGAACTCTTCTAAGGCAAGACAATGCAGACATAAGGTTAACAGAGAAGTCTTTTAACATTGGGCTTGCCTCAGAAGAAAGGCTTGCAAAGGTTGTGGATAAGCAAAATAAAGTAAAAAATTTTGTTAGTTTTTTTGAACAAACAAGCTTCGATTTAAACGAGGTCAATGAGATTTTGGGCTCTGTGGGATATGATCCTGTTCCCCAAAAGGGCAAGCTTGCTAAAATCTATTCAAGACCTAATATTAAACAGGAGCATATAAACAAATTAAAGTCTGTCAAAAACTATATAAGCGAAAATGCTTTAGACGTTGATGTTTTAGAGCAAACCGAGATTCAAATTAAGTATAAGGGGTATATTGAAAAAGAAAAAAACAACGCAGACAAGCTACAGCGACTAGAGGACATAAAGATTCCAGACAACTTTGACTACGAACCACTAGCATCGCTTTCACATGAGGCAAAAGAAAAATTAAATAAAATCAGACCCTCTACCCTTTCTCAGGCATCCAGGATAAGCGGGATAAACCCAAGCGACATAAGTGTGCTTTTAATTAAAATGGGCAGATAATTGTTCCACGTGAAACAAATGTTTAAAAAAGACACCATATCGCACAAGGTTAAAGACTATGTAATGTCTAACAAGTTTTTTACGCTTTATAAAGACTATGACAGTGGAATATTATGGACCGATGTTGACAAATCACACGATCATCTGAAATATTATTTATCAAACAACTATATTCCGCATTCTGACAAAAAAGGATTATTTGGAACTTTATACCTTTTTTTACAAAGAACAATGTTTACTTATAAGCGAGTGCTTTTACGAAAAGCCCTTAAAGAGTCTAACTGTATTCTTGACTACGGATCAGGCGATGGAAAGTTTGCTGGCTATTTAAAGAAAAAAGGAAAAAAAGTATTTACATACGACCCTCTAAAATCAAATAGCCTACAAATAACAGGCCCGCCTCAAGGCCTTGATTTTCAAGCAGATATGATGATGATGTGGCATGTGCTTGAACATATTCCAGATCTGCAAAAGGCTTTTCCACACATTTTGGAGAAACTAAATAAAACAGGTTTTTTAGTCATAGCTGTTCCAAACAGGGATTGTTTTGACGCAAAACACTACAAGAATAAATGGGCAGCCTGGGATGTTCCAAGGCACCTATATCATTTCAACCATAAGTCCTTAGTAAGCTTTATGTCTACTCACAAACTTTCGCTTGTTCTTAAGAGACCTCTAATTTTAGATTCTTTTTACGTCTCCTATTTATCAGAAAAATATAAAAAAAATCCTTTACCGCTATTATCAGGCCTTGTTATTGGGCTAGTATCAAATTGTTTAGCAGTTTTTACATCAAATTTTTCCTCATCAGTATATGTCTTTAGAAGAAATTAATCTTCCGAAACATTTATAAGCTTTGTTAGATTAATGGCAAAGTTTGTGAAGACGATTTTAGAATTAACGTTTCTCGAAACAGAGTAATGAGAGTCTTCGATTAAACTTACGATTTCAATTAAATTTTTACTGTGAATGAAGGGGGCGAGGTTTTCTATCTTAAAACTAGAATTTGAAAGAAAGGAATTAAGATTTTGCGACTTATAGCTAACAAGCATAGCCTCTCTTACAAGAAAAGAACAATAACCTAAAAACTCTTTTTGCTGTTCTCTTGAATTAGAAGAAATCGTATCTGCCCATTTTGTTAAATCTAAAACAGCTTTCTTACTTTTTTTTGCTAAAAAAGCGAACCTTAAACATTCAATAAAGTTTTGTTCATGAGATATTGAAGCCACATCTTCATATATGTAGTTCATAGACCGACCAATACTGCCCCTAGAGGAATTAACAATCAAATCATGCTCAATTCCTTTAAAAGAACTTTCAAGAAAATTTTTATGATCGTTATAATTGATAGGCCTCAATGTAGAAATTTGACATCTTGAAATAATGGTTGGCAGCACATCATGAAGGCTATTAGTTATTAATATAAAGTATGTGTTTATTGGCGGCTCTTCAAGAATTTTTAAAAGCTTATTAGAGGTTTGAGCCATCATGGTTTCAGCCCCCCAGAAAATAAAAACTTTATTGCCCCCCAGAAAGGACTTTAAAGCTGCTTTTTTCTGAACTTTATCAACCTCTGAAACTTTTATAGAGCCCTGTGAAGTAGTGTTGCCCAAATAGCTTGACCACTTTTGAAAATCAGAAAAGGGGTACTGTCTTACAAAACCTAACCACTCATTGTAAACATTTTCATTGTCTTTTAACGAGGCAAAGGAAGGAAAGGAAAAATATAGATCAGGATGGTCTAAAACATCCCCTTTAAAGGAACCGTTCTTAAGCAAACCTCTTGCTATTTCAATTGCCATATTTAATCCACCATAACCATCTTTATCAATAATGATTTTTGATTGGGGATAGGTGTTTTTTTGAATAGAACTATAGATCTTATCTTTTAAGTCATGCTGGCCTAAAATTCTATCTAAATTCATACTCAAATATATAGCATATTATATCTTTGTCAACATAATAATATCAACATGTTTTATTTAGAGAGTCAAGATTTAACTAACAAGAAAGCGATTATTAGGGTTGACCTAAATGTTCCGCTAGATGAAAACAACAAGGTAGCTGATACAACAAGAATTGAAGCATGCACAGAAACAGTTGATAAGGTTATAAAGCTTGGAGGCTCATGTGTTTTACTTTCTCATCTTGGGAGGCCCAAAGGCAAAGACAACAAGCTGTCCCTAAAACAGATTGTTGACACGGTTTCTTTAGTTTTTAAAAGACCTGTTATGTTCCATGAAAACTGTATTGGAAAGGAAGCAGAGAAGGTGGTTTCGCTTTTAGAGCCAGGACAGATTATACTAATGGAAAACCTAAGGTTCTACGAAGAGGAAACAAAAGGAGATTTAGAGTTTGCAGAAAGCCTCTCCAAGCTAGGGGATGTTTATATAAACGATGCTTTTGGAACATGCCACAGAGAACATGCATCTACGGCAGTAATTGCAAAGTTTTTTAATGGAAAAAAATTTGCAGGCAAGCTACTACAAAAAGAGCTGGAGGTTATTAATCAAATTGCTGAGCAAGGTAAAAAACCGGTACTTACAATATTGGGTGGAGCAAAAGTTTCAAGCAAGCTTAAGATTCTCTATAATTTAATCCATAAAGTAGATAAAATTATTATTGGAGGAGGAATGGCGTATACTTTTATAAGGGCAAAGGGAGGAAAAACAGGCAACTCTTTGTTTGAGGAGGAGTTAATTGAAAACGCCAAAGAAATATTAACCATTGCCGAGGATTCAGGCAAAGAAATTATATTACCTGAAGACACGATTGCCTCTACAGACTTTGACAACAACGAAAGGATAAAGACTTTTAAAACGGCTAAAATTGAAGATGGTTGGATGGGCCTAGATATTGGAAAAGAATCTATTGAGAAGTTTAATAAAGCAATTCTTTCATGCAACACAGTTTTCTGGAACGGACCAATGGGAGTTTTTGAAAAGGAAAAATTCTCACTAGGAACAGAAGCAATTTGCAAATCTCTCAGAGAAGCAAAGTCAAATGGGGTAAACGTTATTGTTGGAGGAGGAGATTCAATAGCAGCTTTAAAAAAGCTTGGAAATAAAGATTGGGTTACCTATATTTCCACTGGAGGAGGAGCACTTTTAGAAAGCCTAGAAGGGAAAGCTCTTCCTGGGGTTAAAGCCTTGTCAAATGATTATTAAAAGCACACTTCAATCACTATTAATAGCCACTCTATTTGTTTCATGTCAATCAAATAGCTCAAAAGCATTTGTTCCTGAGTCAAACGGAAACATGAACTCGGTTAGTGTTGTTATGGCGAAGAGTGCTTGGGGAGGCAGTTTAGGGAAACACATTAAAGAATCTTTAACAGAACCATATGAAGGATTGCCATTCGACGAGCCTAAATATGATTTATTTCATTTAGACCCCTCTATTTTTTCTGGCTTTGCAAGAAGCAGCCGGAATATAATAGTTTTTAATAAAGACACAACGGGGCAAGGGTTTAGGATAATTAAAAATCTTTGGGCAAGGCCTCAAATAACAGCCCTTATTACAGGAGAGGATGAAGAGGTAATGAGTTTTTATTTTGAAGAAAACAAGAATCTCTTAATGAGATCAATTGATGAAAATGAAAGGCTAGAGAAAATTAGAAGAATGTCAAAATCCCCAAATAAAGACACCGAACTAAAAGAAAGGCTCGGAATAGCTTTAACTTTTCCAGACGCATACCAAACAGTAAAAGACACAACCAATTTTATATGGATCGAAAAGCAAGTTGTTAAAGGACATTTAAACATAATAGCATACTCCCTCCCTATTGATATAGATCTTGGCAAAATAGAAGAACGAATACCAAAAATAAGAGATTCAATTGGAGAAATTTTTGTTCCTGGAAGAGTTCCAGGATCTTACATGATTACTGAAAGGGCTTACCTTCCGTATTATTATAAAACAAAAGTAAATCGTCTTGACGCTATATTAACAAAAGGAACATGGGAAGTTCAAAATGATTTTATGGCAGGACCATATGTAAACTACATAATAAAAGACACTTTAAATAAAAGAAACATTGTAATAGAAGGCTTTTCATTTGCGCCATCTGAAAGCAAAAGGAATTACATGTTTGAACTAAACACGATTATAACAACAATGAAGTTTGTTAATTAGAAGAACTATTCTTTAGAATCTTCTTCTTCGTCTTCTTTAGTAGCTTTTTTAAATTCCTTAATACCACTACCAAGCCCTCTCATAAGCTCAGGAATTTTTCTGCCACCAAACAGTAAAAGAACAACTATAACTATTAAAATAATTTGAGGTCCACCTATCATATTTGAAAATTTATGGAACTAAGTTCCTTTTACAAATTTACAGAATTATTTTTTGTAATATGAATTTATTAATCAGATAATAACTTATGGCCAACTATACATATATTTGCATTAATGCCAAAAAAGAAAAAACACACATTAATTGACAAACTGTCTGAGCGGTTTCACATTCTTTTAGTCAACGAGAAAACGCTTGCCAAGAAAAAGCTTTTTTCATCATCAGCTATAAGCCTTGCGTCATCATCTCTGTTTGTGTTTTTATTACTATTGTCTTCAGCTTTCATGGTAATATATATTACGCCATTAAAAGAATATTTTAGAGGCTATACAAGCATAGAGCTTCGAGAAAATGCAGTTGAAAACTCAATGAAATTAGACTCCTTAGAAAGCCTTTATTTAACTCAAAGTAATTATATAAAGTCATTACAAGACCTGCTTTCAGGAAACATTTCTTTTGAGGATCTAGACAAAAACACCGCAACTTTAGAAACAAACCAAATAGAGCTTCAGCTTGTTAAGACAAACACAGAAGACTCTCTTTTAAGAGTGCTGGTGGATGAAGAAGACAAGTATAATGCCTTTGAGCTTGAGGGGCAAAGATTTACAACGGTTTTGTTTCCCCCGGTAAAGGGAGGGCTTTCGTCAAGATACGACAACGAAAACAAACATTATGGAGTGGACATTGTTATGCCAGAGAATTCTCCTGTGCATTCAATTAGTGAAGGGATTGTTGTTTTTGCAGAATGGACATCAGAAACAGGGTTTGTAATTATAATTGAACATTTAAACGGCTTAACGTCTATTTATAAGCACAATTCCTCAATAATTAAAGTACAAGGAGACAGGATAGAAACGGGTGAAATAATTGCTTTTACGGGCAACACAGGGTCGCTAACTACCGGACCACATCTTCATTTTGAATTATGGTATCAAGGAGAACCTGTTGACCCAGAGAGTTATATTGAATTCTAAATGAAAACAATAATCACAATATTATTTGCTAAACTGGTTAGAACAAGAAATAAAAAATGGATTTCCAGCCCCATTAAATGGCAAAAGAAAACATTCAATAAATTAATATCCTCAGCTTCAAACACAAGCTTTGGAAAGGATCATGGGTTTTCAGAAATTGTGTCTTACGAAGATTTTAAAAAGAAAGTTCCGGTTAGAGACTATGAAGGCTTAAAGCCTTATGTAGACAAGGTCGTTACAGGAGAAAAAAATATTTTATGGCCAGGACAACCTCTTTACTTTGCTAAAACGAGCGGAACAACTTCTGGCGCAAAGTATATTCCTATAACTCGAGAATCAATAAGAACACATGTTAACTCTGCCAGAGATGCATTATTAAATTATTTTTTAAAAACAAAAAACTATAAACCTATTAATGGGAAGCATATGTTTTTACAAGGCAGCCCTAAGCTTGACAAGAAAAACGGTGTTTATCTAGGAAGGCTTTCAGGAATAAGCGCTCATTATGTGCCAAAACTTTTCTTAAAAAACAGAAAGCCCTCATGGCCGACAAACTGTATTGATGACTGGGAAGAAAAGGTTGATAAAATAATTGAAGAAACGGTAGGAGAAAAAATGACAATTATAGCAGGAATACCCTCATGGGTTCAGATGTATTTTGAAAAAATTGTTGAAAATGAAAAAAAAACAATAAGCGAGGTCTTCCCACAACTATCACTCTATGTTTATGGGGGGGTAAGCTATGAGCCTTATCGATCAGCTTTTGACAAGCTGTTCGGAAAAAAAATAGACACCCTGGCACTCTTCCCGGCATCAGAAGGGTTTTTTGGATATCAAGATGATTTCTCGGGGGATCAAACAGACCTTTTGCTTCTATTAAACAATGACATTTTTTATGAATTTATTAAAGCAAAAGATTTTTTAAAGGGCAATTACGAGAGGATAAGCCTAAAAGATGTTGAGCTAAACGTAAATTATTTATTAATCATTTCCACATCGGCTGGACTTTGGGCATATAACATAGGAGACACAGTTAAGTTTACTTCAAAGGAACCGTATAGAATAATTGTGACAGGAAGAATTAAACACTTTCTTTCAGCTTTTGGTGAACATGTAATATCAGAGGAAGTAGAAAAGGCGATGAAGGCTGCGACAATTAATCACGGAGTTACAATAAGAGAGTTTACCGTTGCCCCAAACATTAATCCTGACCAAGGACTCCCTCGCCATGAGTGGTATGTTGAATTTGAAACAGTGCCTAATGACATTAATAGTTTTACCGACACCTTGGAGAATGAAATGATAAGCCAAAACATTTACTACAAAGATCTTGTTCTTGGAAACATAATACAACAACTAGACGTTGTTAATGTTAAGAAGGGAGGGTTCAATAAATACATGAAATCAGTAGGAAGATTGGGCGGCCAAAACAAAGTGCCAAGACTTTCTAATGACAGAATAATAGCCGAGAAACTTAATAATTTAAACTCTTGAAAAAGAAGGCAACCATTGTTTATTCTGTTGAAAGAAGCTTTGTTAAGTCAGATATTTCAATTCTAGAAGCAATAGGACTTAAGGTTTTTAAAATTCACTCAAAACCAGATAAAAAGCCACTAGACTTCTTGTTCAACAGAATAAAGGAGTTTTATAAGTCGATTTTTTATCTCTTTAGGTCAAAGATTTTAATTTCATGGTTTAATGATTACCACGCGTTTATTCCAATTTTAGTTTCAAAGGTTTTTTTAAAAAAATCTGTTATTATTGTTGGGGGCTACGATGCAATTGTTGATAAAAAAAACAGACATGGTCTTTTTTTTAAAAGAGGTCTAAGATCGTTTGTTGCAAAACTAAACTACAAAATGGTTAACGAAGTTTGGGTAGTTCATAAATCCCTTGAAAGCGGCTGTGATTTTGCAAAGCAAAAATTTAATATTATTTCGGGCGTAAGAAGCTTTACATCTAAAAAAAACATTAGTATTAAAGAAATTAATACGGGCTACGATGCTAGGTTTTGGAATTATGATGAAAGTGTGCAAAAAACAGGAGTTTTAACTGCAGCATTCTTCTCAGACAAAAGAGTAATAAACATTAAGGGCCTCGATCTGTTTAATAAATTAGCCTCTTTGCTGCCTAATATAAGCTTTACAATTGTTGGAGAATCAGACATAAGTGTGTCAGAATTTTTGAACTTGCAACCTAATATTAAAGTAATAGGGGTTCAAACCAAGAGTCAAATGAAAGAGCTTTACCAGAACACTAAATTTTACTTTCAAGGCTCTAGGCTAGAGGGGTTGCCAAATTCGCTTTGTGAAGCAATGCTGTGTGGGTGTGTGCCCATCGGATCTAAAGTTTTTGGAATTCCTGACGCAATTGGTAACACTGGAATTTTGTTTGATACAGAAAAAGACCTAGAGCAAATAGTGGAATTTGTAAACTCTGATTTAGGGGTTTATAATTTTAGTAAAGCAAGAAATAGAATTATCAAAAAATACGATTTTTCTAAAAGAGTTGAAAAAATAAAGAAAAGTATTTTTTAATGGAAGCCGCAATACTAGGGTTTATTGGATCTAAAAATATTGGAGATTATATTCAAACCAAAGCAGTTATAGATATAGTCAATACAAAAAAAATAAAAATTCTAGATAGAGAAAACCTTGACAAACACAAGGAGGGTAAAATAAAAACTATTATTAATGGCTGGTTCATGGAAAACCCAAAGAATTGGCCTCCAAGCAACAAAATAAAACCACTATTTATATCCTTTCATATAAACCCATCTGCCGAAGGAGAGCTTCTTAAAGAAAAATCTTTAGAGTATTTTAAAGAACACGAACCAATAGGGTGTAGAGATTTTTACACAAGAGATATTCTTTTAGAAAAAGGAATTAACGCGTATTATTCATCCTGTATTACAACTTCACTAGAAAGAAAAAACTATCTAAAGAAGAATATACAGCCAGAGGGAATAATGGTTATAGGAGCCTTTGACAGGTTAAAACCAACACTAGATAAAAAATCAATTGTTAAGCTGTTTATGTCAATCCTCAAGTACCCTATAAAAAAAACAGTATATGCTTTAAAAGTGTCTCAGTTTAACAGGTATTTAAATAATAAAAAAATTAAAATATACAGACATAGCCAGCTTGTTAAAGAGCCAATCAAATCTCATAATGAGGGTTTAAAATTAGCAGAAGAGATGTTAGAAAAAATAGCACAGTGCGAAATTCTAATTACATCAAGAATCCACGCTGCTTTACCCGCCCTTGCCATGGGGCTAAAGGTCATTTTTATTGATGAAGGACTTGACCACAAGAACCATAAACACAGATTGTCAGGTCTAAGAAATTATTTCACCTGCACTAATCTTAAAGATTTTTTTATGATTAATTTAGACAGCATAACAGAAGGAGAGGCTCATAAAAAGCACATCATAAAAATAAAAAAAACAATAAACAACTTTTTAAATCAATGAATATTTTAGTTCTAGGCTCAGGAGGAAGAGAGCACGCAATAATTAAGAGCATGTCAATGAGCAAAAGGAATTCCGCGCTTTACGCCCTTCCTGGAAATGGAGGAACGTCACAGCTAGCAAAGAACATTCAGGGAGATGTAAATGATTTTGACCTAATTAAGAATGTTGTAAAAGAAAAGGATATTTCAATCGTCGTTGTTGGACCTGAAGACCCAATTGTAAGAGGAATATATGATTATTTTAAGGCAAATCCAGATCTAAGTAATGTTAAAATTATTGCTCCTAGTAAGCATGCGGGCTCTTTAGAAGGAAGCAAAGATTTTGCAAAAAACTTCATGGAAAAATATAATATTCCAACTGCAAGACATAAAACGTTTACCCAAGAAAATATTGATCAAGCAGATATTTTTTTGGAAACCATGAACCCCCCTTATGTTTTAAAAGCAGACGGACTTGCAGCAGGAAAAGGGGTTCTAATTATAAACGATTTAAATGAAGCGAAGAAAGAAATAAGAAGCATGATAATAGACAAAAAGTTTGGAAAATCATCTTCAAAAGTTGTCATCGAGGAGTTTCTAGATGGAATTGAGCTATCATGCTTTGTTTTAACAGATGGAAAAAGCTACAAAACACTTCCTTTTGCTAAAGATTATAAAAAAATAGGAGAAGGAGACACAGGCTTAAACACTGGAGGAATGGGGGCAATTTCTCCTGTCCCCTTTCTGGATGATGAATTTTTATCAAAGATTGAAAATAAAATAATTAAGCCTACAATTGAGGGAATAATAAATGAAAAAATGCAATACATGGGATTTGTTTTTATTGGCTTAATTAAAGTAAAAGACGAACCATATGTGATTGAATATAATGTTAGGATGGGTGACCCAGAGACTGAAGTTGTTTTTCCTAGAATAAAAAATGACATTATAGACCTTTTGGATTCTATGGGAACTTCAAAATTTGATGAGATTTCTTTAGAAATTAACACTGATCATGCAGCGACAGTGATTTTAGTTTCGGGAGGCTATCCAGAAGAGTATGAAAAAGAGAAAATTATTAACGGGCTCTTTGACATCAAAGACACAGTTGTTTTTCATGCAGGAACAAAAAAGGAAGGAAAAAATTTTGTAACCAACGGCGGAAGAGTGCTCGCTATTACATCAATGGCTGAAAAATATCAAGACGCATTGAAACAGTCTTATGATCAAATTAAAAAACTAAGATTTGACAACATGAATTACAGAAAAGATATTGGGTTTGATTTATAAAAAAGAGTGAGAGGTGCTGTCTTTATCCTCTTCGCCTTTATCATCAAACTCTTTTAGCTTTTTTATCCAATATGCAGCGCCAGCAAAACCAATTAATATAAAAGACCAGCTGACTATGTTAGCTAAAGACCAGCTGTCAAATTGAACGGTTCTAAGAAGATCAAAAGGAATAAAAAGAACTTCTTCAAAAAACCACGCTACTGAATAAAAAAAATCTTTAACCATAACAATATTTATTACACAAAATTAATACATT
>JABGTW010000077.1 GCA_018646865.1 Cryomorphaceae bacterium | reverse complement strand
GATGTTCCAAATGAAGAGCCAGAAAGAATGGTGACTGCAGAGCTTTATCCTGATGCTCTTGAGACTATTAATAATTGGTATGATAAAGGGCATATGATATGTTTTTTTACTGCTAGAATAGAATCACATAGAGAAGTCACTGAGAAATGGCTAAAGGATAATGGTTTTAAATATCACAGTTTACTTATGGGTAAACCAAGAGGGGGAAACTATCATTGGATTGATAATCATCTTGTAAAAGCAACAAGATATAATGGTAAGTTTACTGATCTTATTGAAAAAACTGTAACTATCGAGGTGTTTGATGATGAAGAGTCAAATAAATAATTAACATGAAAGTACCTATTTTATCTGAATTAAAATCGAGAGGAGAAAGTCCAGAGTATCTTTTTTGGATTGGATGTGCTGGAAGCTTTGATGATAGGTCAAAAAAAGTAACAAAGGCTTTCGTAAAAATTTTAAATAAAGCGAATATTTCTTATGCAATTTTAGGCAAAGAAGAGTCTTGTACTGGAGATCCAGCTAAAAGATCTGGAAATGAATTCCTTTTTCAAATGAAAGCAATTTCAAATATTGAGATATTAAATTCTTATGATGTTAAGAATATTATTACAACTTGCCCTCATTGTTTCAATACAATAAAAAATGAGTATCCAGAGCTTGGAGGTAATTATAAAGTTATCCATCACACTACATTTATAAATAACCTTATTAAGGATAATAAAATAAGTATTTCAGGTGGATATTACAAGGGTAAAAAAATTACATATCATGACCCCTGTTATCTAGGTAGAGCCAATGGTATATATGAAGCCCCAAGAGAAGTCATAAATAAACTTGATGCTGAATTGGTTGAAATGAAAAGCTGTAAATCAAAATCATTATGTTGTGGAGCAGGTGGTGCGCAAATGTTTAAAGAGCCTGAGAAAGGAAGCCAAGACATTAATATAAAAAGATCTGACGAGGCAATTAAGACCGACTCAAAAATAGTCGCTGTAAGTTGTCCTTTTTGTAACACAATGATGAATGATGGAATGACTTCTAGAAATAAAGAAATTGATGTACTTGATATAGCTCAAATGATTGAAAAAGCTGAAGATTTATGATTGTAGATTTTAAAATACTTCCCGAAGATTCTAGAATTTGGATATATCAATCAAGTAGAGATTTTTATCAATCTGAAATTAAAATAATCGAAGATAAGACATCTCTATTTTTAAATAACTGGAAAGCTCATGGAAATGATCTTCAGGCTGCTTTTTTGATAAAAGATAAACGATTCCTAATTATTGCGGTAAATGAAAAATTTAACCCAATTGGAGGATGTTCAATTGATTATTCTCTTCAACTAGTCAATGATATTTCAGGTACAATTAATGTAGATCTAATTGATAGATTAACTGTTAATTATAGATCAGAAAGTGAAATAAAATCAATTAATTTAAGGGACTTAAAAAATAAAATTAAAAATAGAACTTTTTCAACTGAAACTGTTATCTTCAATACAACTGTAAAAACCAAAAAAGAACTATTAAGTGATTTTGAATTAAAAATAAGTTCTTCTTGGCTTTCAAAATTTATTTAAAATGTTAAGAGTAGCCTTAGTTTTAATATTAAATATTTCTTTTGTTTTCTCCCAGGATTTATATTCTGATTTAAATTATTCAGAAAAAAAATGGGTGGATAGTATATATACTTCTCTTTCTTTAGAGGAAAAGGTTTCCCAATTGTTTATTAATTGGGTATCTCCAGAGCAATCTGATTTTGATACTATTCGAAAGCTAGTTGAGGAAGATAAAATAGGGGGATTGATATTTTCTATTGGAACAACAAATACTCATATAGAATGGTTAAACAGATTCCAATCTTTAGCTAAAACACCTCTTCTGGTAACTATGGATGCTGAGTGGGGGCCATCTCAAAGATTATCTGATGTTTTTGCTCATCCTTGGAATATGACTCTTGGTGCAATCCAGGATAACTTACTTGTCAGAGATATTTCAAAAAGAATGGCTGAACAAAACAAAGCTCTTGGTATTCATTATAATTTTTCTCCATCAGTTGATGTAAATAACAATTCAAAAAATCCAATTATTGGTAATAGATCTTTCGGGGAAGACCCTAATAATGTCTATGAAAAGGCTAAAGCTTACATAGAAGGTCATAAAGAAGCTGGAGTATTTACCTCTATTAAACACTTTCCTGGTCATGGAGATACTGATAAAGATTCCCATAAAACACTTCCTGTTATTAACGGCAATATTAAAAGATTAAATAATGTTGAGTTGTATCCTTTTAAAAGACTAATTCAAGATGGATTAGCTCAATCCATTATGCTAGCTCACCTTAGTGTTCCTGCATTAGACAAAAAATATCCTTCTTCTTTATCATATAAAACTGTAAATAATCTTCTAAGAGATGATTACAACTTTAAAGGAATCACTATAACAGACGCTCTTGATATGAAAGGTGTTCTTCAGGATCCTAATGTTAATGTTGATCTAAGGGCTTTTGAGGTTGGTAATGATATTATTTTAATGTCAACAAATGTTTCTCAAGGTGTTAAACTTATTTCAGAATCATATAAAAAAGGTAAAATCTCAGAATCACGATTATCAAGTTCTGTTAAAAAGATTCTATCTCTTAAGG
>JABGTW010000074.1 GCA_018646865.1 Cryomorphaceae bacterium | reverse complement strand
TACCATCCATGTTCCATCTTTTAACTCTACTATTTTGGATTCATTACCTGGCTGCAGAGGTGTTTCTGTTAAAAACCACGTTTTTCCATGGTCTTTACTTCCAAAAATATGAGTACCATTTTGAAGATTTACCAGAGAATGTAGCAAATCCCCTCTTTTAGTTTGAATTCCTCTTCCAGAAGTAATAAACTTAAAATCTTTTTTCCAACCTGGTTTAGAAATTTGGTTAGTAATATCAACTGGCTTAGACCAAGTCATACCATTGTCAGAACTTGTAACATATTTTAAATAATAAATGTCTTTTTCTTTGTCATGGTCCATGTAATTAAAAAATAAAAAAATTTTATTAGTTATTCTATCGAAAATCATTGAGGGATCTGAAGCTGACTTACCTAATGGATAATCAACAACTCGCTCAATTGCTGACCAAGAATTTCCACCATCATCACTTCTTCTAATTACAATATTAATATCTCTACTCCATTTTAAATCCCCACATGATGGAACTCTCTCATCAATTGCAACAATTAAATCACCATTCATAGTGGTAATTATTGAAGGGATTCTGTAACAAGAAACCTCTGGATTTTCTTCAGAGTTGAATAAATCATAATATTTAAGATTTGATTCTTGAGAATACCCTATATAGTTAAGAGCTACAAAAAGAAATAAGATTAATTTTTTCAAACCTTATACATATTTAAAGAAAAGAGATGTTCTGGCGTTTAAGCTTAAAATATATTTGAGTTATACCAAATGAAAACCATAGAAAAACAAATCCCCACCATAAAACAAAAAACCAATCATTTTTATCTGTTCCATTCCATTCTAACCATTCAAAAACTATCCCTTCCATAAATAAATCAAAAGAAAACAATACAATAAAACCAAATATCCACAAGGGAATAAATATGTAAAGTTTTAATTTTTTCATATTTAAAAATTAAAAATTCGGACTAAATTCATAGTTATTATGAAATTCTTCAAGAAGGTTCATTACCTCATCTTTAGTGTCCGCAATTTTTAGGAGATCTAAATCCTCCTTGTTTATGTTTTTTTCCAAAATAAGAGTGTTTCTTAACCAATCAATTATTCCTTCCCAAAATTCAGAACCAACAAGGATTATTGGAAATTTTTCTGATTTTCTTGTTTGAATCAATGTTAGCGCTTCAAAAATTTCATCTAAAGTTCCAAATCCACCAGGCATAACAACAAATCCTTGAGCATATTTGACAAACATAACTTTCCTTACAAAGAAATAATCAAAGTTTAATTTTTTGTCATTATCTATAAATTTATTATTGTTTTCTTCAAAAGGTAAATCTATGCACAGCCCAACAGAACTTCCCTTTCCTTTCTTAGCACCTTTATTAGCAGCTTCCATAATACCAGGTCCTCCTCCTGTTATAACTCCATAACCTCTAGATACTATTTCTTCTGAAATACTCTCTGTAAGCTTATAATACTTATTATCAGGCTTAGTTCGTGCTGAACCAAATATTGATATACAGGGTCCTATAGCGCCTAACTTTTCATATCCTTCAACAAATTCACCCATAATTTTAAATATAGACCATGAGTCTTTAGTCTTCGTTTGATTCCATTTTTTATTTTTAATCTCATTCATAATTAACTATTTAAAATTTATTTTTTTATTTAAGATTGGAAAAAACTGTTGGATTAAGAAATATTTGTTCTATCTCTTCAACTATTGGCCCAGCAACCCTACTTTCTTCATAAACTCTTATCCATTCCGGGTCATTAACAAAATTCTCCCAAGATTCATTTCTTGAATCCATATCTTTAAATGAAACTATATAAACTAAAGCTTTTTTTCTGTCATTTTGAATAAGAAATTTATCAGCAAAAGATGCTGAGTCTTTTTTTAAAGTTGTCCAGTATCCAACATTAGTAATGCCGTGTTTTTCAAATAATTTGGTAGTATGATTTTCAAATCTTGATAAAATATCATCAAATCTACCATCATAGGTATGATATACCCTCATCTCATAGACCTCGTGATTTATTTTATCCTCAGGAGTTTTATCTAGATCGTTACAGGATATTAAAGAAAAAAATAATATAAAAATACTTAGAGTAGTATGAGTTAGTTTTTTCATATCTAGTTATTTGATTAATAGTTACTCATAAATATAATATATCTAACTTGATGTAAATTACCTTATGAGAAATTTATTAATATTATCTTTATCTCTTACCATTTTTTATGGTTGTTCAAATATGAATATAGCCCCACCTATTGCCGTTAAGAAAGAAAAGAAACTTGTTATCCATGATGATGCGAGGGTTGACAATTATTACTGGCTAAACGATAGAGAAAATCCTGAGGTAATTTCTTATTTAGAAGAAGAAAATAAATATACTGATGCATTATTAAAATCAACTAAAAGTCTTCAAGAAAGGCTTTTCAATGAAATGAAAAGTAGAATCAAAGAAGATGATAACTCAGTACCCTATTTTTATAATGATTATTGGTATACAACTAAGTATGAAAAAGGAAAAGATTATCCAGTTTATACAAGAAAGTATAAGGATTTAAATGCAGAGGATGAAATCATCTTAGATGTAAATTCTTTAGCAAAAGGTTATAAATATTTTAGAGTTTCTGGAATAAGTATTAGCCCTGACAATAAAAAGGTAGCTTATGGTGTTGATACATTATCTAGAAGAATATATACAATCAAGGTTAAAAACCTAGTTACTAATGAAATGTACTCCGATAATATTGATGGAGTTGAATCATATGCAACATGGGCAGCTGATAGTGAAACTATTTTTTATACTGGAAAAGATATTCAAACATTAAGATCCGATAAAATATACAGACACAAACTTGATAATGATCAAAAGGATGATGTTTTAGTATTTGAAGAGAAAGATGAAACCTTTTCAACCTATGTATATCCATCAAAATCTAGAGAATACATCATGATTGGCTCTGGAAGTACTATGTCATCAGAATTCAGTTATTTATCAAGTAATTCACCTCTTGACTCATTTAAACTTATTCAAGAAAGAGAAAGAGGGTTAGAATACAGACCATATCATTTTGATGATATGTTTTACATTTCTACCAATATAGATAAGAGCACTAACTTTAAATTAGTAAAAACTCCTATCTCATCTCCCTCAAAATCTAATTGGGAAGATGTAATACCACATAGAGACGATGTTTTACTTGAAGAGGTTGATTTTTTTAGAAATTTTATGGTAATTGGAGAGCGTAATAATGGACTTCTAAAAATTAGGATTAAAAGTTGGGATGGAACTGAAGATTATTATATTGGTTTTAAGAGTGGATTTGACTTTGAAAAAGAAACATATAATGCTTCCATAGACCTAAATCCAGATTATGACACAAATGTATTAAGATATAATTATACTTCATTAACAACTCCTTATAGTGTTATTGATTATAATGTTGAAACTCAAGAAGAAGAAATCAAAAAACAACAAGAAGTATTAGGTGGTAAATTTGATTCAAAAAATTACACATCTGAAAGACTATTTGCTACAGCTCATGATGGTATTAAAATACCAATATCAATTGTCAGACATGTAAACACAGAACTTAATCAAGACACACCTATACTTCAATATGGATATGGATCTTATGGTATAACGATTGACCCTTCTTTTTCTTCAGTTAGGTTAAGTCTACTTGATAGAGGTTTTGTGTTTGCTATAGCGCATATTAGGGGAAGTCAATATTTAGGCCGCCCATGGTATGAAAATGGTAGAATGTTGTCTAAAAAAAATACATTTAGAGACTTTGTTTCTTGCTCTAAGTTTTTAATTGAGAATAATTATACATCTAAAGATCACCTATATGCAGAAGGAGGTTCTGCAGGAGGATTATTAATGGGAGCAATAATGAATATGGCTCCTGAGATTTATAATGGGGTAATCTCAGCTGTTCCATTTGTAGATGTTATAACCACTATGTTAGATGAGACCATCCCTCTTACATCTAGTGAGTATGATGAATGGGGTAATCCAAATGATAAGGAATATTATGATTATATGAAATCATATTCACCTTATGACAATGTTAGAAAAGTAGAATACCCAAATACTCTTGTAACAACTGGACTACATGATTCTCAAGTACAATACTGGGAGCCTGCTAAATGGGTTGCAAAACTAAGAACTTATCATCAGGGAGATAATATGATTATGCTTCATACTAATATGAACACAGGACATAGTGGTGCATCAGGTAGATTTGAACCTCTCAAAGAAATAGCAATGGAGTATGCATTTCTATTTATGTTGGAGGATATCAAGTGATATAAAAAATCCTCTGATTACTATTTACTACTAAGTAGTTTTTCGCTTCACCAGAGGATAAAAATATTTTATTTAGTCTTTAGTTTCTTTCCAAGTTATTAGATCATCTCTCATCTGGTCAAATCTATTATTTATAGAGTCTAAAACTTTCTCTCCTTCTTCATATCCTACTTCACTATATATTTCTGTGAAATATTTGACATAATCATATAATTCTCTCCATGTCAAATCAGAATATTCAGATTGAAAACTTTTATTTTCCCATGGATTACCATTAAAGTTTAGCTTAGCACTCCCTTTATAAACATCAACCATAGGAGACACCATGTTAACATAAGTAGAGTCTATTTCAGCCCATTCATTAAACTGTTCTGGTGTAGGAGTTTTAAATATAGATAAGTTTCCATGGTTGTCAGGGTTATCACAACCTATAAACAGTAACGATAATAATAGTAGTCTATTCATATATAATTTATTAATATTTAAGCCATTTTATAATTTCTCCATAAGTCACTTTTTTCCCATACATCAAGATTCCAATTCTATAAATCTTAGCTCCTATCCATATCATAAACACAACTGAAGAGAATAAGATAGTTAATGATATTAACTGTTCATATATTGGAACTCCATTAGGAATCCTCATTAACATGACAATAGGAGATGTAAATGGTATATAGGAAAATATCTGAGCAACTATTCCATTCGGATCATCTGGTACTGTTAAAACACCTACATACAAAGCAACAATTACTAGGATTGTTATGGGCATCATAAACTGTTGAGCATCAGCCTGATTATCAACAGCAGCTCCAATTGCAGCAAATATAGAAGCATAAAGAAGATATCCCCCTAAGAAATACATAATGAATGCGAAAAATATGTTAGTAAGAGGCAAATTCATAAATGCTGATATCATTTCAAGTGCAGCAGATGATATAGCACTTCCCTCTTCAGAACTAAGAATTACTTGACCTGCAGCTTCTGAATTTGAAATGCCAAAAAATGATGAATAAAAGAATGCAAAAACAAAAAACATCACACCCCAAATTAAAAATTGAGTTAATCCAGCAAGAGAAACTCCTATGATCTTACCAGTCATTAAGCTAAAAGGTTTAACAGATGATATAATAATTTCAATAATTCTACTAGTCTTTTCCTCCATAACACTCATCATTATCATACTTCCATAGATAAATATGAAAAAATACAATAGAAAACCTAAAGCCATTCCAAATACAAGTTTGACTATTCCATCAACTTTTGTAGTCTCTTTTCCATCAAGACTTTCTTGATATAGATTTAAATATATTTTTGATGAATTTATTTCATTAATATCTAATCCTATAATTCTAAAATTCTCGTTAGTTAGAATTCTTTCAAGTTGAGATTCAACTCTATTTATTATACTTAGTGAAGGAGAATTTTCAGATATAAATAAAACAGATTCAGCTATCTCTCCAGGAGAATCAAAGCTACTTATATATAAGAGTCCATAATCTTCATTCTGTGATGAAATCTCTTTTGCTTTCTCAAGAGAGGGATCTATAATTAAACTATACTTTATATCGTTAGATGAATCCAATTTATCATATATATAACCAGTATTATCAACAACGGAAATAGTTTTAACTGAATCATTGTTAATTGAGGAAAGAAAACTAAGAAGAAATACTATACCTATTAAAAATAATGGTAATAAAACAGTAAATAACCAAAACGATTTATTAGTTATCTTATTTAAGTATTCTCTTGTAGTAATTAGTGAGAAATGTTCCATGCTAGTCGTTTTTAACAGAGTTTATAAAAATATCATTTACACTCGGAATAACCTCTTTAAAATGTATCACTTTGGTATTCTGATTTAAGAGTTTTAATAAATCCTCTGAATTTTGATTATTCTTTAATTTTACATTAAGTTTTAAGTTATCTCCAATAGTTTTAAATGATGGATTAGATACATCATATATAGATTCTAATTTCTTACTAAGCGAGATTGGATCCTTCGAATCAACTGCAATCTCAAATGTATTTGATTTATACTTTTTCTTAATATCATCAAGGTTTCCATCTAATATTTTATTTGATTTATTAATTAATGCTATATCCTCACATAATTCCTCTACAGACTCCATTCTGTGAGTGGAAAATATTACTGTCGCTCCCTCCTCTCGAAGTAGCAGGATTTCATCTTTTATAAGGTTTGCATTGATTGGATCAAAACCAGAGAATGGTTCATCAAATATTAATAGTTTTGGCTTATGAAGTACAGTGACAATAAATTGAATTTTTTGTGCCATACCTTTTGATAATTCTGTTACTTTTTTATCCCACCAGTCTTTAATTTCAAACTTTTCAAACCACTTATTTAGTTCTGATTTAGCAGTTGCTCTATCTAACCCTTTAAGTTGTGCAAGATAAACCGCTTGATCACCTATAGCCATCTTTGGGTATAAACCCCTTTCTTCAGGGAGGTAGCCAATATCTTTTATGTGTTTCAATTCAAGTGGAGTATTATTAAATAAAACTTTACCTGTGTCTGGACTAGTTATTTGATTAATGATTCTAATTAAAGTAGTCTTTCCAGCTCCATTAGGACCAAGTAGACCAAATATAGATCCTTCTCTAATGTTCATAGAGACATTATTTAAAGCAGTAAATTCTCCATAATGTTTTGATACAGAATCAATTGAAAGTATGTTGTTCATTCTTAAAATATTTAATAAGGTATATACAAGGCAGCAAAAATAATGTAAATTTAATTATTGACCCGTCTCTTGTTTCCAGTTTTTATATTCAAGGATCAACTTATCACTTTTCATTGTAATTATGTCTTGATCAGAAAAACCTAAATCTATGATTTTTTTTTGTGCTTCAAGAGCTTCTTTCATAGTGATATCTTTAAGAGTTGGATGTGACTCACTGTAATTCTCTAGGGAAAGCAAGTACTCAAACATTAATTCTTTCGGAATTTTCATTAATTCATCCATTTATTACTTAAAAAAAGAAAAGAAGCGCCACCTATTAACCAAATTAAACCGCTCCAATCAGCAGTTATTATTGAGTACAATCCATATAAAATAGAACAGATAAGAATTAATTGTAAAAATCTCATGTAATCTTTAAAATTAATTATTAGTTAGATATTTAAAAAATATTTTTTCAAATTCTTCTTGGTTTTCTATATGAGGAAGATGTCCAGATTTACTAATAAAAAATTCTTTTCTATTTGGAAGTACTTTGTTTAAAGTATCCTTGAATTCATCATAAACTACAACATTATCAAATTCACCCCAGAAAGTATAAACAGGAATATTTAATGAGTCAATTTTAAGATGAACCTCATCTAGTGTTACTAAGTTTTTAGTAGTTGAGAGGAGCGCTCTTGCAAAACCTATGTGAGTTTGAAGTTCTTCATATTGAGTGATCCAGTTAGAATATCTATCACCTTCAAAAAAATCATTTAGCTGACCTTTCGCCATTTCAGGATATTTTAAAATCATATTATCTATTTCTTCTTGATATACATTTTTATCCTCTACTTCTTCATATGCATAGAAACCAGAAGATGCTATATAGAAAAGATCTTTTATTAGCTCTGGTTCAATATCCGCGATTTTTGAGATTATTCTTCCTCCATTAGATAATCCAACTATAGATGCTTTTTCTATTCCTCTATTCTTCATTAGCTCTATAACTTGTGTAGCTCTTAATTCATCAGTTTGGGGAAGATTAGGGTTATCAGAAAACCCTCTACCATACAAATCCATCATAATAACTCTAAAACCCCTTTCTTTGATTGAATTGAAAGTGGTTCTCATTATGTAGGAAGGGACTGAAAATCCGTGAACCAAAACAACGTTTCCAATTTCAGAGTTACTATTATCCTCTTCAAAATATGTATAGCCATTAGTGAGTTTTACATATTCACCTGGATTATTTTTAAGCACATACTTTCTAAATGATTCATCCTTAACTACATATTCATATTGAATTGTTGACTGATCACAGGATATTAATGCAAAGACTATAAATAGTAAAAGTTTCTTCATTGATTATGTTAATGAATATATTACAGATTATTAGTTTTTATTTTTTTCTCTCCATTCTTCATATCTAATATAAAGATCTTCATCTTTTGCAATTTCGTGTATATCTTTCTCTCCAAAACCAAGATCTGCAATCTCTCTTGTAATTTCAAAAATCTTTTTCAAAGTACCCTCCTTATTTTCCTTACCGACAGTTTCAATATGATTGTCAAGAGCTAGAAGATATTCTAATTTTAATTTTTCGGGAATTTCCATATTCTATCTAAAAAGTAAATTAAAACTTTAGATGTCTAACTGTTTCTGCATTATCCATTAATTTTCTTAATGAGTCAACACCAATTTCAATATGTTTTTCATCAAATTGTCTGGAATTAATTTCATCTTTTTCAAGAGTTTTAACACCTTCAGGTGTCATCGGTGAGTCTGAAACCAATAATAATGCTCCTACTGGAATTTTATTATGAAAACCTACTGTAAATAGTGTAGCTGTTTCCATATCAATTGCATAAGCCCTAGTTTTCTTTATATAGTCTTTAAATCCTTTATCATATTCCCATACTCTTCTATTAGTTGTATAAACAGTTCCTGTCCAGTAATCAGTTTTAAACTCTCTGATAGTTGTAGAGATCGCTTTCTGAAGAGAAAATGAAGGCATAGCAGGAACTTCAGGAGGAAAATAATCATTTGATGTTCCATCTCCCCTAATAGCTCCAATTGGAAGAACAAAATCACCAATATCAATTCTGTTTTTTAATCCGCCACATTTACCAAGGAAAAGAACAGCCTTTGGGGTTATTGCTGATAAAAGATCCATAATAGTAGCTGCATTAGGACTACCCATTCCAAAATTAATAATTGTAATATTTTTAGATGTAGCTGAAGTCATGTTTTTATCTTCCCCATTAATCTCACAGCCTGAGTTTTCAGCAAAAATCTTTACATATTTATCAAAGTTTGTTAAAAGTATATACTCTCCAAAACTTCCAAGTTCTAATCCAGTATATCTTACAAGCCAGTTATCTACTATCTCTGATTTAGTCTTCATATGATTAATTTAAAAGCATTACAAAGTTACTGATTTTTTGATTTTTATGTTAATTATTAAAATTAATAGACTCATATTCATGTAATTTTTATTTTTGTCAAGAATAATGGAGCAAACAAGAGAAGAAGAATTTTGGAATACTCTTACCCATTTCATTGGGCTTATAGCATCCATTGCTGGTATCTCTTTTTTATTATACTTCAACAATACCTTGCCAATATTAAGTTTAACTGGTGTTCTTTTTTTTGGATTTGGACTTGTTTGTGTTTACTTATCATCAACAATATATCATTATGTCTCTGAGCCAGTACTTAAAGAAAAACTGAGAATATTCGATCATATTAGCATTTATTATTTAATCGCAGGATCATATGCACCGGTTTGTTTAATTACACTTCTTGACAAGTCAGGTTTATTTATTTTTATAGCCGTTTGTTCTATAGCTGTTTTTGGAACGCTATTTAAGTTATTTTATACTGGTAAGTTTGAGAAATTATCCCTAGCATTATACCTTCTAATGGGGTGGTTAATTATTGTGGATATTAAAACTTTATTTGAAATTTTAGAGTTTAATGCAATTGTTTTATTAGTATTAAGTGGACTTAGTTATACTATTGGCACTATTTTTTATTCGATGGAAAAAAAATATGCTCATACGATATGGCATGTATTTGTTGTTGCTGGAAGCACGTTCCACTACTTTTTTGTCCTTTTCTATATTATATAGACCCTCAACTAAGAGTGCTTATTTAAATGTCTATTTCGTTTATAAAAAAGTGATTTAGTTTATAGCTAATAATAGATTAACTTTATAAACATGAACAATCTCAGTATTAGAACTAAAATATTTATAAGTATCAATCTATTATTTGCTATACTCTACCTGCTAAGTACTTTTGAATATATTTCGGAAAACTTTTACTATGAACTAGGGTTTTGGATTACAGTTGTTCTCTGGACTTTTTCTATGTATTTTGATGGAAAAAAAAATAAGAAATAAACTTAAAATGAGAAAATTAGTACTTCTATTACTAGTATTATCATTTAACATAAGTTATAGTCAAGACGTATATAAAACTCTTCTTGAAGGAACTTATTGGGGTCAACCATTTGAGCTTAGACAGGTAACATTGAGTAGTGAGGATGGTTGCAATCAGTTTTCTCACTCTCAAGTTTTATGGTATTTCAAAAATGAAAATGAACCTGAGAAAATGGATATTGGTATACTTACTTTTAATCAATTAGAAGATTGGAAGACATTTATTCTAATGATTTCAGGTGTTGCTGATTTAAAAGAAGTTGGATATATTAAAACCAACATAGTTTATAAAAATTTTGTTGCATTTATTAATGAGACCCAACCACTATTTATATCTGTAATATCAAATCCTGAAAACAAACTTGCCCTTATAAGAAAGAATTTTTTTAGTGAAGAAGAAACAAAAGAAAGATATCTAGATAAGATTGGTCAACTCTGGCAGAATGACAAGTGTGAAGGAGGAGTATTAGTTGATTAGATTCATTTAATTAATAAATTATATTCTCCCGCAACCTCAATTCCAGCAGATTCTCCAAGATCATCAAGTATTAATTTTTTACTTTTCTTATTATATAATTTTACTTGAATTTTAGCTTTCATACTTTCATCTATTCTTCCACTCATAAAGCCACTAATTGGAGCAGCCAATGAAGTAGCCTTTTCTCTGTGGGCAATCATATTCAATTTATAAGAGCTATTTTCCATTTCAATTATCACATTAGTTTTTGTGATTATACATAAATTAACTCTAGTCCCATTATAGGTTGTAAACTCAATAAGTTTATCCTTAATTAAAACACCTGCAATATGACCAATGAAAGAGCTTTTTAACCAAGGAATGATAGCCATTGAACACTTAATTGAAATATTAGGGTTTGAGAAGTGATTGCTTTGCATCCAAATATATGCTTTTGGAAATGAGTGACCCCAATCTTTTTCCATATAGCCTTTACCACCATCAAAAGAAATATCATTTCCATTATGATTAATGGTACCTGAAATACTATGATTCATACTGAGAATACCATGATAACATTCCATAAAAGGAATAAAAGAATAAGGACCCATAATTCCAGGAGAAAAGAAGCTATTAGACCAAGGAGTTTGATTTTTAAAATCAAGTTGACCCTTTAGATTAGGTAAATCAAGAATGATATTATCATAACTAAAAAAATTTTTTCCAATTGAAAGACTATGTTTTTTTGGAGTGGGTTTAAAAATATCTGCATCAAATTTATGATAAACTGCTTTAAGATTTTTACCATCTAATACTTGAACAAAAGATTGCTTATTACCATTCTCATCCATTGCAATACCTGGTATGATAGCAAAAGCATTGTTTTGATCTTTAGATACAATTTTATAGTACCATCCCTCAAAGAATCTCTTTGTTCTTCCCCACCCATGATACACATGTGGATTCCAAATTGCATGAAGTCTATATAATTGATTCAATTTCTATATATTTAACTTAAGTTATAAAAACAAAATGAAAAATTTTAGTTTTTCTAAACTTGGATTGATAATCATTTTATCATTTGGGTGGATAGAAAAGATCTTCGCTTGGGAAGGAGTTAATGAAAGTATCTACCAGATGACGCAATCAAATCTTTTAACTTCTTGGATGAGCGGCTTTGGTCAAAATTTTCCAGGTCTCTTTATAGGGGTATTTGAATTGATAACGGTAATATTATTAATATTTAAAGAAAGGTTTGGTGCTATATTGTCAATCATCATATTCTGTATAACATTATCATTCTTAACTAATGGTTTTTCATTCTCCCTTGTTAAAGATGTTGCTATGTTAGGAATATCAATTGATATTTTAATTAAAACATTCAAATAGATATGGATTTGAAATCAAAAAAACCAACTCTTTTATTAGTTGATGTTCAGAAAGCATTTTTAGATATTGAATATCCTGGTTTTAAAAGAAATAATCCTGATGCAGAACTTATATGTGGAAAAATACTTTCAAAATGGAGAGAGAAGAATTTTCCTATTATTCATGTTAGACATAGCTCTACTAATATAGATTCTAAACTACATGAATCTAGTCCTGGGTTTGAATTTAATAATCATGTGAGTCCTTTACCTGATGAGGTTGTGCTAACAAAAAATGTAAATAGTGCTTTTATAGGAACTGATTTAAAGTCAATTTTAGATAAATCAAAAACACAAATAATAATAATTGTTGGAATGACTACTAATCATTGCATTTCAACAACCGCGAGGATGTCTGGGAATTTAGGTTATGATACCTACTTAATTTCAGATTCAACAGCATGTTATAATACAAAGACAATTAATGGTGATATAATAGATTGTGAAGTTGTTTATGAAACTTCTCTAGCTAGTATCAATGAAGAGTTTGCGACTGTTATTAACTCAGAGGAGCTAATAAATTTAATTGACTAAACTATAAATATCAAAAACAAATACTATACATATCTAATTGTTTTAATTCTTGCTGCAGAATCTATTTATATTCTTCCGTACGTATTAGCTAGAGTTTTTAGACCTACATTTTTAGATGTATTTAATTTAACTAATCTTGAATTAGGAACTCTTTTTTCAACTTATGGTATTGTCGCATTTCTATCCTATTTATATGGGGGAATACTAGCTGATAAATATTCTCCTAGAAAATTACTTTCAATTTCATTGATACTAACATCATTTGGTGGATTTATTATGATGACTTATCCTTCGTATTTAGTAATGCAATTATTATTTGCATATTGGGGATTCACTACGGTATTTCTGTTTTGGGCTCCCATGATTAAAGCTACAAAAATCATCGGAGGTCAAAAAAAACAAGGTAAAACTTTTAGTTTTCTTGATGGAGGACGAGGCATAGTAGCATCTTCTATAGGCGTAATTGGAGTAATTATATTTTCAATTTTAATAACCACAGATATTACCACTGCAAATATTCTAGAGAAACAAAATGCTTTTAAATATGTGATAGCTGTTTCATCTATCCTTGTATTTATATGTGGTATTATAGTTTATTCATTTTTAAAAGTTGAGGTTTCAGATGATGAAAAGATTGGTGATTTCAAAAACATGAAAAAACTATTAAAGTCAAAATCTATTTTTTTAATCTCATTTATAATTCTTTGTGCTTATATGGGATATAAAATAACGGACATATATTCTCTTTATGCATCTGAAGTTATGATGTACGATCAAATTGATGCTGCCAAGATTGGAGCTTACCAACAATACCTAAGACCTATAGTATGTATATCAGTTGGCTTGTTTTCTGATAAAACCGGAAATATTAATAATATATTTTATGGTTTCATTATTATGCTCATTGGATCCATTCTATTTGCAAGTGGAATAATTAATTCATCAGTGAATTCACTATTTATAATTTCATTAATTATTGTTGCAGTTGGAACATATGCAATTAGAGGTTTGTATTTTTCTATTCTAAATGATGGAGATATACCTATAGCATTATCTGGAACTGCAATTGGAATGGTTTCAATCATAGGATACTCTCCTGACATATTTGCCACTCCACTTTATGGATATTTATTAGATACCTATCCAGGGATTAAAGGACATCAATTTATCTTTATGATACTAGCTGTGTCTTCAATAGCTGGATTAATAACCACATTAAAATTTAAAAAATTAGTAAAGCAGGTTTAACTTGATATAACTACATTTGAGTTAAATCTATAAATTAATCAAAATGAAAAATATATTTATATTATTATTAATCTTTATGATCTCGACTTCTTGCGAAACTCCTGAATCTTCTCCACAGGTAATTGGTTACTCAGTTGGAAATGATGGTGAAAGAACTGATATATTAGCTGTATCAGATGATATAGGTAGTGTCTGGGCAACATATATTGATGCTCATAATTCTAGGGATATTGAAGCCATTAAAGGTTTAAACGCTGATGAATTCCAAGCATTTGGTTCTGCAGGAGAAGTTGTTGAAGGTTCTGATGCTCACATTGAGTTTTTAACTGAATGGTTCGAAATGAACAATCCAAGATGGACAATTCTATGGTCTATTTCAAATAGAGGAGAAAATACTGAAGGTGAAACTTCTGAATATGTGACTGCTGGACATCAAGTTACATTAAGTGTTGATGGAAATGATATCACTGTATATCAAGTTATTGACGCAAGTATTTCAGATGGAAAAGTTGTAAGTTTTAATGTATTTCAACAAGAAAGAGGTCAACCCTCAGCTGAATAAAAAAATAGACCTCTTCGGAGGTCTTTTTTATTTTATCCTACCAAAAAATGTTCTTCTTGATTGTTCAGAAAGAGAGACTCCACTTTCTTCATTATAGTTAAAAGTAACTAATATTCTCTCCCCCTCTTCAACTGCAGTTACTTGATGTATTGATTTGTTTCCTTTAAAAATCATTAAATCACCTTCAAGACTATCTACTTTTATTCCTTTTACTTTTTTGTCTAATATTTTTTCTACTAAATCATAATCTTCTTTATCATTCTTATATCTCATATCATTAAAGAACTCATAGACACCTCCTTTTATACAGTTTTTAACTAGTAATGTTATTGTGTAGTCAGAATTATCAAAATGCCAACCTAGAGCATCTCCTTTATCATAATAATTAATATTAATACTAGAAAGAGGATCTTCATAAGGATGAAACTCATCTTTATCTAAAAGATCAAGGAAAAAGGACCTAACTAAAGGAGAATCATATATTTTTTGAAGAATTGATTGAGTTGGGATTAAATCATTAGGAATACATTTTTTTGATGTACTCATAATTCTATTTCGAGGACTATCCGCAGAAAAAGCATTGTCATATTCAGAAATATAAACATTGTATTCAGATGAGCTTTTGTAAGAATGTTCTTTAAGTTCATTTGCTTCATTTTGAAGAGTCTTCAATCCATCTGGTCCAATAAATGAGTTAAAAATTAAAATACCCTTCTCATTTAAAGTTTGACTATATATAGAACCACTAGAGAAGAAATCCTCTGTATAAGCATCTCCAAAAATATTTTTCAACCTAGAATCATTCATTTTTCTTAAATTCGATAAAGCAACTTAAACAATTTTATCTTAAAATGCCTATTGTAATTCCAAAAGGTTCAATTATTGCATCCTTCATTTATGAGAAATCAACTAATCTGGAAGGATATAAAGAAATGGATGATATGACCATTAAGGAGGTAAGCAAAAACAGTGGATATATTGGACATGAAGTTTTTTCTAAAGATGAAAGATATATATTCATTTCATATTGGGAAGATCTAGAATCAATTCAGAAATGGAAAAATAATAAATTACATATTGAAGCTAAAAAAATGGGTAATACATGGTATAAGTCATATAAGCTTCAAATCTCTGAATTACAAAACAATTACAATCTAGATTAATATAGATTTTAGAAAACAATGAAGAAACTATTACTATTAATTTTCTTTTTATCAATTTCCTGCCCTGTAACTTCTCAAAAGTATTATGATAGTAATGACTTGAAATATTATATAGATTTTTCAAATAGAAATGCTAACCTAAAATTTCAAGATTATAAAATCAACGGTCCTATTGAAGAGATAATATCTTACTATGGAAATAGATATACAGTTGTTAGAGGTGATAGTATTCATTGGTTACTTCAACAAAGTGATAAGAGAAATAAGTATCTATCATATCTAATCTTTAAGGGAAACTATGGAGAAGTGCAAAAACTTGCCAAATGGGAATATTCAAATAAAAAACTTGAAGTATTAGCTTCCGATAGAATATTTTCAGGATATTTTAAAGATTATTTCAATTTTGTAGATGAGGGTGAGTATTTAAAAATTAGCAGTGATAGACTAATTGGTGACTATTTAAAAGATGCTGGTTTAATTGGAGAATATAAGATTAAGATATATAGAGACAATGGAGTTAATTATTTTGATCTTGAAATGGAAGGAGTTTTAAAATTAACAAGAAAGGAAGTTATTATTGAAACTAACCTACCCACTCTAACAAGATTTGTAGGAACATATGATTCTAATCTGAATACAAATATTGAATTTTTAAAAAAGGGAATTGTAGCAGGAAAAATATCTTTTAAAGATCGAGCTATTTTTTCTTTAAATATTGATTCAGAAAAAAAGATGGGAACTTTAACTTCATTAGAGGTTGAAGTAAACAAAGAAGGCGTTGAAGTAAATACAAGAAAGACAACTACCTTCTTAATTAAAGAATAAAATGAGAGACTTTCTCAATTACGACAGTTCAATAGATATAAAAGTTCTTTTTCTAACAATAGCTTTTATTGTTATTTGGAAAGTTTTTATTGAAAAAAAAATTAAAAAATGAAAGAGCCAGTTAAATACCTTAGTTCAATAATTCTTGTAATTCTATTTTTAATGCTGATAATCAACATCTTTACTTTCTAGTGTTATTTAGAATTATTCTAATTTGTTTTTTTTTTATAACTTATATCAATTAACTATTAAATCAAATAAAATGAAAAAATTATTACTGATATTATTGACCTTAAATTTTACAGTAGTTAGTAGTCAAATATATACTACTAGAACTATTGAGATTGAAGCTGGTCAAATGGATAAATTTATTAAATCTGCTGGTGAAAAAACACAGAAATTTAATAATGATGAAAACAATTTTGCTTATTATACTTTTGAAATACTTTCAGGTGAAAATACTGGAAAAATTTTTAGAGTTCAAGTAGGATCCTCAGAAATGATGGATGCTGGTTTAGATCAAGCTGAATTAGATTATTGGGGTAAAAATGTTGGCCCATATATTAAGTCTAACTCTGTAGGTAGAACTGTAATGTGGTCAAGAGCTAATAATGCATCTTTTGTTCCGGAAAGCTCATCTGACAATGATCTTAGAATGGTTATATTTTATAATTACAAAGATTCTGGAGAACAAGATTTCTGGAGATTTAGAGAAAGACAAGCAAAAGCTAGAGCTGCAATGGGTGATAATCAACTAGATTCAGCAATGAACGTAATGGTGTGTGGATCTGGATGTGATGGTAATTGGGTAGCTATTTTCTTTAGTTACGACAGTTTTGAAGCTCAAAGACAGATAAATCGTGAAGGTTTGCCTAAACTTAGAGATAAGTATGATGAATTATATGGTGGAGGGTCTTACGAACAAGATGTAAATAAAGTGGATGCGTCATTAATGCCAAACGGTAGACGAAATATTCATATGAGACTAATACGTGAAGCAAGTTCAAATTCAAACTAAAACTTTTAAGAATGAAAAAATATATATTATTTATAATCGCATTATTTACAGCAGCACCTTTGATTGCTCAAGATACTGTACCTCAAGAGTGGTCCTTTAGATCTAGAGTACTTCAGGTAGATCAAGCTAATGTTGCAGCTTTCGAAAAAGCTGTTGCTAAAAAAACAAAAATGTACAATAGTAAAGAAGGTCAACCAAGATGGATTACTTTTAGAATCTTATCTGGTCCTCAAGCAAATAATTACTTAAGAATGCAAATGACTACAGATATATCTGATTTTGATAATGAAGATGTTAAGGGTAATGCTTATTGGCAAAAGACTGTAGGTTCTCTTCACACATCCTTAGGTAATAGATTTTGGAGTAGAAATAATTGGTCATCATATGTTCCAGATGATTCAAAACCTATGACCCTTAGAAGAGTTATGTACTATAACTATAAAGATTCTGGAGAACAAGATTTCTGGAGATTTAGAAGAAGAGTTAAGATAGCTATGACTGAGTCTGGATATGGCTCAAGAATGAGTGTTTTAGTATGTACTTCAGGATGTGAAGGAAATGTTGTTCAAGTAAGGTTTCATCATGATGGATTTACAGGACAATCTTCAGATTACGGAGAACCTCTTCAAAATATGATTGCTAAGTACAATGAATTGTATGGAGAAGATGCATATGAACAAGATTCAAATAGTGTTGATGCTACATTAGAAGATAATGGACGTATTATTAGACATCATGAAATAATTCCTGAGCTTAGCTCATGATGGTAACGTTTTTTTGATATTAAAAAAGACCTCCTAGTGAGGTCTTTTTTTTATATTTATCTCAAGTCTCAAGATTGCAATTAATAATCATACAAAAGATGAACAATATCAATATGAAAAAACTATTTATAATAATACTTGCAGTAACCCTATATTCTTGTGTAAACTCAGCTAAAATTGATGGACTAACAGATGAGGTAGAGGTTCTTAGGGACAATTTTGGTATAAATCATATTTACGCTAATAATCAACAAGACTTATTTTTTATGCAAGGATACCTAGCTGCTAAGGATAGGTTATTTCAATTTGAAATATGGAGAAGGCAAGCTACTGGAACAGTAGCAGAAATTTTTGGGGCGGAAGAGTTAGACAGAGATATAGGTACTAGATTATTTAAATTTAGAGGTGATATTAAAAAGGAGCTAAATCACTATCATGATGATGGTTATGAAATTGTTTCATCATTTGTTTCAGGAGTAAATAAATATATAGAAGAAGTAAATAATAATCCTGAATTATTACCAATTGAATTTAAAGCCTTAGGAATAAAACCTGATTTATGGACAAATGAGGTTGTAATATCAAGACATCAGGGTTTATTGGGTAATATAGGTCAAGAACTTAATATAGGAAGAGCAGTATCTCTTATAGGAGAAGAAAAGGTTAAAGAACTTATGTGGTTTCATCCAAAAGAACCTTCTTTGAAACTTGATGAAAAAATCACTTATGATGATTTAAATCAGGATATCCTTAGACTATATAATGCTTACAGAAGACCTATTAAATTTAAAAGTCATTATGTGTTAGATAAGTACAGAGCAAAAGATAAAATAGCCGATATTAATGAATCTAATCTCATAAGCGACACATACTCAATTGGAAGCAATAATTGGGCACTATCAGGCGATAAGTCATTCAATGGCTATCCTCTCCTTGCAAATGACCCACATAGGTCTCTTTTAAACCCATCATTAAGGTATATGGCACATTTAGTTGCACCTGGATGGAATGTTATCGGAGGAGGTGAACCTGAAATTCCTGGTATATCAATTGGACACAATGGTATAGGTGCATGGGGGTTAACAGTTTTCAGAACTGATGCAGAAGATTTATATGTATATGAATTAAATCCAAATAATCTAGATGAATATATGCATAATGGTCAATGGAAAAAATTTGATAATATCAATGAAACTATAACAGTCAAAAATAATGACGAAACAACTGTTGAGCTATTATATTCAGTTCATGGACCTGTAACATTCATTGATAGAAATAGAAAAAAGGCATATGCAGTTAAAAATGG
>JABGTW010000032.1 GCA_018646865.1 Cryomorphaceae bacterium | reverse complement strand
TCTGTTTTTTCGTTAACTGAAATTGAGATTTGATTTTCTATTAATTCACAAAAGTTTATTTTTTTTGATAATGCAATTTTGCTTAGCTTTTCAGAATTACATTCTAATGTTATAGTATCAAAAAATTTAGAATATTTGATTTTAATTCCTAAACTAGAAATTCTATCATATAAATAAACTGCTTTTAAATGAATAGATTTTGAAATATTTCTTAAGCCATGAGGACCATGATAGATAGCATACATTCCAGCCATAACAGCTAGTAAAACCTGAGCAGTACATATATTTGAAGTGGCTCTATCTCTTTTTATATGTTGCTCTCTAGTTTGCAAGGCCATTCTTAATGAGGTGTCTCCATCAATATCTTTTGTAACTCCAATAATTCTTCCAGGAATATTTCTTTTATACATCTCCTTTGTTGCAAAAAATGCTGCATGGGGACCACCATATCCTAATGGAATTCCAAATCTTTGAGTTGTACCAACAACGACATCAACTTTGTCTGGTGAAGGGGGTTCTATAATTACCAAAGACATTAAATCAACTGCAAGAATAATTTTCAATTCATCATTTTGGATATTAGACAACAACTTATCGATATCTATCAAGTTTCCTTCTTTTCCTGGGTATTGTATAATACATCCAAAAAAATCGTTTTCAGATATTGACTCAATATTTCCTATGGTTATTTCAATATTCAGTGGATTAGCTCTTGTTTGAAGAACCGAAAGTGTTTGGGGTAAAATATTAGAGTCAACAAAAAACTTTTTTTCATCAACAGACTTTTGTTTTTTAGATCTATTATTGAACATCATAATCATAGCTTCAGCAGCTGCAGTTCCCTCGTCTAATAATGATGCATTTGCAATTTCCATTTTGGTCAAATCACAAATCATTGTTTGAAAATTTAATAATGCTTCTAATCGTCCTTGTGCAATCTCAGGTTGGTAAGGAGTATAAGCGGTGTACCATCCTGGATTTTCAAGAATATTCCTCTGAATTACAGAAGGAGTAAAGGTGTCATGGTATCCAAGCCCAATATATGTTTTAAAATCTTTATTCAGAGATGAAAGTTTTTTTATTTCCTTTAAAAACTCCATTTCACTCATTCCTTCTGGAATATTTAAATCTTTTATTAGACGAATTTTATCAGGAATTGTTTGATTCAGCAGTTCTTCAATAGATTCTACACCAATTGTTTTAAGGATGACATTTAATTCATTAGGGTTAGGTCCTATATGTCTTCGCGAAAAATTTTCTTTGAACATTAAAAGTTTTTAAGCAAAAATATGTAATATTGAAAATAATAATAATAATGTTCATTAAATGTTAAAACTTTTTTTTTATACGCTATTAGTTTTTTTACAATCCCATATAATTCAAGATATTGATAAACAAGAGGTAAGTAATTTGTTAAATAATGAAGTAGTGGTAATTGATGTTAGAACAAATAAAGAGTTTAAGGAGGGAAATATTGAAACCTCTTTTAATCTAGACTTTCAAAAAAGAGAGTTTATTGATAGTTTGGATAAACTTGATAAAAACAAAGAGTACCTCATTTATTGTGCCTCGGGGAATAGAAGTCTTAAGGCTAGTCATATTATGAAATCTTTAGGATTCAAAATTATATACAACTACAAAAAAGGATATAAAGATTGGATTAAGGATTAAGATTTGTTCTTTAATTCTTTACTGCTTTCTAAAACTTTATTCTCAAGATCCTTTTTATATGCTTTAACCTTTTTGGAAATTTTTGAATCAAATGATCCGATAATTTGAGCTGCCAGAATTCCAGCATTTTTCGATCCATTTAGAGCAACTGTTGCAACTGGAACACCGCCAGGCATTTGTAGAATTGAAAGAATAGAATCCCATCCATCAATTGAATTTCTTGATTTTATAGGTACACCAATAACTGGAAGACTTGTAATAGATGCAACCATTCCAGGCAAATGTGCTGCACCACCAGCACCAGCAATAATGACTTTTATACCATTTAATTCAGCATTTGTAGCATATTCTATCATTTTCTTTGGGGTTCTATGCGCTGAAACAATATCAAATTCAGTTTTAATTCCAAAAGATTTTAAAATTTCAATCGCTTCACTCATTACCTCAAAGTCAGACTTGCTACCCATTATAATTGCTACTTGATTCATTTTGTTGTTATTATTATAGTTTCTTTAATTTCTTTAGCTAATATTTTAGCCTTATTAACATCTTGGTTTATTATAGTTACATGCCCCATTTTTCTGTTAGGCTTAGTTTCAAATTTACCGTAAATATGTGGATTAACTCCTTCTATACCAATTATTTGATCCAAATTTTTATAAACTACAATACCTTTTGAATTTTTCTCACCTACTAAATTAACCATTACAGAATTCAATAAACTTTTAGTGCTTCCTAGTGGAAGATCTAAAATTGCTCTTAAAAATTGTTCAAACTGACTTGTATAAGACCCCTCAATTGAAAAATGATAACTATTATGCGGTCTTGGAGCTACTTCATTAACCAGAAGTTCATTTTCAGTTGTTAAAAACATTTCTACAGCTATTATTCCTGAAATTTTAAATTTTTCAGCTACATCACTAGCTAGTTTTTCAGATTTCATCTTTATTTCATGACTAATTTGAGCAGGAGATATAATATATTCTAGTTGATTAGAAATTTTATTAAATTCCATCTCTACTACTGGATAATTTATAATTTCTCCTGATTTTCTGGAACTAACCATAACGGAGAGTTCCTTTTTTATTGAGATTAACTCCTCAATAATACAATGAGAATCATTTAATTTCTCTAAGTCTTTATTATTAAATATTTTATTAACGCCATATCCATCATAACCCATTTTTGATGCTTTCCATATAAATGGAAAAGACAACTCTCCTTTACTAATTAGATTTTTTAGCTCTTCAATCCCATTACAAATTCTGAAAGATGAAGTAGGTATTTCATTTTTTGTATAAAACTCTTTTTGTTTTGATTTGTCTTGAATAATTTCAATTACTCTGGGTTGAGGATAAACTTTTTTACCCTCAGATTCCAAAAATTTTAATGCTTCAACGTTAACATTTTCTATTTCAATAGTAACTAAATCAACATTCTTTCCAAATTCAACCACCGTATCATAATCCATTAAATCACCTATAAAAAACTTTGAACATAATTTGCTGGATGGGCAATCATCATTTGGGTCGAGCACAAAAACTTTGAGACCCCATCTGTTGGAAACATCGAGTACCATCTTACCAAGTTGTCCTCCACCCAATATTCCGATTGTCATATTTTCTCTAAACATTGGTCAAAAATAAGCATTACTTTAAAGACAATAAAAAATACGAAACATTTTAAATATATTTGTGCCTATGTTTAATATTATCATTTTTGGAAAACCTGGTTCAGGTAAAGGAACTCAAGCTGATTTTTTAAAAGATAAATATGATTTATATCATATCTCAACTGGAGATCTATTTAGAAAAAATATCACTAATGAAACTAAACTAGGTTTAGAAGCTAAGTCTTATTTAGACAATGGAGATTTAGTCCCAGACTCTGTTACAATTAAAATGTTAGAAAATGAAGTTTTATCTAATAAACAGGTTAATGGATATATATTTGACGGTTTTCCTAGAACTCTAAACCAAGCTAAATCTCTTGATTTTTTTTTAGCATCCATAGATCTTAAAATTAATGCAACAATTGCCCTTGAGGTAAGTGAAGATGAGCTGATATCTAGATTGCTTGATAGAGGAAAAATTACTAATAGGTCCGACGATCAAGATATAGATAAAATTAAAAATCGATTTAATGAGTACAATAATAAAACTTCAATACTTATTAATTTTTATAGAAGTCAAGACAAGTTTTTTTCTGTTGATGGCAAGGGTTCAGTAAATGATATTACTTCTAGGTTGTTTGATCTTGTTGATAGTTTAATATAAGATTATATGATAGTTGATAATTTTGTAGATTATGTAAAGCTCACTGTTCGTTCAGGAAAAGGTGGAAGGGGCTCTACTCATTTAAGAAGAGAAAAATATGTGCCTAAAGGTGGTCCTGATGGAGGTGATGGAGGTGATGGTGGAAATATAATTATAAGAGGAAATTCTAATCTTTGGACACTTCAGAGTTTTAGATTTAAAAAGCATTTTAAAGCTGGAAGCGGAGGTGATGGAGGAGGTTCAAGAAAATCAGGAATTAGTGGTGAAGATATTATCATTGATGTTCCTTTGGGAACTATTATAAAAGATACAAATTCTGATAATATATTTTTTGAAATAAATGATGAAAAATCTGAAACAACCCTTTTAAAAGGAGGGAAAGGAGGACGTGGTAATTTTCATTTTAAATCTCCTACAAATCAGACGCCAAGGTACTCACAAGCTGGTCTTCCAGGTCAAGAAATTCAAATAACTTTAGAACTAAAAGTTCTAGCAGATGTAGGCCTGGTTGGATATCCAAATGCTGGAAAATCAACTTTATTATCTGTTTTATCTGATGCAAAGCCTAAAATTGCAGATTATGAGTTTACAACTCTAAAGCCAAATTTAGGAATAGTTGCTATGTCTGACTATAGGTCATTTGTAATGGCAGATATTCCTGGAATAATTGAAGGAGCTAGTGAGGGTCGTGGTCTTGGCCACCATTTTTTAAGACATATCGAAAGAAATTCTATTCTACTTTATATAATTCCTGTAGATACTAAAAATGTTAAAAAGGATTTTAATATTTTACAAAAAGAACTTACTAAATATAATCCTGAGCTTGCTGATAAAGATTTTATGATTGCTTTTAGTAAGTGTGATCTTATGGATAATGAACTACTTGAAGAATTTAAAGTAATTTTAAAAAAGGAATTTAAATCTATTCCTTTTTTAATAATATCATCTATTAATACTTTTGGAATATTAGGGTTAAAAGAAGAATTATGGAAAATGCTTAATAAAAACAGCTAATTATGGATTTAAAAAATGCACAAAAACTAGTTGATCAATGGATTAATCTTCATGGTGTTAGATATTTTAATGAGCTAACTAATATGGCTATATTATCTGAAGAAGTTGGAGAAGTAGCAAGAATTATAGCAAGAAAATATGGTGAGCAAAGTTCAAAAAATGATGATAATACTGAAAATCTTGCTGATGAATTATCTGACGTGCTTTTTGTTTTAATTTGTCTTGCAAACCAAACTGGAATAAATCTTGAGAAATCATTTCAGCAAAATCTTGATAAAAAAACAGAAAGAGACAAGAATAGACACAAATCAAATACTAAACTTAAATAGTGTATAAAGTATCAAAAGAGGTAAGAAGTTTTCAGGGAGAAATAAATATTAGTGGCTCTAAAAGCGAGTCTAATAGACTTCTGGTTATAAGAGCATATACCTCTTTTTTTAAAATCATTAATATTTCAGATTCAGATGACACAAATACAATGATTTCTGCATTAAAATCAAATGATAAAGAAATAAATATTGGGCATGCAGGCACTGCTATGAGATTTTTAACTTCATATTTTTCATCAATTTTAAATTCTTCAATAATTTTAACTGGATCTGCTAGAATGAAAAATAGACCTATTTCAATTTTGGTTGATGCTTTAAATAATTTGGGTGCTGATATAGAATATATTGATAATATAGGTTTTCCGCCTATTAGACTTAGAGGTAAATTAATATCCAATGACACTGTTAGTTTACCTGCCAATGTAAGCTCTCAATATATATCATCCTTAATGATGTTAGGTGTCTCACTTAAGGAAGGATTAAAAATTAAGATATCTACAAAGATTACATCTTTACCTTATGTTCAGATGACAAAAAAAATAATAGAAAGAGTAGGAGGCAAGGTAGTTATTCAATCAGATAATATTATTATTAAGCCGTTTCAATCAGATAATATTTCTGATCAAATCGTTGAATCTGATTGGAGTTCAGCATCTTATTTTTTTAGTTTAGTTGCATTATCTGATTATTCAGAAATAACTCTTTCAACATTTTTAAATAAAAGCATTCAAGGAGACTCTAGAATTGTAGAGATATACAAACAATTCGGTGTTGAAACAAGTTTCAGTAATAATAAAATTTATTTGAAAAAAAACAATGTTGAACTACCGGATAATATTTCGATTAATCTTGAAGACAATCCAGATCTAGCTCAAACTATTATAATTACCTGTCTTGGACTTGGAGTAGATTGTAATTTACAAGGTCTTAATACATTAAAAATAAAGGAAACTGATAGATTACTAGCGCTAAAGAAAGAGATAGAAAAATTTGATGTGGATAAAATAGATGTAACAGATCAATCAATTATTTTAAAAAATAATTCTGCAATAAAATCAGGTGTTAGCATTGACACATATAATGACCATAGAATGGCTATGTCTTTCGCTCCATTATCTTTAATTAATCCAATTATTATTAATAATCCTCAGGTTGTTACTAAGTCTTATTCAAACTTTTGGAATGATCTTGAATCATTAGGGTTTAATATTTCTCAAAAATAATTAGCTAATTACTTGACTTTCGGTGTTTCAGAAGGTTATATTTGCGCACCTAATATAATAATATGAAACTATCTAATTTTGAATTCAAGCTACCTGATAAATACCTTGCACAATATCCATCTGAAGAAAGGGATGAATGTAAACTAATGCTTCTTAATAGAAAAGATCAAACAATTGAACATCTAGTTTTTAAAGATATTATTAATTTTTATGATGAAGGAGATGTAGTTGTCCTTAATAATACTAAAGTTTTTCCTGCAAGATTATTTGGTAATAAAGAAAAAACTGGTGCTAGAATAGAAGTGTTTCTTCTTAGAGAACTTAATCAAGATCAAAGACTTTGGGATGTTTTAGTTGATCCTGCCCGAAAGATTAGAATAGGTAATAAACTTTATTTTGGTGAAGATGAAAGTTTAGTCGCTGAAGTAATAGATAATACAACTTCTAGAGGGAGAACCTTAAGATTTCTTTTTGATGGTCCTTATGATGAGTTTAGAAACAAACTTCAGGAACTAGGTGAAACACCTTTACCAAAGTATATAGATCGTCCTGTTGAGCCTCAAGATAAAGAAATGTTTCAAACTATTTATGCAAAAAATGAAGGTGCTGTTGCAGCACCAACAGCAGGCCTGCATTTCTCAAAACACTTATTAAAAAAATTAGAAATTAAAGGTGTGCTTCTTCCAGAAATCACTTTACATATTGGTCTAGGAACATTTAGTCCTGTTGATGTTGAGGATCTCTCTAAGCATAAGATGGACTCTGAAGAATTAATAATTAATCAAGATTCTGCGAACATTATAAACAATGCATTAAAAAATAATAAAAAAATATGTGCAGTAGGTACAACAGTAATGAGAGGATTAGAAAGCTCTGTTTCTTCATTTGGAACTCTAAACCCGTATAATGGATGGACACATAAATTTATATATCCTCCGTTTGATTTTTCTATTGCTAATTCTATGATATCTAACCTTCATACTCCAAAATCAACACTTCTAATGATGGTTTCAGCTTTTGGTGATAAAGATTTTATTTTAAAGGCATATAAGGAAGCAATGAAAAAGAAGTACAAGTTTTCTTCTTATGGTGATGCAATGATGATTATTTAAGTAAGGTTTGAAGATAACGGAGAAAATAAAAAAACCAATTAGTCAAGAATTAAAAATTTTTGAAAAACAATTCTACAATTCTGTTTCTTCAAAAGTAAAACTGTTAGATCTTATTCTAATTTATATACTAAATAGAAAAGGCAAACAAATTAGACCAATTCTAGTTTTACTTTTTGCAAAAATGTTTTCGAAAGGAACTATGAGTGAGAAATCCTATAGAGCTGCAAACCTTGTTGAATTGATTCATACTGCTTCATTGATTCATGATGATATTGTTGATGATAGTAATGTAAGACGTAATTTTTTAACAATAAATGCTTTATGGAAAAATAAAATCTCAGTTCTTGTTGGAGATTTTTTTTTATCAAAAGCATTACTTCTTTCAACTGAAAATAAAGATTATGACTTATTAAATGAGGTCTCAAAAGCGGTAAAAGAAATCTCAGAAGGTGAGTTATTCCAGATTCAAAAATCTAGAAATTTTAATTTATCTGAAGAAGATTATAACATTTTAATATCTAAAAAAACTGCATCACTTTTTTCATGTTGCTGTAAGCTAGGTTCAATTGCTTCAGGAAAAAATAATTTAAATGATATAGAGACTTTTGGAAACTATTTAGGAATAATTTTTCAAATTAAAGATGATCTCTTTGACTACACAACAAAAAAAATTGGAAAACCTACTTCAGATTTAAATTCTCAGAAAATTACTCTTCCATTAATTTTTTCAATTAAAAATTCAACCTATCGAGATAAAAAATTAATTAAAGTTATCCTCAAAAAGAAAAAGTATACAATGGATAATAAGAAAATGGTCAATGAATTTATAATTAAATATAAAGGATTTGAATATGCTCACAACAAAATGCTTGATTATAAGAATAAGGCTCTAAAAATACTTAAAAAATTTCCAGATAATGACTCAAAAGAATCAATTGAAATTCTATTAGATTATATAATCGAACGAAAGTATTAATTCATTATATTGAGATTAAATTTATTAATTTGATTAGTAAAGACACAATAGATAAAGTTTTTGAGTTTTCTAGAGTTGAAGAAGTAGTCTCTGACTTTATTGCTCTAAAAAAAACTGGTGCTAATTTTAAAGGATTAAGTCCATTTACAAATGAAAAGACTCCAAGTTTCATTGTGTCCCCTTCAAAGCAAATATGGAAAGACTTTAGTTCTGGTAAAGGAGGTAATGTAATTGCTTTTTTGATGGAGCACGAACAATTTAATTATCCTGAGTCCATAAGATATCTTGCCAATAAATATAATATTGAAATAATAGAGACGGCTGAAAGTGCTGAAAATGTTCAAGAAAGAAATGAAAGAGAATCTTTATTTATTATTAACAGTTTTGCATTAACCTACTTTGAGGAAATATTATCTAAAAAAGATAAAATAAATAAATATCTGAAGGATAGAGGTTTATCTGAGTCTACAATTCAAAATTTTAGTTTAGGATTTAGTAATGATTTACAAAATGAATTTTATAAAAGTGCATCTAATAAAGGATACTCTGATGATTTTCTTGTTGAAACAGGTTTAGTAATTTCTACTGATGATAAAAAAATTGATAGGTTTAGGGGAAGGATAATTTTTCCAATTAAAAGTATAGCTGGAAGAATTGTTGGTTTTGGTGGCAGAATAGTTGACTCAACTAAAAAGATAGCAAAGTATATTAATTCTCCTGAAAGTAAAATTTACAACAAGAGCAAAACACTGTACGGAATATATGAATCAAAACAATTTATAGTAAGAGATGACGAATGCTTGTTAGTTGAAGGTTACATGGATGTAATTCAGCTTCATGAACATGGTATTAAAAATGTGTTAGCCTCATCAGGAACATCCTTAACAAAAGATCAAATAATTTTAATAAAAAGACTTACTTCTAATATTATAATATTATTTGATGGAGATCAAGCTGGACTTTCTGCTTCATTACGAAGTATTGATATGATTTTGGAGGAAGGTTTAAATGTTAAAATTTGTTCCTTTCCTGATGGAGAAGATCCTGACAGTTATGTGAAAGAAAACAAAAAGGATTTTATGTTAGATTATGTAAAAAAAGAATCAAAAGATTTTATTGATTTTAAGCTTGACATAAACACAGATTTTCATAATGATGAGGATAAAAAAGTAGCCTTAATTAAAAATATTCTTAAATCAATTTCATTGATTCCAGATTCTTTAAAACAGGAAGTGTACATAAAAAAACTATCATCTATTTTGGAAATTGATGAAGCTTCACTTTTTAGATCTTTTGCTAATATTAAGACTAATAAATCATTAAAAAAATCATCCAGAAAATTATATAAAAGTAAAATTGTTAAAGTTCAAAGTTCTGAAAAGGAAAGTACCTCAAGCTATATTTATCAGTTAGAAAGACAAATTATAAGTATTCTTTTGAAATATGGTGCTGAAGAGATTTTATTTGAAGACACTCGTCTAAGTAAGGATGATAATGGTAAGGTGATTGAAACAAAAAAAGAAATTAGATCTAAAGTGTTTGAAAAAATTTACTTAGATCTTCAGCAAGATGAAATAGAGTTTACACACTCACCTTTCAAGAATATTTATAATAAACTAATACATGGGTTTCATCATGAAACTTCAGTATCAATAGAAAACTTCATAAATGATTTAGATTTAAGCTCAAGTAAAATTGTATCTGATATTTTAATCAATGATGAAAAGTATCAATTACACGATTGGGAAAGAAAGAATATTTATGTTAAAAAAATAGGAAGTGAATTAAGTCAGCTTGTAAATGAAACTATACTAAACATGAGAAGATTTTTAATAGATAAAAAAATTACAGAGCTTCAGGAATTTCAAAAGGAAGGTGATAAAAATGATATTCTGGAACAAGTAATGAGTTATTATAGACTTAAAAAAGTACTCTCAGCTAAACTTAATAGGGTTGTTTGATATGTTTTCTAGCTAATAAAAATAAATCAGTTTTTGAATTAACCTCAAGCTTTTTCATTATTCTTGTAATGTATGTATTCACTGTTTTTTGATTAATATTTAGTTTTTCAGAAATTTCAATATTTCTTTTTCCTCTAAAGAATAATTTCAACACCTCCAATTCTCGTTTTGAAAGACTATTTAATTTTTCTGTATTATAATCAAAGTTGAATCTGTTTTTAAGTCTCGTATACTTATTTAATTCTTTTGACCCATACTTTGTAAATGCAATATCTTGGAGAATTCGCTTTATTGATTTTTTTCTTAAATTTTTTGTGATGAAACCTGAAGCACCAGATTTCAATAGATTAATTGATTTATTTTCATTTGATTCCGATGTAAATACTACTAAGGGGATATCAATATTATTTTTCTTGAATAGCTTTAAAATATCTTTTACATCTCCGTCTTTAAAATTAATTTCAGATATAACTAGATTAATTTCTTGTTGATTTATAATTTCATTTATTTCATTTTTTTTATAAGTAAATGCAACTACTTCAAAAATTACAGAATTTTTAAAGATAGATTTGAACCCAATATTAATAATCGGATTAGTATCAATAATTAAGATTTTTAATTTTTTCAATTTATCTAAGATAATCTTTTGGAATTTTACAAACAGGTATTGGTAGCATTTTATGTCTGTTAGATGAATTTAATGATTTGTATATTTTTAAAACTTCTTTTTCTCTATCCGATAAATCTTGATCTAGTCTGTCAGCAATTTGCATTGATCTTTCAAGTTCATTATAAGAAGCTCCTATTTGATCTTCATCATTTCTATTGTCATTCCAAAGGCCATCTGTTGGTTTGGCCTTGATTATTTCATTACTAATACAAAAAAATTCAGCCAAACTATAAACCTCTGATTTTAACAGGTCTGCGATAGGGCTTATATCAACACCTCCATCTCCATACTTAGTATAGAATCCAATGCCAAAATCTTCAACTTTATTTCCTGTACCAGCTACTATATATTTGTTTAGAGCTGAAAAATAATACAATGTAACCATTCTTAATCTAGATCTTGTGTTAGCAAGGCTAAGTTCATTTTCAGGAGATTTAATCTTTGGAATAGAATCTACAAATGAATCAAAAGTATTATCCAAGTTAATTAACATTGAGCTTACATTAGGGTATTTTTCCTTTAACCATTCAATATGATTTTTAGATCTTGAAACTTGATCTTTACCTTGATGAATAGGCATTTCAATACATATTATATCTCTTCCTGTCTCAGCGCATAGTGTTGAAGTTAAAGCTGAGTCAATTCCTCCAGAAACTCCTACTACAATACCTTTCATACCACTCCTATTTAGGTATTCATCTAACCAGCTAACTATGTGTTTTGAAACTTTTTCAGGATATTTCATCAACTAAGATTTAATTATATATTTGTGCAAATCTAGTGTTAAAAAAAATTAAATGAAAGAAACAGAAATAACAATTAAGGTAAAGTTGGATGACAATAATATTCCTGAACAAATTTCCTGGTCAGCACCAGATGGCGGTATGTTCGATGAATCTTCAAAAGCTATGTTACTCTCATTTTGGGATAGTCAAAAAAAAGAAACTTTAAAGATGGATCTTTGGACTAAAGAAATGCCTGTTGATGAAATGAAAACTTTTATTCTTCAAACTTTTTTATCTATGAAACAGTCTATATCTAAAGCTACCAGTGAGGAAAATCTAGTAAACTTAATTGAAGATTTTTGTATTGAATTTGAAAAAAGAATTTCAAATAAGTCTAAATAATATACTCTTTAAGAGAGGATTCAATAAAACTATGAATTTCATCAATTCCTGTTTTATCTTTTGAAGAAGTAACAAACATTTTTGGAAAATCTTCCCAGTAATCTGAAAGTTGCTTTTTTAGATTTTGAATCTGCTCATCTAATTTATTAATTTTTAATTTATCAGATTTTGTAAAAATTATAATAAAAGGACAGTAATTACTGCTTAAAAACTCCATAAATTCTATATCATTTTCCTGAATATCATGCCTAATATCAATAAGAAGTAAAGTGTAGAGTAGTTCTTTTCTTGATTTAAAATAGCTTTTATGTATTGTCTTAATATCTTCTTTTATTTTTTTTGAAATAGAAGCATAACCATAACCAGGAAGATCAACAATATATAATTTATCATTTATTCTAAAATGATTTATCAGCAATGTCTTCCCGGGCTTAGAAGAAATTTTAGCAATTGATTTATTGTTTAATAATGAATTGATAAGTGATGATTTTCCTACATTTGATCTCCCTACTAAAGCAAATTCAGGTAAGTTATTGTTTGGGCATTGGTTAACAGTTTTACTACTTTTTTCAAAAACTGAATTAATAATTTTCATAATCAAATTGATTATAAGTTATTCTTTGAAAGCCAATTTCCCATTATTACATTAAAATCGATAGGATGTTCCATCATTGGAGCATGTCCACATTTATCTATCCATGATAAATCTGAGTTAGGAAGTAGGGAATTAAAATCCTCTCCAACATTTGGTGGAGTAACAACATCTTGTTTACCCCAGATAATTAAAGTTTTGGTTTCCATTTTTGGAAGATCATCAGCCATATTATGTCTAATAGCACTTTTAGCTAAAGATAATGTTCTAATTAATTTTTCTCGATCATTAACGCTTTCAAATACCTCATCAACTATTTCTTTTGTAGCAATTTTAGGATCGTAGAATACTTCTTCAGTTTTCATTTGGATATAATCATAATTACCTCTTTTAGGATATCCGTCACCAATCATTGATTTTTCATACAAACCTGAGCTTCCAGTAATTATTAGACCGCTAACTAATTCAGGGTAATCTCTTGTAAAAAGAAGTCCTACATGACCACCTAATGAATTCCCTAATAAAATGACATCTTTTAGATTTTTAAAGTCAATAAATTCTTTTACAAATTTCGAGAAAGTAGCAACATTAGTTTTTAAAATAGGAGTACTATCAACTGGCAGTTCTGGGATAATCACCTTATAATTTTTTAATGGAAAATGTTCAAAAACACCCTGGAAGTTACTTAACCCCCCCATCAATCCGTGTAAAATAATTATTGGCCTTCCCTCTCCTTTTTCGATATAACTAAACCCACCTTCTTTGATTAACTCTTTTTCCATAGATTTTGACTTGAGCACAAATATATGCATAAAGAATAACCTAGTTTTTTTACAACCTAATTAATTGATTATCAACTTTATGAATTGAAAATTAATAATTTATTAACAATGTGGTAAAAAGTGGTAAAAAGTGGTAAATAAATTTTATATTTGAGTAAAGCAACCAATTAATGCAACACTTCATAGGGACATACGAATGCAAAGCAGATGAAAAAGGTAGAATTATGCTTCCGGTTTCATTAAAGAAACAGCTGTCGGATAAATTAAAAAGTGGTTTCGTTATTAAAAGAGCAGTTTTTAATTCATGCTTAGAGTTGTATCCATTAAAAGAGTGGGATGAGCTAATGCTTAGGATTAATAAGCTAAATAGATTTAATAAAAAAAATATTGACTTCATTAGAAGGTTTACTGCTGGTGTTAGACAGATTGATATAGACATATCCGGAAGAATTTTAATTCCAAAAGATTTAATTACTCATGCAAAAATTTCTAAGGATATAGTAGTTTCTTCTGCGGTAAATATCCTTGAAATCTGGGATAAAGCATCCTATGAATATGCTATAGATGATGCAAAAGTTGATTTTGGAAATCTTGCTGAGGAAGTAATGGGTGACAAAAATGATGGAAATGTATCATAAACCAGTTCTTCTTGAAGAGTCAATAATTGGTTTAAGAATCAACCCGAATGGAATTTATGTTGATGCTACTTTTGGGGGTGGAGGTCACTCAAAAGAAATTTTAAGTCAACTAAATTCTTCAGGAAGACTAATCGCATTTGATCAAGATCAAGATGCAATTGAAAACAAATTATTAGACAAAAGATTAAATCTTGTTAAATCAAATTTCAAATATTTAAGTAACTACTTAAATTATTTTCACATTAAGAAAATTGATGGATTACTTGCTGATTTTGGAATTTCTTCCCATCAAATTGATAGTGAAAGAAGAGGTTTTTCAACAAGATTTGACTCTGAACTAGATATGAGAATGAATAATTCTCAGAAAACTGATGCTAAAGAGGTTATTAATGATTATAAAAAAGATCAGTTAGAATATATTTTTAAAAATCTCGGAGAACTTAAAAATTATAGAAAAATCACCCATATTATAATTTCTGAAAGAAAGAATAAGGAGATTAAGTCTACTAATGATCTTAAAAACATATTATCATCTCTTACAAATTCAAAAGAAGAAAATAAATTTTTTGCTAAGATTTTTCAAGCAATAAGAATTGAAGTTAATGATGAACTTGAAGTTATCAAGACTTTGTTGGATAAATCATCTAAATATTTAAAAAAGGGTGGAAGATTAGTTTGTATTTCCTATCACTCTTTAGAGGACAGGTTAGTGAAAAAATTTATACAAAATGGAGGATTTAGAAATGAGACTTCTTCAGATTTATATGGAAATAAAAATTTGAATTTAATAAAAATTGGGAAGATGATTACACCTTCAGAAAATGAAATATTAATTAATAGTAGATCAAGAAGTGCAAAACTAAGAATAGCAGAAAGAATATGAAAAACTTTTTATCATTTGTAAATATTGATTTTTTGGCTGGAAAAAATTCTTTAAAAAATTGGAGAATGTTATTATTTGTTTCAATGTTATTGATGTTTACAATATATAGTAGTCACAGTGCAGATCAAAAAATATTTTTAATAGCAAAACTAAACAAGGAGGTTAACACTTTAAATAGTGTGTCAGTTTCTACAAAATTAGATTTAATGAATGTTAAAATGGAATCTAAAGTTACTTCTCGATTAAGAGATAAAGGTTTAGAGACATCAAAATATCCTCCAATTAAATTAATAATTAAAGACTAAAATGAGTAAATCAAATAATAGAATAGCAAGTAGAATGAATATTATATTCTTTTTGTCTCTATTATTTTCATGTTTTTTAATTGGTAAAATTTTCTATCTACAAAATATTGAAGTTGATACGGTAACTAAAGCTACAATTGAAGCAGTTAAAGATATTGAAGTTGAATCACCTAGGGGGAATATTTATTCTGATAATGGGGACTTAATAGTCTCTACAGTCGTTAAATATGAACTAAGATGGGATTCGAAAACACCATCATCAACTATTTATACTGATAATATTTTAGATTTATCAAAAAAGTTGTCCCTTCATTTTGATAAAACTCAGGAATACTTTCTTACTTATCTTAAAAATGGTAGAATTAACAATAATAGATATTTATTAATTGGTAAAAATTTATCAATTACAGATGTAAATAAGATTAAATCATTTCCAATTTTTAGTCAGGGAATATATAAAGGGGGATTAATAATTAAAGAGCATCATACTAGACAAAGTCATCTTGGAAAAGTCGCTGAAAGGACTATTGGGTATGAAAAATTGTTGGATGGTAAATATACAAGGATTGGGTTGGAGGGTGCTTATTCAGAATATCTTTCAGGAAAAAGTGGCCTAAGATTAATGCAAAAAATTGCTGATGGGCAGTGGAAACCAATGACAGTAAATTATAAGAGAAAACCTATTCCAGGTTATGATGTTCATACCACAATTGATACGCAAATCCAGGATATGGTTCATCATGAATTATTATATCAACTAGAAAAATATGAGGCTGATCATGGAACTATGATTTTAATGGAGACTAATTCAGGAAAAGTTAAGGCTATATCAAATTTAGGAAGAACCTCTGAGGGTAAATATTATGAAAAAATTAATTATGGAATTTGGGAAAGCCAAGAGCCAGGTTCTACATTCAAATTAATGAGTCTAATAGCAGCCTTAGAAGATGGAGTGGTTAGCCCAACAGATTCAGTTGATACAGGAAATGGAGTTCTTAAATTTTACAATAATGAGGTTAAAGATTCTAATAGGAGAGGATATGGAATTATCCCAATTTCTAAAGCTTTTGAAGTTTCTTCTAATACTGGAATAGTTAAAATTATTTATGATAATTATAAAGATAATCCACAAAGATTTGTCGATAGATTAATTAACATGAAAATTGATCAAAAAATTAATATAGATATTAAGGGAGAAGGAAAGCCTAAAATTCCTCATCCTGAAGATAAGGAATGGAATGGTCTTTCTTTACCATGGATGGCCTTTGGCTATGGAGTTAGCATGACTCCTTTACAAACACTTACATTTTATAATGCAGTTGCTAATAATGGAGAAATGGTCAAACCTAGCTTTATTAGAAGCATTGGCGCATTTGGTGAAGAGCCGGTTTATAAAATAGATAGAGAGGTAATAATGCACTCTATATGCTCTAAGAAAACATTAAAATCAGTTCAAATAATGTTAAAGAATGTGGTTGAAAAACCATGGGGAACTGCGAATAATATTTATGATAAAAATATTAGTATTGCAGGAAAAACTGGTACAAGTCAGATAGATTATACTTCAGATGAAACACAGTATGTTTCAAGTTTTGTAGGCTATTTCCCTGCAGATAATCCAAAATATTCTGCAATAGTAGTTATTAATAAACCCAATAAATCTAAAGGGTTTTATGGAAACTCAGTAGCTGCACCAGTATTTAAAAAAGTAGCACAAAAAATTATAACTGGAATTCCAATAGAAATAGAAATAAGTAAAAAAGATATAGGTATACTATTTTGAAAAAATTAAAAGAAATATTATTTAAAGTAAATATAGATTCAGTATATGGAAACACTGATGTGGATATTGCTAATATAACTTTTGACTCAAGAAATGTTGAAAAAAACACCCTTTTTGTTGCTATAAAGGGTCATGAAATTGATGGTCATGATTATATAGGTGAATCAATCCATAATGGAGCTTCTGTTATTATTTGTGAAAAATTACCTGAAAATTTCAAACAAAAAAAATCAGTCTATATATGTGTTAATTGTTCAAAATCTGCACTCTCAATAATTGCCTCAAATTTTTATGATAATCCTTCTTTAAAAATAGATTTGATAGGAGTAACAGGAACAAATGGCAAGACAACAATTACCTCACTCTTATACAAATTATTTGATGAATTAGAAGTTAGATCAGGATTAATATCAACTATAAATATTAAATACGATGATTTTATCGAAACTTCAAAGAATACAACTCCTGATCCAATAACAATAAATCATCATTTATCTGAAATGATAAATAAAAAAATTAAAGTATGTTTTATTGAGGTTTCATCTCATGGAATTTTTCAAAAAAGAGTAGATGGCCTTGATTTTAAAGGAATGATTTTTACAAATCTTACTCATGATCATCTTGACTATCATAAATCATTTAAAGATTACAGAGATACTAAGAAAGTTGTATTTGATACACTAAATAAAAATTCTTTTGCACTTATAAATATTGATGATAAAAATGCTAAATATATGGTTCAAAATACCTTAGCAAAAGTATATTCCTATTCTTTAAAATCAAAGTCAAACTTCTCATCTAGAATAATTGAACAACAATTAAATGGAATGCTTCTAAGTATAGAGAATAGTGAAATTTGGACTAAGCTAATAGGTAAGTTCAATGCTTCAAATCTATTAGCTATATACTCAGTAGGAAAATTATATAATATTGATAAAATTAAATTATTAACTGCTATAAGCAAACTTGAAAGTGTAGTAGGTAGGTTGCAATCCTTTTTGTCAACTAATAAAGTTACAGTTATCATTGATTATGCTCATACTCCTGATGCAATAGAAAATGTAATATCAACTATAAATAAAATAAAATCATCAAGTCAAAATCTAATAACTGTTATTGGATGTGGTGGAGATAGAGACAAAGATAAAAGATCAATAATGGGTAAAATTTGTTCTGATCTTAGTTCAAGAGTAATATTTACTTCAGATAATCCAAGATCTGAGGATCCAGCCTCTATTATTGATGATATGATTGGAGGTGTATCAAAATTTAATACTGATAAAGTTACAGTAGAAATAGAGAGATCAAAAGCAATTAATGAAGCAAAAGAAAGTAGTGAAGAGGGGGACATAGTTCTGATTGCAGGAAAAGGTCATGAGGATTATCAAGAGTTAAAAAATAATAAGAGAATTCAGTTTGATGATTTTAAAATTGCAAAACAAATTTTTAATAAATAAGTATGTTATACCATCTGTTTGAAATATTAGAAAGTCAATTTAACTTTCCAGGTGCTAGTTTATTTAGTTATCTGTCTTTTAGAGCTGGTGTGTCTGTATTAATATCACTTATTATATCTGTCATTTTTGGAAAAAAAATAATTAATTATTTAATAAGAAAACAAATAGGTGAGAATATTAGAGAGCTAGGACTAGATGGTGAAGACAAGAAAGTAGGTACTCCTACTATGGGAGGTTTGATAATTATAATAGGAACACTCATTCCAGTAATTCTAATGTCTAATCTTGAAAACATTTATATTCAAATATTGATATTCTCAACACTAATGCTTGGAACTATTGGTTTTGTTGATGATTATATTAAAGTTTTCAAGAAAGATAAAAAAGGATTAAAGGGTAAATTTAAAATAGCTGGTCAATCATTATTAGGAATTTTTGTTGCTTTAATTCTTTTGTCAAATAATGATATTACAATAGTTGAATTTGATAAAAATTTAAATAATGATAAAATTGAATTTTCTGAACTTCAAGAAGTTAAATCATTTAAGACAACTATACCATTCTTTAAAAACAATGAGTTAGACTACAGTGAAATATCAAATGCTATATTTAAACATGGAGATAGATTATTATGGATAATATTAATCCCAGTAATAATATTTATTATCTCGGCAGTTTCAAACTCTAATAATTTAACAGATGGATTAGACGGATTATCTGCAGGTCTATCTGCTATAATTGTATTTACACTTGGTGTTTTTGCATGGACTTCAGGAAATATAATTTTCTCAGATTATCTCAACATAATGTATATACCAAGAGTTGGAGAGATAACAATTTTTATTGCTGCATTATTAGGTTCATTAGTAGGTTTTCTATGGTATAACACATACCCAGCTACAGTCTTTATGGGAGATACTGGAAGTCTTACAGTTGGTGGTCTTATTGCAGTCATTTCTATATTAATAAGAAAAGAATTATTGATACCAATTTTATGTGGAGTTTTTCTTTTGGAAGCTCTATCAGTTATTTTTCAAGTTAGCTACTTCAAAATAACAAAAAGAAGAACAGGTATTGGGAAACGTATTTTTTTAATGTCACCAATTCATCATCATTTTCAAAAAGCCGGATATCATGAAAGTAAAATAGTTTCAAGATTATGGATTGTTGGAATTTTCTTAGCTCTTATAACAATCTTAACATTAAAAATTAGATGATAAAAAACATAACCATACTTGGAGCAGGAGAAAGTGGATTTGGAGCAGCTATGCTAGCTAATCAAAAAGGTCATAATGTGTTTGTATCTGATAGTGGAAATATTAGAGAAGATATAAAATCAATTTTCTTAGAAAATTCAATCAAATTTGAAGAAAAAAATCACTCTTTTGGTAAAATTGAGTTTTCAGATTTAGTTATTAAAAGTCCAGGAATATCTAATAGTTCTGAAATTATTTCTAAAATTAGATCTATTGATATACCTATAATTTCTGAAATAGAATTTGCAAGTAGTTATTCTAATTCATTCAAAATATGTATAACGGGCACAAATGGAAAAACTACTACAACCAAGCTAATACACCATATACTTAATAAATCAGGTTTAGATGTTGGTCTTGCAGGAAATATTGGAGACAGCTTTTCAAAAATGCTTTTATCTGGAGATAAAGATATCTATGTAATAGAAATTAGCAGTTTTCAACTTGATGATATTAAAAAATTTAAACCAAATATTTCAATTATAACCAATATAATAGAAGATCACTTAGATAGATATGAAAATGATTTTAGCAAATATGTAGATGCTAAAATGAAGATTATAAAAAATCAAGATGAATCGGATTACCTAATATATAATTCAGATGATAAAGCTTTAATGGAGGTTTTAAAGAATAAAAAATTACCCGTAAATAAAATTTCAATAGGAATTGAAAATAATCATCAAAATAGAGTATTCATTGACAATAACATTTTTTCTAACAAAAAAAAAACTATTATGATAAACACAGAAGAGTTTGCGCTTAAAGGAAGGCATAATTTACTTAATGCAATGGCTGCAATTACAGTTTCAGATTTGCTAAAAATTGACAATAAAATAATTAGAGAAAGCCTTTTAACTTTTTCAGGTCTTCCACATCGTCTTGAAAACTTTCTAAAGATTCAGGGAGTAAATTATATTAACGATTCGAAAGCTACCAATGTTAATGCTGCATATTATGCTCTTGATTCAATGAAATCTCCAACAGTTTGGATTGCAGGTGGAGTTGACAAGGGAAATGATTATTCTGAATTACTTCCAATTGTTAGAGAGAAGGTAAAAGCTATTATTTGTCTTGGAATTGATAATGCTAAAATTATTGAAACATTTAAGCCTGTAATTGAAATTATTGTTGAAACTGAATCCATTACTGAAGCTGTAAAAGTTGCAAATAAAATTGCAGAAAAAAAAGATAATGTTCTTCTATCTCCAGCATGCGCTAGTTTTGATTTGTTTGATAGTTATGAAGATAGAGGAGATCAATTTAAAAAAGCTGTTAGAAATTTATAGATGAGTACTAAAAGTTTAATATTTGGAGATAAAGTTTTATTAGTAATTATATTACTACTCTCCCTATTCTCTTTTTTTCCTGTTTTTTCATCTAGTTCATACCTTTCATATGTAGTAGATGGTTCATCTCCATTCTACTATTTAGTTAAGCATCTAATTGTACTTCTTTTTGGTTTTATATTAATGTTATCTATAAAACTAGTTCCATATAAACTTTATAGAGGTATGTCAATAATTCTTCTCCCAATAGGGTTGGCATTATTAGCATATACTATATCTCAGGGAACTATGATTGGAGGTTCATCAGCAAGTAGGTGGATTGATATTCCATTTGTGGGAATAAGTTTTCAAACTTCTTCTCTTGCGGCAATTATAATAATAACTTATACAGCTAGATATCTTTCAAAAATTGAATTATCCAAAACTAAATTTTCAGAAACCTTATTACCTCTTTGGTTTCCAATTTTTGCTTATATTTTCTTAATTCTACCAGCTAATTTTTCATCAGCTTTTTTAATCTTTACAGCATTATTAGTTACTCTTTTAGTATCTGGATTTCCTTTACGACATCTTTTTAAAATGTTTTTAATATTAGCTTTTCTTCTAACAATTTTTTTCCTAACAGCTAAATCTTTTCCTGAAAAGTTTCCAAACAGAATAGATACATGGATAAGTAGAGTTGAAAATTTTGGCTCAATTGAAAATTTAGATGCAAGTTATCAAATAGAAAGAGCTAAAATGGCAATCAATAATGGAGGTTTAATTGGGATAGGAGCAGGAAAAAGCATAATGAAAAATCATCTGCCACAGAGTAATTCAGATTTCATTTTTGCAATAATTGTTGAGGAGTATGGCATAATAGGAGGTTCTCTAATTATAGTGTTATACATATTATTGCTTTTCAGAATTTTAGTTATAACTCATCGAATTGATGATAGGTTTGGAAAAATATTAGTTTCTGGACTTGGTATATTTATTATTATTCAGGCATTTACAAATATTTCAGTTGCTACTCAAATAATCCCTGTTACTGGGCAGAATTTACCATTAATTAGTAGTGGAGGGTCCTCTGCTTGGATGACTTGTATATCATTAGGAATGATACTTAGTGTTAGCTCTTCAATAAAAAATAAAAACAGTGGAAAAGAATAAATTTATTATTTCTGGAGGTGGAACAGGTGGACATATATATCCAGCTTTATCTATAGCAGATAAGATTAATGAATCATTCAAAAATGCTGAAATAAAATTTGTTGGAGCTAAAGGAAGAATGGAAATGAATATAGTACCTAAATATGGATACAATATTCAAGGTTTATGGATAAGTGGTCTTCAAAGATCTTTTTCTCTTAAAAATATTGTTTTACCATTCAAACTAATTGTAAGTTTTGTACAATCACTTTTTATAATTTTAAAATATAATCCAAAATTTGTTATTGGAACAGGTGGTTTTGCGAGTTTTCCAATAGTTTTTATCTCATCAATTTTAAGAATACCAACTCTTATACAAGAGCAAAATTCTTTTCCTGGAATTTCTAATAGACTCCTCTCAAATTATGTTAATTATATATCTGTAGCTTATGATAAAATGGAAAAATATTTTCCATCAAAAAAGTTATTTTTGACTGGAAATCCAATAAGAGAGTCAATAGCTAATTCAAATAATCTAGTTGATTTAAAAAAAGAATTAAATATAGAAGAAAGCAAGATTATAATTTTAATTCTTGGTGGAAGTTTGGGTTCAGATAAAATAAACAGAACAATTGAAAAAAACATTGACTTTATTAATTCAAAAAATGCATTTATTATATGGCAATGTGGTAAAATCTACTTCAACGATTATAAGAAATACAATTCAAATTCAGTCTTTGTTACTGATTTTATTGAGGATATAGACTCAACATATTATTCATCAGATATAATAGTAGCAAGGAGTGGAGCTTTAACTCTTTCTGAATTAGCGGTCGTCTCAAAACCAGCCATTCTTATTCCCTCACCTAATGTAGCAGAAAACCATCAATTAGAGAATGCAAGAAAAATTGAAGAGAAACATGCATGTATATGTGTTGAGGAGAAAGATCTTGATTTAATATTTAGAAATAAACTGGATTTATTGTTAAAAGACAAAAACTTACGAAATGAACTTTCACATAATATTTCACTAATCGCTTTGCCAAATGCATCAATTGATATTGTTGAGCTAATAAAAAAACATTTGAATAATGATAAATAAAAGATATTTTTTTATTGGAATTGGAGGAATCGGAATGTCTTCTATTGCTCAATTTTTTCATGATAAAGGAAATATTGTTTTTGGATATGACCAAAACAATAATCGAGCAATTGAGATTTTAATAAACAAAGGAATAGGTGTTACTAATAAATTAAATCTTGATGAAATTCCTAAAGATATGATGGGAGATGATTTGGAAATTATCTATACTCCTGCTATTAAACCAGACAACATTTATCTTGATTATTTTATTTCAAAAGGAAAAAATAAAATTTCTAAGAGATCAGAAATTCTTGGTGAAATCACAAAAACTTCTAAATGTATTGCAGTAGCTGGTACTCATGGAAAAACAACAACAGCTGCTATAATTAGTGATCTTTTTTATTCTTATGGAATAAAATTTAAAGCTTTTGTGGGAGGGATTATGAAGGGGTATAATTCGAACTATATAAATACTGGAGATGATTTTGTTATAGTTGAAGCAGATGAATATGATAGATCTTTTCTTGAATTGTCTCCAGACTATGCTGTAATTACTTCAATTGAGAGTGATCATCTTGATGTTTATGGAGACTTTGAATCTCTAAATAAGAGTTTTGAACTTTTTTCAAAAAGAGTTAAAAGTTCCCTGGTAGTTGAAGAAGAAATTAACATAAAAAAAGATTATACTTTTTCAATTAAAAATGATGCAGATTATAAAGCTTCTAATATAACTACAAAGAATGAAGGTATTATTTTTGACTTTAAAACACCAGATAGTTATTTCACCAATGTATTCGTGAAAATTATTGGTATGCATAATCTAAAGAATGTTTTATCTGCACTTTCTATAATTGATCAAATAAAAGAAATTGAAATTTCAGAATTATTACCACTCCTTTCAAATTTAAAAGGAATTGAAAGAAGAATGGAAGTATATACAATAAATGAAAAAATTATCATTGATGATTATGCGCATCATCCAACTGAAATTGAATCAGTTTTCGATACAATAAATAATAATTATAAAAATAAATCAACAGCAGTTATTTTTCAGCCACATTTATTTTCAAGAACAAGAGATTTTATGGAAGATTTTGCGATTGTCTTATCAAAGTTTGATGAAGTATATCTTCTGGATATTTATCCTGCAAGAGAAGAGCCAATAGATGGTGTTAATTCACAAGTATTACTTGAAAAGATAAGTTCAGCAAAAAAAGAAATTATAAGTAAAGAATCGATTAATGATATTGTAATTAATTCAAATACTGAAGTAATTTCAATTTTAGGAGCTGGAAACATTACTGAAAATTTAAATAAAAAAATATTTGCTAATGAGTAGTTTAATAAGAATGATTGTCTTAGTTGTATTATTGATAAGCACAACCTTAATCAGCTCATTAATTGACCATAGTAATTATGAAAATAGTTTTAAAAAAAATATTAATTATTCAGATACTGGCTACTTCAATAATAAAAAAGTAGTTGATAGTTTAATAAGAGGAAAAGAATTATCAGATCTAATAAATACAAATGAATTTAAAAAAGTTGAAAAAGAGCTTGAGAAAATCAAGTCAATAAGAAATATTAATGTTTATCGCAATACTAATTTAGAATTACAAATTGATATAATAGACAGAGAACCTATAGCTTTATTAATAGAATTAAACAGCTATCTAGACTCTTCTGGAGTAATTATTAAAAAAGATGATTTAGCATATGATAGCTTGCCAGAAATAAAAGGAGTTATAGCTGAAAGCGATATAAATAAAATTGTGAAAGTTGTGACTGAACTTAAACAGGATAATTTTTTTCAAAATAAGTTGGAGTTAATAAAGTTTAAAGAAGGGGATATGTACATAAACATTAAAAATTTTGATTTTGACATAAGATTAGGGAATGAATTTCATTTAAAAAACAAGCTAAATATGTTGAAAGGATTTTATATGTATCAATCTAATAACTTAATAAATGAAAAATATAAACAGATTGACTTGGTTTACAATAATCGTTTAATAGCAATAAAAAAATAAATTATGAATAACAATTTTTCAGTTGGATTAGATATTGGAACTACAAAAATTGTAGCAATGGTTGGAGAAAAAAATCAATTTAATAAAATTAAAGTTCTAGGTGTTGGAAAATCACAAAGCCTAGGAGTTCACAGAGGTGTTGTTAATAATATTACACAAACAATACAATCAATTAAAATAGCTGTTGATGAAGCACAGTCAAAATCTGGTATTGAATTAAAAGAGGTAGCTGTAGGAATAGCAGGTCAGCATATCAGAAGTCTTCAACATAGTGACTATATAACAAGAGAAAACCCTGATGAGGTAATTAATGAAAATGATATTGATAAATTAATTGATCAAGTTTATAAACTAGTTATGCTTCCAGGTGAAGAGATAATTCATGTTTTACCTCAGGATTTTAAAGTTGATGGTCAATCTGAAATTAAAGAGCCGATAGGAATGTATGGAAGTAGGCTAGAAGCAAACTTTCATATTGTTGTAGGGCAAGTTTCATCTATTCGAAATATTGGAAAATGTATAAAAAGTTCTGGGCTAGAGATGGGAGATATAACCCTAGAACCTTTAGCTTCATCAGATGCTGTATTATCTGAAGAGGAAAAAGAAGCTGGAGTAGCACTAATTGATATTGGGGGTGGAACTACAGATGTTGCTATTTTTAAAGATGGAATTATCAAGCACACTGCTGTAATACCTTTTGGAGGAAATGTAATTACAGAAGATATTAAAGAGGGTTGTTCAATAATTGGTAATCAAGCAGAGCAACTTAAAATTAAATTTGGTTCAGCTTGGCCAGGTGAAAATAAAGATTCAGAAATTGTTTCTATTCCCGGGCTTAGAGGAAGAGATCCTAAGGAAATTTCATTAAAAACACTATCAAAGATAATTAACGCTAGAGTTGTAGAAATTATAGAGCAGGCTTATCTGGAAATCAAAAATTATGGTCATGAAGATTCAAAGAAGAAATTAATTGCTGGAATAGTATTAACAGGAGGTGGAAGTCAGTTAAGACACTTAAAGCAATTAGCTGAATATGTTACTGGAATGGATACTAGGATTGGATTTCCAGGAGAACATTTAGCAGGAGATTCAGATGAGTATAACCCAATTTATTCAACTGCAGTTGGTTTGTTGATGAAAGCAATTGAGAATAATTCTGAAGAAGAAAATTCTACATCAAACTCAACATCAAATGATTTAGTAAACCAAGGAAGAAAAACAACTTTGGCTAAATGGGCAGAGGGTTTTAAAAATTTTATAGATAACGTAGATAACACAATTGAAAATTAACAAAATTCAAAAAAATTTAAAAAATGAAAACAGAAATAGACACAAATTTTAGTTTCGATTTACCAAAAAATAAAAGCAATGTCATGAAGGTGATGGGAGTAGGAGGTGGAGGAAGTAATGCAGTCAATCACATGTATAAACAGGGAATCAAAGGTGTTGATTTTGTTGTTTGTAATACAGACTCTCAAGCGTTAGAGGAAAGCCCTGTTCCTAATAAAATTCAACTTGGAGTTAATTTAACCGAGGGTCTTGGAGCTGGAGCCAATCCTGAAATAGGAAAACTAGCAGCTTTAGAAAGCTATGAAGAATTAAAGAATCTTTTGGAAACTCAAACAAAGATGTTATTTATAACTGCAGGAATGGGGGGCGGAACAGGAACAGGTGCTGCACCTATTATTGCTGAAATGGCTAAGGAGTTTGATATTTTAACAGTAGGAATTGTAACTATTCCATTTAATTTTGAAGGAAAAAATAGAGAATTACAGGCAGTTAAAGGTCTAGAGAAGTTAAAAAGATCTGTTGACTCCTTAATTATAATTAATAATAATAAATTAAGAGAGGTCTATGGAAATTTAGGTTTTAAAGAAGGGTTTTCAAAAGCTGATGAGGTTTTAGCTACTGCCGCAAGGGGTGTTGCGCAGGTAATAACTCATCATTATACACAAAATATTGATTTAAAAGACGCAAAAACAGTCTTGTCTAATAGTGGTACTGCTATTATGGGATCATCTATTACGAGTGGATCTAACAGAGCAAACGAAGCTGTGATTAAGGCTTTAGATTCTCCATTACTTAATGATAATAAAATTGAAGGAAGTAAAAATGTTCTACTACTAATAGTTTCAGGTGTTGAAGAGATTACTATTGATGAGATAGGAGAGATAAATGAATATATTCAAAAAGAGACAGGTAATAGTGCGAATATAATTATGGGTGTAGGCGAAGATCTTGAATTAGGAAATAATATTTCGGTTACAGTTATAGCTACTGGATTTGGTGATGAAAAACAAAACAGTCTTGTTAGCTCAGAAACAAAAAAAGTAATATATACTCTTGATCAAGATCATCCTTTTGAAAAAAATTTAATTGAAGATGATGAAATGATTATTGATAATTTAAAGATTGAGTTAGATAGTATTGTTGATGATAATTTAAATGAAGAATCCCAACAAAAGAAAATTGAAAGTGAAATAAATGAAATATTGAGAAATATAGACCTAAGTTATGAGGTTGTAGAGCCAGAATTTAATGATATTGAGCTCAATAATATTGAGCTTAATGATATTGAATATGTAGAGTCAGAATTTAATGATTATAAGGATTCTAATAATGAAATTTCATTTGGTCTTTTTTCAAGTGATAATTACTCAATTAATAATATAAAAAAAGAGGAATTTATTGAAAGTGGTAATGAATTTGTACAACCCAATGAGATTGATCAAGATCATTTGAATAATTTTAATGAGGTTGGTGAAGATGAGATTGAGTTTATCAAACTAGACCTTAATGAAGAAGTATCTGAAGATTTAGAAATTCAAGATCAAATTCATGTAAATCAAGATAATTCAGAAAATGAAATTGAAATGCCTGAAAATCTTTTTGAAAAACCAATAGAAAATGATTCTGATAATGAAAATCTAATTAGAAGAGAAAATCTAAAACAATTTAATTATGTGTTTAAGAATAAAAATTCTACTATAGAAGATCTAGAAAAAATTCCCGCATATAAGAGAATGGGCATTGAAATAAATGATTCAAAATCTCAAAATGAAGATATGTTCTCAAAGACTATTTTAAATGAGGATAATAAGTTAGAATTTCCAGATGTAAACACTTACCTTCATGATAACGTTGATTAATATATGAATATAGAACACGAAATTAATGAGTCAATTAAGAGCTCAATGAAAAGTAAAGATACTATTAGGTTAGAATCTCTTAGAGCTATCAAATCTGCAATATTATTAGAGAAAACTAAAACTGGATCAAAAGATCAAGTTGATGAGGATATTATTCTTAAAATTCTTCAAAAAATGGTTAAGCAAAGAAATGAAAGTGCTAAAATATATATTGAGCAAAAAAGAGAAGAATTGGCTGAAGTTGAAATTTCTCAAGCAAAGATTATCACGGAATTTCTACCAGAACAACTTAGTGAATCTGAATTATCTGAAATTATTGATTCAGTAATAATGGATTTAAATGCAGAGTCAATGAAAGATATGGGAAAAGTTATATCTAATGTTAATCAAAAAGTGTCAGGAAAAGCCGAAGGGAGAGTGATTGCAGAAATGGTAAAAAATAAATTGATGAATTAATTTATTATTTAAAGCATTAAGTAACCCCTTCTTTTAAACTATCCTTTTGTTCAAATTCTTTAGTATTGACTATTTCAATTATTCTTTCACATAAAATAATAATGTCTTTAAAAGATGTGTATAGAGGCGTAAGAGCTATCCTGATAATGTTATCAGGTCTATAATCAACTATAATCTTAATTGAAGTATTATTAATTGGAGAAACTAAACACTTGGATATTCTCCATGCATCATTATGGTATAATGAGATATGTGAACCTCTCTCTTGACTTTTATTGGGGGTTATTAAGTCAAATTTTTTATCCTTTAACTTTTCTTCATATACTGAATTAAAAAAATCAAATAATTTATGAGACTTATATTCAAGGTTTTTTGTTGATGCACTTATTGTCAAATCTAGTGATGTCTTTAGTGTTGATAAAGATAAAATATGAGGTGTCCCATTAGAAAACTTATCCATAGAACTAGATTCTTGATATTCTTCTGAAAAGTCAAAAGGTTTGTTATGGCTAAACCATCCTTTAATAGGAGATTTTAATTTTTTAATTTTATTTTCTCTAACATAAATGAACGCAGGTGATCCAGGACCACCATTTAAATACTTATATGTACAGCCAATAGCAAAGTCCGATCGATTTGAATTCATGTCAATATCTATTGCCCCAATTGAATGACTTAGATCCCATATAACTATGGAGTTGTTATCTTTACAAAATTCATTAATTTCTTTAATAGGGAATCTGAAACAGGCTTTATAAGTTACATGTGAAAGAACTATTATTCCCATATTCTTAATTATAAATCTTTTGAGAACTTCAATATTTGGAAATAAATCATTTTTATAATCTAAGAATTTAAATTCTAGATTAAAATCCTTACAAATGCCTTCACATATATATTTATCAGATGGAAAGTTAAGATTGTCAGTAGATATGCTTTTTATATCTCTATGAGCTTCTAAGATGCTCTTAATTAGCTTGTAAAGATTATTTGATGTAGAGCTACCAACATAAATTTCATCATCCTTACAATTAAGTATAGAAGCTATCTTCTTTGATACTTTATTTGGAAGCTCAATCCATTTTTCATTCCAACTAGAAATAAGATTATTTCCCCAATCCTCTTTGATTGTGTTATTTAAATCATTAATAATATTTTTTGACAGAACACCTAGTGAGTTTCCATCAAGATAAATAGTATTCGTAGGTAAGATAAATTCCTTTCTATATGAAGATAATTTATCACTAGAATCAAGATTAATTGCTATTTTTTTTAATCTATCCAATTATTAAAAATTTTCTTTGCCCATTCTAGATACATCATTCCACTTGGATGAAGATTATCATCTGTAATTAGATTAGGCTCATTAATTGCTCTGCGAGATATCTCAGTTACATCTACATATTTTAGATTATTAATATTCGCAAATTTTTTTAAACTATTATTGAAGAGGTTTATGTCGTTTGAGATTTCATTTCTATCAAGACCTTCTCCAAAAGGAGATGATCCCCAATCAGGTATTGAAATTATTAATACACTACCATCTTTTTTCTTTAAATTATTAATTTTAATTAATAGTTTGTTAAGATCATTCTCAAACTCGTTAATAGACCTTGAATTATACTGATTGTTAACTCCAATTAATAATGAAACATAGTCATATTTTTTTTCAAAATTAGATGACTCTATACCATTTATCAAATCATAGGTTTTCCATCCAGTCATTGCAATTATTTTGGGAGTTAAAAAATCTATCCCATTTTCATATGCAACCTTAACAAATTGGTTAGGCCATCTTTCATCTTCATTTACTCCCTCTCCAATAGTATAACTATCACCTAGAGCTAATAAAGTTAATGGACCTTCATTTGAAATTACAGAATTTAACTCATGATCTTCAATAATATTTGATTCAGAATCATATATTGGTAAAGGATCATCATCCAAGCTACTTGAAGTATTACAAGCAACAAAAAGGATTAATACAAAGTTTATTTTATATATGTTTAACATAAACCACACAAAATTAAAGATTTTAAATTATTGTTTATTTTAAAGAATCGATTGCTGCATTATAATCAGAAGAGTTAAAAACATAACTTCCTGCAACGAGAACATCTGCGCCTAAATTTTTAAGTCTTTCAAAATTATTTTCATTTACTCCACCATCAATCTCAATAAGGGCGGATGAGTTTTTAGAATTAATTAAGCTTTTAAGTTCTTCAAGTCTATTAAATGTTTTTTCAATAAATTTTTGTCCTCCAAATCCTGCATGTACTCCCATTAAGCATATCAGGTCAACTTTAGTAATGTAGTTTTCTAATTTACTAATCGGGGTATCAGGATTAATTGCAATTCCAGATTTAATTGATGATTGATTAATTTTATCTATGATATAATCTATTTTTGTGGTAGCTTCTACATGAAAAGTCAGGATGTCAGAGCCAATTTCAATAAATTTATCAATATATCTTTCAGGCTCAACAATCATTAAATGAACATCTAGTGGTTTTTTTGTCATTTGTCTAATGGATTTGACTATTGGCATACCAAATGAAATATTAGGAACAAACAGGCCATCCATTACATCTAAGTGGAACCAATCAGCATTACTTTTATCAATAATTTCACAATCCCTAGAAAGATTTCCAAAATTTGCTGCAAGAATAGATGGAGCTATTATTATAGACATAATGTTTTTTACGAATATAAAATATCCATATGGAATTAATTAAATCTAGTAATAAAAAGATATAAACATTAAAAGGGGATATAAGCTTACCCTAAATATGTTTTAAGAATTTTGCTTCTTGAAGTATGTTTTAGCCTTCTTATAGCCTTTTCTTTGATTTGCCTAACTCTTTCTCTTGTTAAATCAAAAGTTTCTCCAATTTCTTCAAGGGTCATAGCATGTTGATTTCCAAGACCAAAATACAACCTGACAACATCAGCTTCACGGGGAGTTAGAGTATCTAGAGCTCTTTCAATCTCTGTTCTAAGTGATTCATGTAAAAGTTGTCTATCTGGATTTGGTGATTCTCCACTATTAAGAACATCATAAAGATTAGAATCTTCTCCTTCAACTAAAGGTGCATCCATTGAGACGTGTCTACCAGAATTCTTTAGAGACTCTTTTACATCATTGACTGTCATGTCAAGTTCTTTTGCTATTTCTTCTGCTGAAGGTGCTCTTTCGTGAGCTTGTTCAAGAAATGCATAAGTTTTATTGATTTTATTAATTGATCCAATTTTATTAAGGGGAAGTCTTACAATTCTAGATTGTTCAGCTAGTGCTTGAAGTATAGATTGTCTAATCCACCATACAGCATATGAGATAAACTTAAATCCTCTAGTTTCATCGAATCTCTGAGCAGCTTTAATAAGACCAAGATTACCCTCGTTGATCAAATCTGGGAGAGTTAAACCTTGATTTTGATATTGTTTAGCAACTGAAACAACAAATCTTAAGTTAGCTTTGGTAAGTTTCTCAAGAGCAAACTGATCACCCTTTTTTATTCTTTGAGCTAATTCAACTTCTTCTTCTGCAGTAATTAAATCTACCTTTCCAATTTCTTGAAGATATTTGTCCAGAGAGGCAGTCTCTCTGTTAGTTACTTGTTTTGTTATCTTTAATTGTCTCATAGACTATATATTGCCACAAAAATTGTTCCAAAATGAAAAAAAAACTATTTTCTTTCAAGAAGAACTTTTCTAGAAACTTTTTGTTTTCTAGTTCTTTTATCTATTCCCATGTATTTAACTTCAATTTGATCACCTAGATTTAAGTACTCAGTAACTTTTTCAACTCTTTCCCATGCAATTTCTGATACATGAAGAAGAACTTCTTTTCCAGGAACAAATTCTACTACAGCTCCAAAATCTAATATTTTGACAACAGTTACTTTATAAACTTCATCAATAACAGGTTGAAAAATTATATTTTTAATTCTTTCAATAGCGTTATCAATTTTTTCTTGATCAATACCCAAAATTTCAACAACACCAACCTCATCTCTTTCATTAATCACAATAGTTGTATCACTTTCTTTTTGAAGTTCTTGGATCATTTTTCCACCAGGACCTATAACTGCACCTATGAAATCTTTAGGAATTTCCATATTAACCATTTTTGGTGCATGAGCCTTAACAGTTTCATTTGGTTTATTTATAGAGCTATCTAATTTATCAAGTATTTCAAGTCTTCCTTTTTTAGCTTGATGTAATGCTTCCACTAGGATTTCATATTTTAATCCTTTTATTTTAATATCCATTTGACAAGCTGTAATACCTTCTTTAGTTCCTGTTACCTTAAAATCCATATCTCCTAAGTGATCTTCATCTCCTAAGATATCTGATAGTACAGCATATTTATCACCTTCACTAATAAGTCCCATGGCTATACCAGAAACATTACTTTTAATTTTTATACCAGCATCCATTAAAGCTAGTGATCCAGCACATACTGAGGCCATTGAAGATGAACCATTAGATTCTAGTATCTCAGATACGATTCTTACAGTATAAGGACAATCTTCTGGCATTACCTTCTCAAGAGCCCTTTGTGCTAACATTCCATGTCCAATTTCTCTTCTGGAAGTACCTCTTAAAGGTCTAGCTTCTCCCGTTGAGAATGGTGGAAAATTATAATGTAAATAAAATCTTTCTTCAGATTGATTTGTTGGCATGTCAATCATATTAACTTCTCTACTTGTTCCAAGTGTAACAGATGCAAGTGATTGTGTTTCACCCCTAGTAAAAACTGCAGAACCATGAGTGGATGGAAGATAGCCTACTTCTGTCCATATATCTCTTATATCCTCAGTCTTTCTACCGTCAAGTCTAATACCATCATTTAAAACTAGGTCTCTTATTGCTTTCTTCTGAGCTTTATAGAAGTAGTTAGTAATTAAATCTTTCTTTTCTTCTAATGTTTCTTCATCATAACATTCAATCAGTTCTTCTTTTAATAGACTAAAGTGTTCACTTCTTTCATTTTTAGAAAGTCCCTTCTTAGCTATATCATATGATTTTTGATAAACTTTCTTTGAAATTTCAGCTTCTAGTTCAGAGTCTTCTTCTGCTCCATCATATTCTCTTTTATCTGAACTAACACCAACCATTTTGATCAGCTTTTTTTGCGCTTCAATATGTTTCTTCACTTCCTCATGAGCAAATTTTATTGCATCAGCCATTTCTTCTTCAGAAATTTCATTAAATTCTCCTTCGACCATAACTACAGAGTCTTCAGAAGCACCAACCATGATATCAATGTCTGATTCTGCTAACTCACTCCTAGAAGGATTTATTTTAAAATCACCATCAATTCTACCCACCCTTACCTCAGAAATTGGCCCATCAAAAGGAATGTCTGATAATGATAAAGCTGCAGAAGCTGCCAATCCTACTAGAGCATCAGGCATTACATTTTCATCACTAGACATAAGCTGAATCATAACTTGAGTCTCTGAGTGGTAATCTTTAGGAAATAGTGGACGTAAAACTCTATCAACTATTCTCATTGTAAGAACCTCTTCACTACTTGGTCTAGCTTCTCTTTTAAAGAATCCGCCAGGAAATCGACCTGCAGAGGCAAATTTTTCTCTGTAATCCACTGTTAGTGGAAGAAAATCTAAGGATGATGAACCATAGCTTGAAACTACAGTTGATAAAAGCATACAGTCACCCATTCTTACAACGACTGATCCATGAGCTTGTTTTGCAAGTTTACCAGTTTCGATAGTAATTTCTCTACCGTCTGATAATGATATTGTTTGTGATAAAGGTTTTGGAATCATAATTTAGTTTTGGTTATTATTTATTGTTGTGTGTATGTAGACAACCAAACTAAAAATGCTATTTTCTGATACCTAATTTTTTAATTATTTCACGGTATCTTTCAATGTCTGTTTTCTTAAGGTACTCAAGTAAATTTCTTCTCTTACCAACCATTTTAACAAGAGACTTCTCTGTGTTAAAATCTTTTGCATTAACTTTCAAATGGCTAGATAAATCATCTATTCTTTTAGTAAAAAGTGCAATTTGGCTTTCAGAAGAACCAGAGTCTTTCTTGTTCTTTCCGAACTCTTTAAAAATTTCTTCTTTCTTAAGTACTGTCATTCAATTAATTTTGAGCCGCAAATATAGTAGAATATATTTAGAAAATTAAATTATTTATCCTTATTTACGAAGGGGATTATTTTGAATTAAATCTATATAAAGGTTTATTTTCTTTTTTAAATCTTTTCTGTGAGTTATAAAATCAAGAAAGCCTTTTTCGAGAAGAAATTCACTTTTTTGGAATCCTTCTGGTAATTCTTGTCCAGTAGTATCTTTAACAACTCTTGGCCCAGCAAAAGCAATAAGAGCTTTTGGTTCAGCTATATTTATATCTCCTAGCATTGCAAAGGAAGCAGTAGTTCCACCAGTTGTTGGATCAGTACATAATGAGATATATGGTAATTTAGCTTCAGACAAGTCATTTAATTTTGCTGAAGTTTTGGCCATTTGCATTAATGAAGTAGCAGATTCCATCATTCTTGCACCTCCGGACTTTGAAATAGCAACCAAAGGACACTTTTTTTTGATTGCATAGTCAATTGAAAGAGATATTTTTTCACCTACAACAGATCCCATGGACCCCCCAATAAATTTAAAATCCATACAAGCAATAACGATATCTTTTCCAAATGATTTCCCAAAACCAACTCTTATAGCTTCATTAAGATTTGTTTTTACTTTAGCATCTTTCAGTCTATCAGAATACTTTTTTTGATCTTGAAATTTTAAAAAATCGATGGAAGTCATTCCGGAACTTATTTCTCTAAATTTATCATCAAAAAGTATTTCAAAGTATTCTTTACTTCCTATATGAACATGATAATCATCTTCAGGACTAACATACTTATTTTCAGCTAGTTCCTTAGTTTCTATTATTTTTCCTGTGGGAGTTTTATACCAAAGACCAGCTGGAATATCTTTCTTTTCCTTAGTCTTAGTATTAATATTTTTATTTGTTCTTTTGAACCAACTCATCTCTATGGAGTTTAGTCTAAGGTATTGATATTATTTAAATCTTCAAAAGCTTTGATTAATCTAGCTTTGAATGTTTCTTCTCCCTTTCTTAACCATGCTCTTGGATCGTAGTATTTTTTGTTAGGATTCTCATTTCCTTCAGGGTTACCAATTTGAGTCATAAGATAATCTTTCTTGTCAATCATGTAATCTCTTATACCTTCAGTAAATGCATATTGAAGGTCAGTATCAATATTCATCTTTACTACACCATAATCAATAGCCTCTCTTATTTCTTCAACTGATGAACCTGATCCTCCATGAAAAACAAAATCAAGAGAGTTGTGTGAAATATTAAATTTTTTTGAAACATATTCTTGAGAATTTTTAAGAATTTTAGGTGTCAATTTTACATTTCCTGGCTTGTAAACTCCGTGAACATTACCAAATGCAGCGGCAATCATAAATTTGTCGCTAATAGATTTAAGCTCAGAATATGCATAAGCTACTTCTTCTGGTTGTGTGTATAACTTTGATGAATCAATATCAGAGTTATCAACTCCATCTTCTTCACCTCCTGTCACACCTAGTTCAATTTCTAGAGTCATATCAAGATCTGTCATCTTTTTAAGGTATTCTTTGCAAGTAGCAATATTTTCTTCAATTGGCTCTTCAGATAAATCAATCATATGAGATGAAAATAGTGGATATCCATTTTTATTAAAAAATCCTTTTCCGTATTCGAGCAAACCATCTATCCATGGAAGTAATTTTCGAGAACAATGATCTGTGTGAATTATTACTTTTGAGTTGTAATCGTCAATAGTTTTGTGAATATGATATGCTCCAGCTATAGAGCCTGATATAGAAGTATTAAAGCCATTTTTTGGCATTCCTTTACCAGCAATAAACTGAGAACCTCCATTAGAAAATTGAATAATCACAGGACTATTTAATTCGGATGCAGTTTCAAGAACTGAATTTATAGTATTTGTCCCTGATACATTAATTGCAGGAAGAGCAAATTTTTTCTGTTTAGCAAGTTTATATAATTCTTGATTATTTTTTCCGAAGATGAAGTTGTTTTTCAAAATGAATATGTATTAAATTTTGTCAAAAATATTAAACTTATTTTTAAAAAGGGTAATTAATACCAATATTAAATACAGCCTTATTTAAACTAAAATCTCTAAACCATCTATTGCTTTTTTCTTTAGCAGGATTATAAGTCTTAAAAGCAGTATCAAGTCTAAGAACAAAAAAATTGAAATCATATCTTAAGCCAAAACCGGTACCTATTGCTAATTCACTTAAATCTGACAAATTATTAAATGTCATTGAGTCATCTTCTACATTATCATTTACATTCCAAATATTACCAAAATCAATAAAAAATGCTCCATTAAGATTACCAGAGATTTTGTTTCTATATTCTAAATTAAACGCAATTTTTAAGTTAGCCTCATTAAAATCATTAATATTACTACTGCTTCCAGGTCCAAGTTTATAGGCCTTCCATGCTCTATTATCATTTGATCCTCCAGCATAATATGATCTTGTAAATGGAATATAATTTGAATTACCATAAGGTATGGCTATACCTGTAAAAGCTCTAAAAGCAAACACATCTCCATTATTTAAAAGGATATGCTTTATGTAATTAATTTCAGCTTTGGTATACTGAGAAGGTAGAATATTTGAAATTTCAACTTTATTATTTGAATTTAAATTTCTACCCCTAAGTAATTCATTGAATAGGTTTCCAACCATCTCAAATTTAAATCTTAATTGAGAAAAGTTTTCATCTAAAAAATTTTCTTGAGTATTTCGATTTACTGTAATAGACGAACCAATGATTATATTATTTTCAGTCAATCTTTCTTTTCTTTCCAGTATTGAATTAACATTTTTATAAAAATCAGTACCTGAGTCAAGAGAAGTCTCATTATTAAGTACTTGATTTATAAATAGATCAGATCCCTCAGGAATAATTAAGTCACCATTTTGATCAATTAATGATTGATCTATGTTATATAGAGATGATATATAATTTAATTTATCATAAGAGTTTTTATAGACATTAAAGTAATTTGATATGTTTTGATTATTTACATATTCAAAGTCAAGTAATTTAAAATTTATTTTAGAGTATTTTGTAGGATTCCAGTTAACTTCATAAATTCCACTGTAATATTGTTTATCTAGACCAATGTTTTTTTGAACTGTAGATCCAACTATTATATTTGTAATAGGATTCATGTCCTTTCTTAATATCCATTCTGCTTTAAAAGGAAGAACTGCTCTTGGAATTCTTAAATTTAAATTTCCTCCCAATTCAAATAAATTAAAAAAAGAATCACTTGGATCACCTATATCTTTTGAAGCACCAATAGAGTTATTAAGATTCAGCGAAAGATTTTCAGTACCTCTAAATATATTCCTTATATTAAAATTTGTACCAAAAGAAATTCCGAAATCTTCAATATTGGAATGAGTAAAATCTAGATCAAATCCTAAGCTAAACCTATCTCGTGGTAGAAGATATATTGAGGATAAAAGAGAATCTTTAACGTCTTCCATTATAATTCTGGGGTATTTAAATGCTCCTAAATTAGAATAATATCTTGAAGTTAATAGCTTCTTATCTTCACTATAATCCTCACCTTTCTTGTAAAAAATTGGCTCAATTAGTGATTTTGGACTATAATTTAAATTCCCTTTAGAAAATATCTTAACACCATTATAATTAATAGAATCTGTGAATGAACCAATATTTGATAACTCATCCAACGTTTCAACATAAATATTTATATCGTTGATTTTTTTAATTTGATATAATTTTTCTTCATTAGGATTTTTTATACTTATAATTAAAGGAATTTTCTTATTAACTCCTGTGCTATCAATTAACACATTATAGTTTATGCTTCTTTGTTGAAAATCATATATTCCATTATTTTTAAATATATTCACAAGTCTATCTCTCTCTAATATTAATTTGTTTATTGAAAAGTATTCATTCTGCTTTAATATGCTTGATTTTTGGTTTACACTAATTAATGAGTCTATATCTTTAGACTTAACATTGATTGAAATAGAATCAATTAGATATCTAGTGTTAGTAGTGACACTATATTTTATTTTAGCTTGATTTTCATTAATTATTGTATCAGCATAAACATTTGAATCAAAATATCCTTCATTTTTATAATATTGCTTTAATCTTTGAATGTTTTGATTAACATCTAAATCATTAATTTTTATTGGTTCTTTCCCCAATTTTTTTAAAAAATCATTAAACGAACTGTTATATCTTTTAAGTTCAGTTATTTGTTTTTCAGATAATAGTTTACTAAGTCTTTTATATCTATTAGGTTTTTTATAAAGCCATTTTTCAAAATTTTTATTCGGATCATTACTAGCTAGATTATATATAGATAATCCAAGTGGATATCCAAAAACTTTATTAGTAGGGGAGTTTGGTTGAATAAGTAATTTAATAGGATTTCTTTTAATGATACTATCATTAAGCTCAAAAATATTTTCAGTCAGTATTGGATCTTCAAAATTTTGATAAATACTTGAACTACATCCATTTACAAATAATGTAATTGTAAATAAATAAAACAGGGAAAGGTATTTATTTGAAGACAATTTTTTTTTGCTAAATTACATCTTTTAGCTTAAAAACTTCTTTGTCTTACTAATTCAAATATAACAGCTGAAAAAGCTACAGATACATTAAGTGAGTCAATTTTTGAGCTAATAGGTATTTTTATTACATCACTAGATAGACCTAATATGCTTTTTGAAATTCCTCTATCTTCAGACCCTAGAATTAAACCTACAGACTTTTTAAAATCAACTTCATATATTGTTTTTTCTGCTTTTTCTGAAAGACTAATTATTTCTACATTTATTGAGTTTAAATATAGTATTGCATCTTTTATATTACTTACCCTAGCAATAGGTATTTTAAAAACTCCTCCAGAGGAAGTTTTTACAACATCAGCATTAATAGGGGCAGAGTTATTTTGAGAAATAATTATGCCATCAATGTCTGCTGCAACACTAGTTCTTATTATTGCTCCAAAGTTTCTTGTGTCTGTAACTCCATCAAGTAACAAGTATGTTTTTGGAGATTTTTCATCAAAAGTGGATGAAATTAAATCTTCTATAGATAATAATGAAACTGGAGATAAAACAGCTACAGCGCCTTGATGGTTTTTATCACTGTATTTCTTAAACTTTTCTTTAGGTACAAAAGAAGATTTTATATTCTTTCTTTCAAGAAGAATAATCAATGATCTAAATAAACTACTTTGAGGGGAATCAGATTTTAATAAGTATACTTTAGAAATTTCTTTTGATGATTCTATAGCCTCAATAATGCTTCTAATACCATAAATTTCAACTTGTTTCTCCATATATGTATAAAAAAAAAGGAGGTTAAAAAACCTCCTTTTTATTAAAATAGTTTTATCAAATTTAATTACAGATGTTCAGAGCTTTAAACCCTACTGCTGGACTTGCTCCGTCCGATAATGCAGTTTGGCCATTAGCACCATTTAAATCTGTCCATTCAACTTGATATGTAACTTCACTATCCCAATCACCTGATGTGAAAGCAATACCAAGTGTTGAAGCTGATGCAGGTACAGTAATAGTTTTAGAAACGTCAGAACCACTAGGCATCGAAATGACTGTAGTTACTCCGTCTACTGTAAACTCAACTGTTGCACCGTTCCAACCATCACCGAAGCTATCATTACCATTAATGGTATAGATACCTGCTACAGATCCAGTATTGTTAGCATCAAATCTACATCCAATAATTAATGGATATTGAAAAGGTGATCTAAAATATGACTGAGTCATAGACCCAGTTACACCTGATCTTGAATAAGATTTTCCATTAGTAAGATTTAATTGAAATCTCACAGTAACAACATCGTTTCCACTAAAGCTAGAGATACCCATGGCACCTAGAGCTGCATTTAATGAAAGTGATACGTCAAATCTTGGAAGTCCTACAGGACCTTCTGTCATTGCTGATCTATCAATAGTTTGGTATAGAACTTCAGCACCTCCGTTGTATGATAAATACATTTCAACATTTTGAGTTAATGCACCCGATTCTGGATCGTGTGGCTCAAATGTCCAGTTTACAACTGAAGTACCAGGCGTTGCTGCTTGAAATTCACCAGATTTAGAAATCTGTCTAAGCGCTGCACCTTGTTCGTACTCACTAAGCATGTAGTCAGTCATCATCTCGTAACCACCATATTCATCAGAACCGTATTCTTTTGAACATGAAACTACAAGAGCAATTAAAGTTATATATATAAATAATTTTTTCATGATTTTATAGTTTTAGTCGACCGATGGTCCGTTAGAGTTCCAAAATACTCTTCCTGATACATCAGATTTCTGATTTACATTAGAGTTATTAGCCGCAAGATTCTGTGGATACCACATAGATAAAGGGAATTGCCCTGGATCTGGTTCAATCATCGGTTGAAGGTTTTGTGGATAACCATTTCTTCTGTAAGAATTATAGTTTTCAATTCCACCTCCTTGTGATGCTATCCAATATTCTTCAGCCCAAAGCTCAAGCTTTGCACCTAATGAAGAAGCTGCAGTCCAATCAGCAGCAAAATTTGCGATATAAGAATCAATTGAAGCTGCATCCATTGATGGAGCACCTGCGATATCATCTACTTTATTCATACTAGATCTTATTCCAGCAAGAGTTTCAGTAGTTGGATCACCACCTGTCATAACTGCTACTTCAGCATTCATAAAATGCATCCATGAGTTAAGTAATATAGGAGTAATTCCAAGTCCACCTAAACCATCACCTAAACCAAGTGATAAGTAGCTTGAGTCATCAAAAGCACCACCTGCAGGATAAACACCCGCTATAGTTCTTTTAAATCCATCTGGTGGAATACCTTCATCGTTTCCGTGATCTCTTCCCCAATATCCTTCAGTAAGGTTACAATATAGCCCGTAAGCTACTCTGTGAGGTTCAATGTAAAAACCAGGTACACTACATTCTAAGCTAACCTCATCAACTGGACCATCTGTTCCAGGAGTTGCAGAAACTTGTCTGTAAAATATATAGTTAATACGTGGATCTCTCATTCCATTTCTACCAACCATCATACGATTCATATACCAGTTTGACTGATATACTCCTGCTCCAGTATTTGAATAGCTAGAACGGTACATAGGATGTCTGTTATCAGGGTTAATTGCATTAGTACCCCATTGGAATTGGAAATCATCTGAACTATCAGTTATATAGTTTGTGATTGAGTTATAACCTGCGTAATCTCCTAAATTTAAGAGTGCTTTTTTCTTTATACTATTAGCTGCTTTAATCCAACCAGATGCATCTCCACCATAGTACATATCGTACTGAGGAGAAGCTCCACCTTGACTAAAGTTGTTAATAGCAGAATCAAGCATAGCAAGTGCTGCATTATATACAGATTGACCTGAATCCAATGCTGGATTTAGATTTTCTGCACCTAATAATGCCTCGCTGTAAGGAATATCACCAAAGAAATCTACAAGAGTTAATAATGTATAAGCTTGAATAACCTCACCCATACCAATATAGTATGTAAGGCCACTTTCAGCAGCTAATGTTTTCATTACTCTTATATCTTCACCCATTTGTTGATATGCCTGTGACCATGTTCCTGAAAATGAATTCGGAGAATATGCATCACGATACAATCTTTCACCACCTAATTGGTTAATTCTAGTTAATCTAGAACCTACACCACTTAATCCATTAACCATATAAGCAAAATCAACTTGGATTTCGTTAATGAATAAGTCAGCACCTGCCTGTGAAGGACTTAGTGCATTAGGGTTAGAAGATAGATCTAACTCAGTAGTTTCACATGAGCTTAATACTAGTAGACTAGTTAAAGCTAAAATTGAAATTTTGTTTAAAGTTTTCATAATCTTTTAAATATTTGAATTAGAATGTTAGTTTTAAACTGACACCGTATTTCTTAGCACTAACACCATTGAAGTATTCAAAACCACCTCCATTACCAACACCTAAACCGGCGATGTTTGGATCATAGTTTGTACCTTCAGGAGTATTATATGCGTCATACCATAGGTTAAAACCTTGCGCAGTTAATGAAGCCGCTCCAAATGGAGTTCTATCTAGCCATTTTTTTGGCACGTCATAAGAAAGTGAAATTTCACTCAATCTTAAAACACTAGCATCCCACGTTCTTAATTCATCTGGACCTACAATTAGGTTTCCGAAATAAGTTGTCGCGTTATCAATCATCTTGTTATTTACAGAACCATCAGAAAGAACACCAGGTAATATATATGGTAATTCTCTATCAACAGTATCTGTAGTTATACCTCTACCAAGTAGTGTCATCATATAACTTGAGTACATATCACCACCAATTGTGGCGTTAAATAGAAAGCCAAATGATAGGTTTCCATATGAAATGGTGTTTGCAACGTTTGCAATGAAATCAGGGTTATAGTCACCAATTAAAGCATATTTATTAGTCTTGTAATTAGTATCATTGTTACTAGTATAACTACCTGAAGCATCAATTAATGGTCTACCTGAGGCATCTCTACCAACAGAAGTTCCAATCATTGATGTTAATGGTAATCCTACAATAGCAGCATTTCCTAGAGATCCGAATCCAGCATAAGTAATTTGATCAGTATTTTGTCCTAAATCAACAACTACCGATTGGTTAGTTGTATAGTTTATAGCTGTACTCCAGTTAAACTTATCACCTCTAATCCAATTAAGGTTAAGATCTACTTCCCAACCAGTTGCATCAATTTGACCAATGTTAGTACTTGTTATGGTATAACCTGTTGATGGATCTAAAGGTTGGTCTATAATAAGATCGTTAGTTGTTCTGTTGAAGTAAGAAATTTCAGCACTTAATCTATTATCAAATAGATTAGCTTCGATTCCAAACTCAAGTTCTTCAAGTAATTCAGGTTTTAATGCTGTATTACCAAGTCTTGAACCAGTCGTATTTGATGTTACATCAACTCCGTCTATTCTAAAACTTTTTGTATCTAAGTTAAGTGTAGATGCGATTGGATATCCACCTGGGAATGTCGCAGACGTACCATAACTAGCTCTAACTTTCAAGAAATCAACAGGTAAGTTACCAAAGTCTAAAATTGAACTTGGTACAAATGCTATACTAGCAGAAGGATAGGTAATAGATCTATTTTCTTCTGATAGGTTAGATACCCAGTCAGTTCTAGTTGCTAAAGTTATATACAAGTAATTTTGATAATCTAGAGACGCTTGGCCAAATACACCAAGTGTGTTTTTACTTCCATAATACTCAATTTCTTCTTGATTATTAAAGTTGAAATGTCTTAATACGTTAAATACATTTTGTCCAGTACTTCTTGTACCATTTCTGTCGTATTCTTCACCAATAGATTCAGCACCAACATTAAATGTCATTGACCAATCACTATCAAGTTCATAGTCACCGTTAATTAATATCTTATGGTTAAAAATACTAGATGTATTGTTAAACTTTTCGTAGAAACCAGATTGTGTTTCAACACTTCCGTCTACACCACCTTTATTTTGGTAACTTGTGTTATCTTCACTGTACACATCATAACCATATCCATAAACAACATTTAAGTTATCAGAGATATCATATTGTACTGTTGTACCACCATATACCCTATGAGTTGCTTGTGCATCTTGAGTATTATTAACAGTCCAAAGCGGATGTTGAATACCATTTGAAGATCTATAGTATATAGATGCTCCAGTAATAGGGTGAGCATAAGGTAATTGAGCTATACCAACAGATCTTGGAGTATAGAATACATTACCATATAATGAAGAGTCAGAACTACCACTACTATATGCCGCAGCAATAGGAGGTGATTTAAAATCAACAAATGAATAGTTAAGCGTACCGGCAACAGTAATTTTATTTGATAAAACAGCTCTACCACCGAAACTTAAGGTGTTTCTTCTTAGAGAGTTTCCAGGAGTAAATCCTTGATCATCTAAATTACCATAGTTAACGTTATAACTCACTTTACCGTCATCGCTTTGACCTCTAAAGGCAATGTTTGTATTAACAATGCTTCCAGGTTGGAATAAGTCACCAACACTATCGTAAGGCTTCCATTCCCATAGAGAATCCATAGATAAACCTAATAAAGGTAATAGATCTCTTGAAAGGAACCTTGCATTTAAGTTGCTGTTGTATGGGTGTTTTAGAAATCCAGGTTGTCCTGAAACCGCACCGTTAATCTGAGATTGTTTACCCCATCCTGCTGGACCACCTTCGTCGAAACTAGGTCCCCAGTTGGAGAAATACCAACCAAAGTTTTGGTTAAAACCGTTACCATACTGCATTTGATAATCTGGCTTCATAGCAAGCTCGTTAGAGAAGTAAGATGTGTTTATCGTTACTTCATTTTTTAGAGCATTTGTACCTGAAGCAGTAGATCCGGCTTTTGTAGTAATTAAAATTACACCGTTTCTACCTTGCGATCCATAAAGAGTAGCCGCAGCTAGACCTTTAAGAACGTTAACAGATTCAATATTATTTGGATCTAGATCTAGGAATCTTGACGAACCATTGTTACCTGAGGTGAACGATCCTTGTGAGTTAGTCTCACTTTGGAAAGGCACACCATCAACAACAAATAATGGTTGGTTAGATGAACTAAAGGTACTTAGACCTCTAATTATCACACTAGTTCCTGACCCAGAAATACCACCTTGATTTGTTACCTGAACCCCTGAGGCTTTACCAGACAGAACACGTGCAACATCACCAGAAGCTCTACTTTCGATTTGACTTTCGTCAACCTCAGATACAGCATATCCTAGTGCACGTTTTTCTCTAGTAATACCTAAACTGGTTACGATAACTTCTTCAAGTTGATTACCTAGGGAAAGACTCACATTAATGACGTTGCCTGATCCAACAGCTATTGCTGATGTTTCATAACCAACGAAACTGAATTCCAGAGACTGGCCTTCAGATACATTAATAGAAAAGTTCCCATCGAAATCAGTGGTTACACCAGTAGTTGTACCCTGAACAAGAACAGTAGCTCCCGGTAAAGGAAGACCATCAGGATCAGAAACAACACCAGTTACTGTCTTCTGAGCAAACGACAGTTGAGTCGTTAGCAAGAAAACCACTAGTAATCTGAATAAGCTTTTCATACTTAGTTATTTAGTTATTAATAAATTTTTGTTAAAATTTTCTTAAATTTTTCGTAAATGCTAAGTTACATCATTAATCCAGAAAAAAAAGGAACTTATAAAGTTTCTTAGAAAAAAGTTAAAAAAAACGAGATTATTTTAATAAAAAAGAGAAGAATTTAAGAATATGGTAAAGAAGTATATAAAATATTACGATATTCTTAGTAAAACTATAAATTCTCTGCGAATTCAAAAATTCTAACAATTGAGCTTAGCTCACTAACTTTTAGCTTTTCAGATTTTATAAATTTCTTAATCTTGTCTGAATTGGATTTAAAGTAGTTGATTATAGACTTTTTACTTTGTTTAAGTTTAACTGGTGTATCACCATTAGAGCTAATATAAAGTTCTTCACTTTCAACATACCTTGGAGGAAAAGAGTTTTCTAAAGATGTTCTAGCAATTTTAGCCTCCATGAAAGTTTTCTTTCTTTTTAAGTATAACTTGTTGTTTTCACCATTAAAAATATTTACAAGATATCCTATATAAGCATTGCCAGACTCAAGTCTGTATGGAAGATACTCATATCTATCACCATTAATAAGTGGAATTACATCTGCACTTTTTAGTAAAATAACATCAGTTTCTTTTTGGTATTGAGTATCTGCCATTTCAATTTCATCTCTAAAAGCATTGTATCTCATATATCCAGTGTCATTCAACTCTTTTCCAAAGTATTCAAGTTTAGCAACTTTAAAATCTTTGTTAAAATAATGGCTTCCTTGAACATTCAATGGTTGAGCTATTTTTGGAGATCTGTTACCAAAGTCAATCATAGCTTGCTGAACATTGTCTGTCAGTACTCCAAGACCTTCTTGGGAATTAACAGTTGATAAAAATAGAATAAAAATAAGAGTGAATAATTTTTTCATTTTAAATATTTTCATGGCAAACTTAATTATAATTATTAAAAAAATTAATTATTGGGGTTAGTATTTAACATTTAATTAAATATGTGCTTATTTGTAATTAAATTTTAGAAAAAGTTTAAAAAATATCAATTTGATTATTTAATAAATCCTCTAAATTTTCTTCTTCTCTTATTTTTTTAATTTTATCATCATGTATACATAGCTCAGCAGGTCTTAATCTACTATTGTAGTTGCTAGACATATTATATCCATAAGCTCCTGCATTTTTAAAACAAAGAATATCATCTTTTGAAATTTTAGAAATCATTCTTTTTTCAGCAAAGGTGT
>JABGTW010000048.1 GCA_018646865.1 Cryomorphaceae bacterium | reverse complement strand
TTATCAAAATTATAAGATTTGGATTAAGAATACATTCAATATTCCATTTTATAGAATTTATAAGCGCCATTTATGAGGAAGCTTATATAACAGCTAGTATAGCTTTTATTGCTAGTTTAATTGAAATAGTAGCTAGTTTCTTACTTCCTAAGGAACATGTTCATTTAAAACCGTTTATATCTGAGGTTCATGAAGATTGTAAAGATTAGTTAATAATTATAGTACTATGTAATACATAGTACTATAAAAAAGTTTACATTTGAAGAAATTAAAAATATTAAATATGAAAAAGTTAACACTACTATCTTTAAGCTTTATATTTATTTCTTGTGTATCTGTTAAATTTCCTGAAAGTCTTTCAGTAGAATTAAATTTAGATAAGGAATCTGCAAAGAATTTAACCCAAGCTATCAATAATTCTATTTATAAAACAAAAATGGATATGCATCATAAAGAGAAAGGAATGTCAATGATGAGTCATGGTAATGGTATTATTGTGACTGGAACTCCAACACCTCCTATCTCTATTGATTCAATTGAATTTATTGACAATAGAAGTAGCAGGAATATCTCAAGAATTATGATTCATAAAGGGGAGAAAGGAGAAAATTCCTTTAAGTTTCTTGATGAGCTACCTGAAGAAATATTAAATAAACTTCATAAAGATCTTCCAGATGGTGTTCAAATAAAGAATATAATGATAGATACTGTATGGACTTCGAATGGTTCTGAAAAAAAAGTAAAAATTGAAGTTAAAATTGATAATAATTAAAATTATTGAATAAATTTTTCAAAATATTATTTATTTTTCTTGGATTATATTTTATCAGTTGTGATAATTTAGAAGTAAAGAACACATCATTTTCCAGAATTGAAATTATTGGACCAGATGAAATTAACATTCATAATCAAATTCAAATATATAAAGACTCCATTGATTATAAATTAGACAATGTAATAGGTTATTCTGAAGAGCTTTATACTAAATCAGATTTCGACAATATAAACTTTAACTCTTCACTAGGTAATCTTGTCTCTGATATTATCTTTATCCAATCAGATTCAGTCTTCAAAAGACAACAAAATAAGCAAATTGATTTCGTATTACAGAATCATGGTGGTATTCGATCATCACTATTAAAAGGAGATATAAAACTTACTGATATTTATAAAATACTTCCATTTGAAAATGAAATTGTAATAATTGAAGTTTTAGGAGAAGTTGTTGAAGAAATGATTTCATTTTTAAAGAAAGAAACTAATCCACATCCAATTTCAGGACTATCTATTAGAAATAACGAAATTCTGATTCAAAACAAAATAATTGACTCATCTAAAAAATATTATTTAGCTACAAATGATTATTTATTAAACGGAGGAGATAATATGTTTTTTCTTGGCAAGAATACTAAAGTATACAGACTTGGCTATTCACTAAGAGATGCTTTTATTGATTATACTAAGACTAATATAAGATTAGCATCAAAAGTTGATGACAGATTTTTAAAAAATGAATAGAAGAAAATTTATTTATAGCTCAAGTTTAGCATCACTTTCTGTTATGGGGTTAAACTCATGTAACATTAGAAACAAAGATGTCAAAATAACTATTCTACATACTAATGATGTTCATAGTCAGATAGAACCATTCCCTTTTAATCATGATAAATATCCTGATAGAGGAGGATTTGCTAGAAGAGCTAATATCTTTAAGGGGTTACTGAAGATTAACCCAAATACCTTAATCTTTGATGCAGGTGATATATTCCAAGGCACTCCTTACTTCAATTTCTTTCAAGGAGATTTAGAGCTTAAGCTAATGAAAAAAATGGGCTATAATGCTGCAACAATTGGTAATCACGAATTTGACGCTGGTCTAAATAGGTTAAAAAAAAATATATTAAATAATAACTTTCAATTTATTTCATCTAATTATGATTTTACTAACACTGAACTTGAAGGACTTATTAGTAAATATAAAATATACAAAAAAGAAGGTATTAAAATTGGTGTATTTGGTTTAGGTATTGAGCTAAATGGTCTCGTTAATTCTTCCCTCTATAAAGAGACAAAATATTATGATCCTGTTGAAATAACTCAGGAAATGACTGATATACTTAAAAATAAAGAGAACTGTGATTTAATTATATGTATTTCACATCTTGGTCATAGTTACCAAAATACAAAAATCAGTGATCTAAAACTTGGAAGTTTAACTTCAGATATTGATTTAATAATTGGTGGACATACACATACTTTTTTAAAAAAGCCTGAGATTATTAAAAATTTAAAAAATAGAGATGTTATAATTAATCAAGTTGGTTCTAATGGAGTATATGTAGGAAAAATTGATTTTAATTTCTCAAATCTAGATAAAAATTCATTTAACTCATTAGTTGAAGTTTAATCTGTAAGATATTTATTTTCAATAACTTATTATTTAAGTATTATAATAGTAGTTGGTGTATAAAGGCCAAACGAAAAAACAGAAAAAATTGTATCTACAATTGAATGTTTTATAACCAATTTATAATCTTTTTCGTCATTTAATTCCTTAATACAAGGTGTGTTATTTGAAATTAATCCACCAATAAAATTATGTTGCTTTAAAACTTTTGTGTAACCCTGTTTTGGACCATCACCATAAGTAAAAGTATGAACACTACAGGATGTTGTTAAGAGAAGAATTAAAATGACTAAAAGTGATTTTTTCATTAGAGGTTTTATAAATTTATTAAAAATATAAGTATTTTAGAAAACTATGGCTTCATCTATATCTTGGAATTGTAAACATACCTGGAAAAAAGCAAGAATAAACACTTTGTGGTGTCTTATAGGTTGCTCTATAGGAGATTTTGGTACTATTTTATACTTTCAGAATATAGACCATTCTTGGTCAACC
>JABGTW010000057.1 GCA_018646865.1 Cryomorphaceae bacterium | reverse complement strand
GAATAAAAAATCGAAAAAGTCTTCATCGGATTCTGAAAGTCCAGTAAAAAACATAGTTCCTGAAATGCCAAAAGACAAAAGAACTAAGGCATATAAGGATTGGGTGAAAAAATATGGTGAGCAAAGTTCAGATTCCACAATTATTCCTGAAATGCCAAAGGACAAAAGAACCAAGGCATATAAGGATTGGGTGAAGCAATATGGTAGTGAGGAATCTCCTTCAAAAAAATCATCTAAAAAAGATGGAACTAAAAAGACAAAATCTACTGAACCAAAAAAAACAAAGGCTAAGGCTAAAAACACTAAAGTTAATTTAGAAGATTTAGTTACTTCTTTCATAGATTTTATTAATTCTGATAATTGGTTTCACAAAAGAAAAGAAATTGAAGATTTAAGATCTAAAATAAATTTATCTCTGAAAAAGATAGACTCAGATTCAGAAGAATCAAAAACTCTTAAATCAACATTTTTTCAAACATTAAAAAATTACTCTTATAAAAAGAGAAAATATTTCAGTGAATTAAGCTCAAATCAAAAACAAAATCTTGAAAAAAGACAAGGATTAATTGAAAAAATTAAAGATTTAATTGTTGTTGATGAAAATTCAAATAAATTATATTCAAAATTCAAAATTCTTAAGGAAGAATGGCATAATACTGGTCAGGTTCCCATTACAGAAAGAAATAACATATGGGAAACATACAGACATCATGTTGAAAAGTTCTATGACTTTCTTCATCTAAACCGTGACCTTAGAGATCTTGATTATAAACATAATTATGAGGAGAAATTAAAGATTATAGAAAGAGCAGAAAAATTAGATGAAATTAATGACATTGTAAAAGCTTCTCGAGATCTTAATGACTTGCATAGATTATGGAAAAATGAATTAGGTCCAGTTGCTAGAGAGCATAGTAATGATTTATGGTCTAGGTTTCAAGCAGCTTCACATAAAATTCATTCTAAAAGACAGAATTTTCAAAAAGAAATTTCTAATGTTCAGCAAGTTAATTTTGAGAAAAAACAGAATGTAATTGTTAAAATGAGAGAGTTAACATCCTCAAATCCTACATCTCACTCGGAGTGGCAAAATAAAATTAGAGATTTTGAGAAATTAAAAACTGAATTTCAGAACATTAAAAATCTTCAGAGAAATAAGAATAAAAAAAGTTGGAATGACTTCAGAATAACTACTAAAAATTTCAACACAGTTAAGAATGATTTTTATAAAAATCAAAAAAGAGAACTAAAGAAAAGTATTGATATAAAGAAAGCTCTTGTTGAAGAGGTGAAAAATATAATTGAAAAAAATAAAATTTCTGAAAATTCAGGAAGAGTAAAACTAATTCAAGAAGAATGGAAAAAAGCTGGATATCTTCCTAGAAAAATTTCCAATTCTTTATGGGATGAGTTTAAACCTATAGTTAACAGATACTATGATATTTTAAAGTCAGGTGCTATTAATGTAAATGTTGATGAACAAAAAACATACGACAAGAGGTCTAAGTTTATTGATAAAATCAAATTCTCAAAAAAGAAATTCTCTCTTGACGAAGTTAGAGAAACATTTAATGCATTAATATTAAAATGGAATGAGATGGAAGAGGTTAATAAGAATTCTTTTAATATTCTTAATAATAATTTGCTCAAGAGGATATCATCTATTATTAAATCATTAGATATTGAAACAAATGAAAAAAATAATTTAATTTTTGATTTTGAACTTGAATTATCAAAAGCTAATTCTGAGGAGATTAATAAAAAAATTCATTTTATTAAGCGTAAAATATCAGATCTTGAAGATGAGTCAATTCAATTTCAGAATAATTTAGAATTTTTCTCTAGTTCAAGTAGTGATAACCCATTATTTAAAAATGTTTCAACTAAAATTGAGTCAATAAACGAAAAGGTTGAGTTCTGGAGAGGAAGATTAAGAAAGATTAAGAAGGTTTCAATCACTATTTCTTAGAAAATCTCATTTTATACTTTACTTCAATGTCTCCTATTGAAATTAAGTTTAGTTCCTGTTTTAGTAATTTTCTTTTTTTGTAAGAAAGCTTATCTGTAAACAGAACACCTTGAAGATGATCATACTCATGCTGAATTACCCTAGCTATTATTCCTGAGCACTTCATTTTTTGAGATTCAAAATTTTTATCCAAAAACTTGATTTTAAGTTTTTCTTTCCTAACTACATTTTCTGTAATATTAGGAATACTAAGACAACCCTCAGGATATACAAAATCATCACCTGTTTCTTTTATAATTTCAGGATTAATAAATACTTGTTGCATATTTATCAATTCATGTTCATTGAAATTTTCTTCATCTTTAAAAAAAGAAAAATCTACAACAAAAATAGTTTTAGAAATACCTATTTGAGGAGCTGCAATTCCTACTCCATTAGCATTATACATAGTTTCCCACAGATCATCAATTAATGATCCCAAATCATTAAATTCATTAGAAGTAATTTCATGTGCTTTTAGCTTTAAAATTGGATCTCCATATGCAACTACTGGGAATATCATTTATTGATCATTGTTAAGTAGGATTCTAGAATCAAAGATGCACTAATTTTATCTATAATTGATTTATTCATTCTGCTTTTTTGCTTAATTCCTGATTGTCTAATAATTAAATTTGAAATTTTAGAAGTATATCTTTCATCTACCCTTTCTATTATAATATTAGGAAAAATAGATTTTAATGATTTAATAAATTTAATTATATCATTTTCTAGTTCATGTACTTGATTATTTAGTTTAAGGGGTTTACCAATAATTACTTTTTCTATTTTTTCATTAGGGATTAAGCCTTCTAAATAAATCATCAATTTTTTTGTATCAATAGTATCTAATGGAAAAGAAATGACTTTATTATGATCAGAAATAGATATGCCTGTTCTCTTTTTTCCATAATCGATGCCAATGTATTTTGTATGCTGCTTATTTAACAAGATTTCAACTTTTTGAATATTTTAATTAAAGGTCTTTAGAATTAAATTCAATACTTTTACATGTAAAATTATCAAAAATTGAATAACGAAATCATAAATGCTGTAAATGTCCTAAAATTTGAGGGTACAATTTTGTGTCCAACAGACACAATCTGGGGAATAGGATGTGACGCATTATCTGATATAGCAGTAGAAAAAATTTTTAAAATAAAAAAAAGAGAATACTCTAAATCATTAATTTGTCTAGCTTCAAGTTTTAAAATGATTGAAGAATATGTGTCAATTAGAGAAGTTGATAAACTCGAGAATATTTCTAAAGAAGTGCCTACTACATTCATCTTTGATAATCCTAAGAAAATTTCAAAGTATGTCACAGGAGATAAGAATTCTATAGCATTTAGAGTCCCAAACAATGATTTCTGTATAGACTTAATAGAATCTCTTGGCAGACCTATTGTTTCATCTTCTGCAAATCTATCAGGAGAAAAAATACCTTTAAATTTTAGTGAAATAACTTCTAAAATTAAAAATAATGTAGATTATATAGTTAAACATGAAAAAAACAAGAATTCTTATTCATCATCACGAATTTTAAAATTACAAGAAGATGGAAGTTTTTTAACATTAAGATGAAATCATACTCAGAAAAAATATTTAACGCTCTTGATCTTGATATTTTTAAGATTATTTCTGATACAGCTGACAAATTAGAATTTAAAACATATATAGTTGGGGGCTTTGTCAGAGACATAATTCTTAATAGATCAGTCAAGAAAGATATAGATATAATGTGTGTTGGTTCAGGAATTGATTTAGCAAAAGCTGTTCAGAAAAAAATCAATTCAAGTGCAAAAGTCAATATTTTTAAAAGATATGGAACTGCAATGATAAATTATGCAGATTACCAAATCGAATTTGTTGGATCAAGGAAGGAATCATATTCTAAAGATAGCAGAAACCCTAGTGTAGAATCTGGTGACTTTATGGATGATATGTTAAGAAGAGATTTTACAATAAATACTTTAGCTATCTCCCTAAATAGTAAAAAATATGGAGAATTAGTCGACACCTTTGGAGGACTAAACGATTTAGAACAAAAGATTATAATAACTCCATTAGAACCTAATAAAACTTTTTCAGATGATCCTCTTAGAATGTTAAGAGCTGTTAGATTTGCTTCTCAACTTAATTTTAATATTGATCAAAACACTAAAGACTCAATTATAGAAAACTCTCATAGACTAAAAATACTTTCTCCTGAGAGAATTGCAGATGAAATCAATAAAATTTTAATGTGTGAGAATCCTTCCATTGGTTTTAAAAATCTTGAAAAAATGAAGCTTCTTCAAGATATAATTCCAGAATTAATTGATTTGAAGGGTGTCGAAGAAGTTGAAGGTCAAACTCATAAGGATAATTTCTATCATACACTTGAAGTGGTGGATAATATATCAAAAAATACAAGTGATATATGGCTTCGATGGGCAGCTCTTCTTCATGATGTAGGTAAAGCTCCAACTAAGAAATTTGATAAAAAAATTGGATGGACCTTTCATGGACATGAATATATTGGATCAAAAATGGTGAAAAAAATATTCGAAAGACTAAACCTACCTCTCAATGAAACTTTAAAATATGTACAGAAAATAGTTATGATGAGTTCAAGGCCAATAGTTATTTCAGAGGATATAGTAACAGATTCAGCAGTGCGAAGGTTAATCTACGATGCTGGAAATTCAATTGATGATTTACTTACTCTATGTGAAGCAGATATAACAACAAAAAACATTAAGAAGTCTGTTAAATATCAAAATAACTTCAAGGTTGTTAGAAAGAAAATAAGAGACGTTGAAGAAAGAGATAGTATAAGAAACTTTCAACCACCAATAACTGGGGAAGTTATAATGAAACACTTTAATATTAAGCCCTGTAAAGAAATTGGAATTATAAAGGAAAAAATTAAAAATGCTATCCTTGATGGTGAAATTCTTAATGACTATGATGAAGCATTAGACTTAATGATTAAAATTGGTAAATCAATAGGATTAGAAGATGAATAGAGTATATAATTTAACACTTGTTTCAATAATAATAGTATACCTAGTTATTTTAGCAGGTGGTATAGTTAGGATGACTGGAAGTGGAATGGGTTGTCCTGATTGGCCAAAATGTTTTGGATATCTTATTCCACCTACTGAAAAATCCCAATTAGACTGGAAGCCTAATTATGAATACAATAAAGATGAAATAATTATTCTTGATGAGAATCTTTTTTATGCTATTGATGATTTTAATTCAAAAAAAGAATTTAATCAATCTAAATGGAGCAAGTATATTAAGCATGATTATTCAAAGTTCAATGTTTATCATACATGGATTGAATATATTAATAGATTAATTGGGGCAGTTACTGGGTTATCAGTATTAATTTTATTTCTTTATTCATTAAAGTTTTTTAAAACTAAAAAAATTATAACTGGGTTATCTTTTTTATCATTACTAGCTATTTTGTTTCAAGCTTGGTTAGGAAAAACAGTAGTTGACAGTAATCTAACTGCAAGTACAATTACTATTCATATGTTAATGGCAATAGTACTTCTATTCATTCTATTTTCAATATTAGCTATATCAAAACCTATCAAACCAACTATTTTACCAAAAAATATTTCAATATTAATTTTAATTTCTATAGCATTATTACTTATCCAAACACTTACAGGAACTGAGGTTAGGAAATTTATCGATATACAAATGGAAATATTTAATTATACTGAAAAGCATAAATGGATTGAAAATATTACAAACACTTTCAATTTTCATAGAAGTTTCTCTTGGGCGATTGTAATAACCAATAGTTTAATCTTTTTTAGAATTAAAAAGATAGATTTAAAATCAAAATTAATTTATACTATAAACACATTGATTTTTCTTCAAATATTATCTGGGATAATAATGTATTACTTTCACTTTCCATTTACATCTCAGCCAATACACTTGTTAATTTCAACATTGATTATTGGACTACAATTTTATTTTTTATCACTATATAATTTAAAAACAAATGCAACTAAAATTTAGAATAATTTTAAATGTCGAGGAAGATGTTTTAAGAGATATAATTATAGATTCCAATATAACTCTTATTGAGTTTAGCAAAATAATTTCAAGTGAATTTGGATTTGATTCAACGGAGATTTCAACATTTCATCATTCAAATGAAAATTGGGAACAGTTAGACGAAATTAAACTCTTTAAAATAGACGAGCAAGATCAAATCATGGATAACACTCCTATTTCTAATTTCTTCCTATCAAAGGGTGATAAACTTATTTATATATATGATTTTTTAAATTATTGGACTTTTTTTATAGAGTTATATGATCTTGATGAATCTATTAATACGAAAAACTATGAATGTGTAAACTCCATTGGAGATGTTCCAAAAACTCCACCTTCTGATATTTTTGATGTTAATGGAATTAATGATGATGATGAAATAGATTACGATGAAAACCTGATAGATTAATGAGTTTTTCACTAACATCAGAATTCGACCCTACTGGAGATCAACCAAATGCAATCAAGAATATTCTTGATTCATTTAATAGTAATCATAAACACGTAACTCTTCAAGGTGTTACAGGTTCTGGAAAAACGTTTACCGTAGCAAACGTAATCCAAGAGATAAAAAAACCAACACTTGTATTGGCTCATAATAAAACATTAGCAGCTCAACTTTACTCAGAGTTTCAAAGTTTTTTTCCTAATAATGCTGTTGAGTATTTTGTATCATACTATGATTATTATCAACCTGAGGCATATATTCCATCATCTGGACTATATATTGAAAAAGATTTATCAATAAATGAACAAATTGAAAAATATAGACTAAGTGCAACTTCATCATTACTTTCGGGAAGAGATGATATTATTGTAGTGGCATCAGTTTCGTGTATATATGGAATTGGTAACCCAAGTGAGTTTAAGAAACATGTAATTAAAATCTCAGTAGATGAAGAAATTCAAATCTCAAAACTTCTAACTTTATTTGTAAAAAGTCAATACTCAAGGTGTATAAATGAGTTAAATAGGGGTAGTTTTTCTGTTAAAGGGGATGTAGTAGATATCTTTCCAAGTTATTCAGATATTTATTATAGAATCAATTTCTTTGGTGATACAATTGAGAGTATAGAATCAATAGATCCATTGTCTGGAAATAAAATTGAAAATTTCGATAATTTGAGAATTTTTCCAGCTATGATATTTGTAACATCTGAATCAAGTATTAAATCTGCAATCAATAGTATTGAATTTGATTTAGATGAACAAGTAAAATATTTTGATGAAATTGAAAAAAATATAGAGGCTAAAAGAATAAGAGAAAGAACAGAATTTGATCTTGAGATGATCAAGGAACTTGGATACTGTTCTGGAATTGAAAATTATTCGAGATACTTAGATGGAAGAAATCCTGGTACTAGACCGTTTTGTTTATTAGATTATTTTCCAGATGACTATTTAATGGTAATAGATGAGAGCCATGTAACTATTCCTCAAGTTCATGCTATGTATGGAGGGGACAGAAGTAGAAAAGAAAATTTAGTTCAATATGGGTTTAGACTTCCTGCTGCATTAGATAATAGACCATTAAAATTTGAAGAATTTGAACATATTCAAAATAATGTTTTATATGTAAGCGCTACACCTTCTGATTATGAATTAAAGAAGTCTGAAGGATTATTTGTTGAGCAGATAATTAGACCAACTGGTGTTCTTGATCCAATAATAGAAGTAAGAAAATCTGAAAATCAAATTGATGATTTAATCGAGGAAATAATTCAGAGAGTTGATAAAGATGAAAGAATTATTGTAACTACATTAACTAAAAGAATGGCTGAAGAGTTGACAAAATTTCTACATAAATCAAAAATTAGAGCTAACTATATACATAGTGATATTGATACTCTAGATAGAGTTGAAATTATGCAAAATTTGAGAAAAGGGATTTTTGATGTATTAGTTGGTGTTAATTTATTAAGAGAGGGATTAGATCTTCCAGAAGTATCTTTAGTAGCTATTCTAGACGCAGATAAAGAAGGTTTCTTAAGAAGTCATCGGTCATTAATTCAAACTGTTGGAAGAGCAGCTAGAAATATTAATGGGAAATCAATAATGTATGCAGATAGAATAACTGAAAGTATGAGTAAGACAATAATAGAAACAGAATATAGAAGAAAAAAACAGGAAGAGTACAATATTGAAAATAATATAGTTCCAAAAAAAATGGAAAAAGCTTTTAGTAATACTTTTGAACAAATTCCTGAAACTGTAAGCACTAATTATGAGGACTTTGAAGAAGAGATTAAAAGTTATCATAATAAAAACCAAATAGAAAGTAAAATAAAAGAACTAAGAAAAGAAATGGAAACTGTAGCTAAAAAACTAGATTTTCTTAAAGCTGCAGATCTTAGAGATAAAATAGAATTCTTAAAAAAGAAATTAAAATAAAAAAGGTGCACAAAGTGCACCTAATTTAAAGATTATTAACCTGAAGGATTAACCTATGTCTATTACTCTGTTAGGCTTAGTTATACTATCCTTTTTCTTTGGTAATTTAATTTTTAGGATCCCATTTTTATAATTAGCCTTAATCTTATCAAGCGAAACAGATTCAGGAACTCTAAACGATCTTTGAAATGATGAGTAATTAAATTCATTTAATCTCATATTATCATTTCCATTAGAATTAGTGTTTTCAGATGAAATGATTAAAACTTTATCATTTAGTTCAATTGTAAAATCATCTTTCTTCATTCCAGGTACAGCCAGATCAATTTCAAAAGAATCATTATTTTCAATTGAATTAACAGATGGAACAGAATGATTTCTACCAATTAGATTCATTCCAAAGTCATCATTAAAAAAATCATTCATTAATGAAGGATAAACATTGTTATTATTATATTTTACTATTCTCATAATTTTATTTTTTAGTTAAACAATTTGAATTATAAATTCATTAAATAATAGTCAAATAGAATACCATTCAATAAATGATGACAAAATGGCGTTAAAAAATAAAAAAGAGTGACTTTGTGTCAGTTAATGGCAGATTGAACTTTATTAGCTGCCTCATCAAAAGCTGTTGCAGATAGAACATTTAGACCAGAACTATCAATTATCTCTTTTGCTTTATCAGCATTTGTCCCCTGAAGTCTAACAATGATAGGGACATTAATATTATCTAAATTTTTATAAGCAGAAACGATACCTTCAGCTACACGATCACATCTCACTATACCTCCAAATATGTTTACCAATATTGCTTTAACGTTAGGATCCTGGAGAATAAGTCTAAAGGCTTTTTCAACTCTATCTGAGTCAGCAGTTCCACCAACATCAAGGAAGTTAGCTGGTTCTCCACCCGCAAGCTTAATTAGATCCATAGTAGCCATTGCAAGACCAGCTCCATTAACCATACAACCAACATTACCATCTAAGTCAACATAGTTAAGACCATTTTCTCTAGCCTCAACTTCAACTGGGTTCTCTTCATTTAAATCTCTCATTGACTCATAGTCTTTATGTCTAAAAAGAGCATTTTCATCAATTGTAACTTTAGAATCTACTGCTATTATTTTATCATCAGATGCCTTCAAAACAGGATTTATCTCAAATAAAGATGCATCAGATTTTGAATATGCATTATAAAGATTTGTAACAAACTTGGTCATGTTTTTAAATGCAACCCCCTTTAAACCAAAATTAAATGCAATTTTTCTTGCTTGAAAAGGAAGAATGCCCATGCCAGGATCAATTTCTTCATTAAAAATTAAATCAGGCGTATTCTCAGCTACAGCCTCAATATCAACTCCACCCTCAGTTGAATAGACAATCATATTCTTTGATGTTGATCTATTTAGAAGAACTGAGATATAAAATTCTTTTCTATCAGCATCACCATCATAATAAACATCTTCTGCAACAAGAACTTTTCTAACTAGCTTACCCTCCTTGGAAGTTTGAGGAGTAATAAGATTCATGCCTATAATTTCTGAAGATATACTCTTAACATCCTCAAGACTTTTTGCAATTTTCACTCCACCACCCTTTCCTCTTCCACCAGCATGAATTTGAGCTTTAATTACAAAAATATTTGTTCCTGTTTCATTTGAAAGTTTTTTAGCAAATTCAACAGCTTCTTCAGGAGAATTAGCTACATAGCCTTTTTGTATTGAAACATTAAATTTTTCTAGTAATTGTTTACCTTGATATTCATGTAAATTCATGCCGACAAATATAACTACAAAACTTAAGAAATTTGAATTATTTAAAATCAGATTTATATTTAGTCTTAAATTCATTTTATGAATATTAAAAAACTTAAAGAAGCTGCTTCAAATTTTGGAACTCCAGTATATGTCTACGACTTATCAATAATTGAAAATCAATACAAAAAACTTCAAAATGCATTCAAAAATTTAGATAACTACAAAATTCATTTTGCCTCTAAATCTCTATCTAATATTTCTATACTGAAATTCATAAGGAATCTAGGTATGGGTCTTGACGCTGTGTCAATAGAAGAAATTAAAATTGGTATTAAATGTGGCTTTAATAAGGATGAAATTCTTTATACCCCTAATGGAGTTGAATTTTCAGAAATTATCGAGGCAAAATCTCTAGGAGTAAAAATAAATCTTGATAGTTTTGAGTCAATCAAAGATTTTTCAGAACAATACCCAAACCACCCAATATCAATTAGAATTAATCCCGGAGTATATGCAGGCGGTAATGAAAATATTAGCGTTGGACACTCTGATTCTAAATTTGGAATACCTGAAGAATTTATCAAAGATTTAATTAAAATGGATGAAAAGGGCAAAATCAAAGTCACCGGCCTTCATATTCACACAGGAAGCGATATTATCAAAAACAATCAATTTGATGAAGGAATTAAAAAAATATTTTCAATTGCAACTAAATTCCAAAGAATTGAAAGTATTGATTTGGGAGGAGGAATTAAGATCCCTTACTTTTCTGGAGATACCGAGACCAATCTTAAAGATTACGCAAAAGTAATAGACTTGGAATACAAGAAATTTAAAAATATTACGGGAAGAGAATTGAAGCTTATTTTTGAACCCGGTAAATATCTAGTAAGTGAATCAGGACATTTCATTACTAAAGTGAATTACATCAAAAAATCAAAAAATAATTATTTTGCTCAAGTTAACTCAGGATTTAATCACTTTATAAGACCTACTCTATATAAATCATATCATGAAGTAATTAATTTATCAAATCCTAATGATCCAAAAGTAGAGTATACAGTTGTTGGCTACATATGTGAGAAAGACACCTTTGCTGAAAAAAGAATGATTTCTAAAATTTCAAAAGATGATATTCTTTGTTTTAAAAATGCAGGAGCTTATGGATATAATATGTCTAGCAACTACAATAGTAGATTAAGACCTGCTGAGCTATGTATACATGATG
>JABGTW010000073.1 GCA_018646865.1 Cryomorphaceae bacterium | reverse complement strand
ATAAATCCATCATAATCAATTTTTGATTTATCAAAATGATTAGTTGTGGCTTCTAAAATTTTCCCCGAGATAATAGTATCGTTTGATAATGAAAAAATTGATGGTCCAGAACCTGAAATTCCTACCGCAATAGCACCATTGCTCATAGATATATTTTTGATCTTATCAAACTCTGGTATTAACATTCTTCTATTAGGCTCTACAACAATATCTACAACAGATCTAGACATTAAATCATAGTCTTCAGAATATAAACTACTAATAAAGGAACCAAGATTTGCAGACTGTTGAACCATTTTCTCAATCTTGACCTTATTTTTCACAACTTTTCTCGAATCTGAAGTTTTAATCTCAATATTAGGCCTAATTATTACTGTCTCTAAGCTTTTTGGTGATGGAAGTTTTATAATATCAATTTCATCAATTGACCTAACTAAAGTAATCCCACCCAAGATTATTGGGGCAACATTATCTGCATGATATGAACCACTTACAAATTTTTCGCCTTCCATTGAGAATTTAATTAAATCCAATTGGCTAAAAGGTGAATCAAGAAGTTGATTAATTGCAAATACTGTTCCAGCAGAACTAGCAGCAGAACTTCCAATTCCACTTCCAGGCTTAATACCCTTCTTTATTTCAATTTCAAAACCATGATCAATATTAGTATTCTTAAGTAGAGCCTGTGCGGCAATTCCAGCTACATTTTTATTAATGTCTTTAGAAATATCATATTCATCATTTGACTTGATAGTTATTTCTTTTTTATTGGTTTTTGTGACAGTAATTTCATCTCCTCTATTTTCAAGACAAACACCAAGAATATCATATCCACAAGATAAATTAGTAATACTTCCAGGTGAAAAAACTTTTATACTATCCATTCTCTTGACTAGCTTTTATGATATCAGCAAAAACACCTGATGCAGTGAATTCTCCTCCTGCACCTGCTCCTTTTACAACTAAAGGTGACTTTTTATATCTCTCAGTATGAAAAACCGTAATATTATCACTTCCAACTAGGTTGTAAAATGGATGGTTACTCTTGACTGCTTTAAGACCAACACTAGCTTTACCTTTTTCAAGTTTTGCTACAAATTTTAATCTTGAATTATTTTCTTTGGCATCTTCTAAAATAGCATTAAAATGATCATTATTTTTCTTTAATGATGATAGAAATTCATCTTTAGATTTCGCATTTACAGATTCATCTGGTAAAAAATGATTTTTGTTAATGTCTTTAAACTCAAGCTTGTAGCCGCTTTCTCTAGCTAGAATTAAGATTTTTCTTGACACATCAATACCACATAAATCTATTTTTGGATCTGGTTCTGTATAACCTAAATCCACTGCATTTGTGACTATCTCATGGAAAGTATTAATCTCTTGAAAATTATTGAAAATATAATTTAAAGTTCCAGAAAGTACTGCTTCAATCTTTATTATTTTATCACCAGAATTTATTAGATTATTTAATGTACTGATAACTGGAAGTGCAGCGCCGACATTGGTTTCATATAAAAAAGGTGCATTATTATCTCTAGATAAAGATTTTAGCTCTTCATAGTTGGTATATACATCTGAATTAGCAATCTTATTACATGTAATAATTCCTATACCATTTTTTAAATATCCTTTGTAAGTATTTGCTATTAAATCACTTGCGGTATTATCTATAAATAAACTATTCCTCAAATTTAATTCTAAAACTTTTTCTTGAAAAATGTTCCTGTCTGCATTAGTTTTTGAATCATCTAACAGTTTTTTCCAGTTTTCAAGATCAATTTCAGAATCTGATATGATCATTTTACTGGAGTTAGATATCCCAAATACTTTTAGGTTTAATTTTAAATTATTAGCAATAAATTTTTTCTGACTTTTAATTTGTTCAATTAAAAATCCGCCAACATTACCAACTCCTGTTATAAAAACATGTACATCTTTTAGATTCTCTTCAAAGAAAGTCTCATGCAAAGCATTTAATGCTTTCTTGGTATTATTTTCATCAATTATAATTGATATGTTTCTCTCAGACGCACCTTGAGCAATAGCCCTAATATTTATATTATTTTGTCCTAGTGAATTGAATAACTTTCCACTTATTCCTTTTTTACTTTTCATCTTATCTCCAACTATAGCAATATTAGATAAGTTAGATTCTATTTGAGATTCATTTATTCTTTTTTGAGATATTTCAAATTCAAACTCTTTATCAATTACTTTTTTAGCAGATGATGCATCATCTGAATCAATAGCAATACAAATTGAAAATTCAGAAGAAGCTTGAGTAATCATTACTACATTAATTTGATGTATTGATAATGATTCAAAAAATCGTTTTGAAAATCCAGGAACTCCAACCATACCAGAACCTTCAAAATTAAGTATAGAAATGTTTTCTATATGACTTATGCCTTTGACGATCTCATCTCCATCAAGTTTAGTTGAATTTGAAATGCAAGTGCCATTATCTTCTGGCTTAAAAGTATTTTTTATATATACAGGTATATTATCCTCTATTAATGGTTGAAGAGTTGGAAAGTAAATAACTTTTGCACCAAAAAAAGAAAGCTCCATAGCTTCTTTATATGAGAGGAATTCTATTGGTGATGCTTTCTTAACAAGTTTTGGATTTGCACTATAAACTCCACTAACATCTGTCCAAATTTCTAAAGTTTTTGCATCACTATATTTTGCAATTATTGCAGCTGTGTAATCAGATCCACCTCTTCCTAAGTTTGAAATTTCATTTTTTTCATTTGAGCATATAAATCCAGGAGCAATAATAAACTTTGATTTAATTAAGTTTAGTTTATTTTTAATACTGATAGAAGATTTATCACTATCTAGAACCTCATTGTTATTAAATTCTTTACTAAAAATAATCTCTTTAGAATTAATTATAGATATATCAAAGTTCTTTTGTTTTAGAATTTCAAAAATTATATTACTAGACAGTATTTCTCCAAGAGTTAAGACTTTTGAAATAGTTTTTTGTGTTACTTCATCAATTGTTGAAATAGCATCTAAGATATCTTCAAGTTCATTAAGTTTTTCTTTAAGGAAACTCTTTAAGGAAGCTTGATCATTTAAACTAGAAAGATTTTCTATTACTTCTAAATGTCTATTTTCAATTTCTTTTATTATGCCTTCAGTTGATTTTCCTTTTAAATGAAGGCATTTTTGAAGAAGATTAGTAACACCACTAAATGCAGATACAATAATGATTAAGTTATCATCATTTTGTTTTAAAATGGAAATTACCTTTGATATAGATTTTGAATCAGCGACTGAAGTGCCACCAAATTTTAGAACTTTCAAGAAGCTATTTCTTTTTTATTTATTAATAGTATCAAATTATCTTGATCAGGTTTATGATCAACGTATAATTTATCTCCGGGTTTTATCTTATCTGAAACAAGGTTTTCTGCAATCAAGTCTTCAATATACTTTTGAATCATTCTATTAAGAGGTCTAGCACCATTTTTTTCATCAAACCCTTTGTCACATATGAATGATTTAGCTTTTGGTGAAATTGATAAATCATAACCTATGTTGCTAACTCTTTGTTTCAGTTTATTAATTTCTATTGTAATAATTTTATTAATCTCTTTAATAGTGAGTGAGTTAAATATTATACAATCATCAATTCTATTTAAAAATTCAGGAGCAAAGGTGTTTTTTAATGCTCTTTGAATAACTTTTTGTTCAGTTTTAGATGTTTGATCAACAGAAGATTTAGTTTCAAAACCAACCCCTATACCAAAGTCATTAATTTGTTTTACACCTATATTAGAAGTCATGATTATAATAGTATTTTGGAAGTTTATTTTTCTTCCCACACTATCTGTTAAGAACCCATCATCGAGAATTTGAAGAAGCATGCTATATATATCAGGATGCCCTTTTTCAATTTCATCGAACAAAACAACGGAATAAGGTCTACGTTTGACCTTCTCAGTTAATTGCCCTCCTTCTTCATAACCAACATATCCGGGAGGTGCTCCTATTAGTCTAGATACAGAGAATTTTTCCATATACTCACTCATATCAATTCTAATCAAGTTTTCTTCTGATTCAAATATCTCTGAGGCTAAGACTTTCGCTAATTGGGTTTTTCCAACACCAGTTTGTCCAAGAAAGATAAATGAACCAATAGGTCGGTTAGGAGAATTTAAACCTGCTCTATTTCTTTGGATTGATTTTACAACTTTAGATACAGCCTCATCTTGTCCAATGATTTTGTCTTTAATTAATTTTTCAAGTTTTACTAATTTATTTTTTTCAGTTGACACAATTTTATTAACAGGAATATTAGTCATCATTGAAACAACATCAGCAATTTCATTTTCATCAACTTTCACCCTGTTTGATTTTGAATCTTCATGCCATCTATTTTGAGCTTCAATTAACTTTTTTTCAACTCTTTTTTCATCGTCACGAAGCTTAGCTGCTTCCTCATATTTCTGTTTTTTTACAACAGAGTTTTTTAGTTCTCTAACATCCTCTAGTTGTTTCTCCATTAGAACAACTTCTTCTGGGACATCCATATTGTTTATATGAGCTCTAGATCCAGCTTCATCTAATGCATCAATGGCTTTATCTGGAAGAAATCTGTCTGTAATGTATCTTTGACTGAGCTCTACACAAGCAACTAATGCTTCATCAGTATAGTTCACATTATGATGAGATTCATATTTATCTTTTATATTTCTCAAAATTTCAATTGTTTCCTCCTTATTAGTTTCTTCTACAAGAATTTTTTGAAACCTTCTTTCAAGAGCACCGTCTTTTTCAATGTGTTGACTGTATTCGTTTAATGTTGTAGCACCTATACATTGTATTTCACCTCTAGCTAAGGCAGGTTTGAACATATTAGATGCATCTAGGCTACCTGTAGCACCTCCAGCACCAACTATTGTATGAATTTCATCAATAAATAAAATTACATTTCTATTTTTTTCAAGCTCATTCATTACAGCTTTCATTCTTTCCTCAAATTGTCCTCTATATTTTGTCCCAGCTACTAAACTTGCAAGATCAAGAGTTATCACCCTTTTTCCATATAAGATTCTTGAAACTTTTTTCTGAATTATTCTAAGAGCTAAACCTTCAGCAATAGCTGACTTTCCTACACCAGGCTCTCCTATTAAAAGAGGATTATTCTTTTTTCTTCTACTTAGTATCTGAGATACTCTTTGAATCTCTTTATCTCTACCTATTACAGGATCTAATTTGTTAGATTCAGCAAGTGCAGTCATATCTCTTCCAAAATTATCCAATACAGGAGTTTTAGTGTTAGAAGTTGATTTTGATTTTTGTTTAGTTGAAAATGGATTTTTAGAAGACTCTTCTGAATCATCTTTTTCATCTGGAAAAGCAGAAGATGTAGGATATTCTATTATATCGTCAGATCCACCTTCATTTATCATAGATTTAAATTTTTCTTTAACGTTGTCATAACTAATATCCATTTTAGATAAGACCTTAGTAATAGGATCGTTATCATTTCTTAAAATGCATAATAGTAAATGAGCAGTATTAATATTTGTGCTTTGAAAAAGCTTTGCCTCTAAAAAAGTTGTTTTAAGTGCTCTTTCTGCTTGCCTAGTTAGATGTAGGTTCTTCTTTTCATTTAACCCAATAGATGAACTATCAATAATTGCAGGATTTAATAGCTCAACTTTCTTTCTAAGTTCGTTAAGGTTTACTTCAATTGAATTCAGAATTGATATAGCTTTACCGCCGCCATCTCTAAGCATTCCAAGAAGTAAATGCTCGGTTCCTATTTGTTTATGACCTAATCTTAAAGCCTCTTCCTTACTGTAGGAAATCACATCTTTAACTCTAGAAGAAAAATTATCATCCATTATCAATTATTTGTTGACTAAAATATACCATTAATATAAATAAACAAAGAAAATGATTACACTAATTGTTTATTTTGAGATAAAACTTTTCAATTTATAATGTTAATAAATATTCTTTTTTTGTATCACTTTATTTAATAATAATAACCCTTGATTATTTATTTTAGCAATAATATATTGTTATGGAAAAAGAAAAATTAATACCAATAAAAATTGAAGATGAAATGAAGTCAGCTTACATCGATTATTCGATGTCTGTTATTGTCTCAAGAGCCCTTCCAGATGTAAGAGACGGTCTAAAGCCTGTTCATAGAAGAGTGCTGTTTGGTATGAATGAAATGGGAGTTAGATCAACATCATCTTACAAAAAATCTGCCAGAATAGTTGGAGACGTTATGGGTAAATATCATCCTCATGGTGATAGTTCAGTATACGATACTATGGTAAGAATGGCTCAAGAATGGAGCTTGAGATATAATTTAGTAGATGGACAAGGAAATTTTGGATCTGTAGATGGTGATAGTCCAGCCGCAATGAGATATACAGAGGCTAGAATGCAAAAAATATCAGAAGATCTATTATCTGATATTGATAAGGAGACTGTAGATTTTCAACTTAATTTTGATGATACCATTATGGAGCCCACAGTTCTTCCAACTAGAGTTCCTGCTTTAATTATAAATGGAGCTTCTGGAATTGCAGTTGGAATGGCTACAAATATGCCTCCCCATAATCTTTCTGAAGTTATAGATGGAATTATGCAATATATCGATAATAATGATGTTACAATTGATGAGCTTATTAACCATATAAAAGCTCCTGACTTTCCAACAGGTGGAACAATTTATGGTTATGATGGAGTTAAGGAAGCCTTCCACACAGGAAAGGGGAGGGTAGTAATGAGAGGAAAAGCAATTATTGAAAATGTCAATGACAGAGAATGTATTATAGTATCTGAAATTCCATATCAGGTTAATAAGGCTGATATGATTAAAAAAACTGCAGATTTAATTAATGATGGAAAAATTGAAGGTATTTCTACAATTAGAGATGAGTCAGATAGAAATGGAATGAGAATTGTGTATGTACTTAAAAGAGATTCAATTCCAAATATAGTTTTAAATAAACTTTATAAGTATACTTCTCTACAATCCTCATTTAGTGTTAACAATGTTGCTCTTGTAAATGGAAGACCACAGCTTTTAAATCTTAAAGATTTAATTCATCATTTTGTTGATCATAGACATGATGTAGTCGTAAAAAGGACTAACTACGAACTGAAGAAAGCTGAGCAAAGAGCTCATATATTAGAAGGTTTAATTATTGCAAGTGATAATATTGATGATGTTATAGATTTAATCAAAAAATCTTCAAACGCAGAAGAAGCAAGATTAAAACTTGAAAAAAAATATAAACTTTCTGAGATACAAGCTAAGGCTATAATTGAGATGAGGTTAAGACAGTTAACAGGTCTGGAGCAAAACAAATTAAGAGAAGAGTATGACGAACTTAAAAAAATAATTAAAGGCTTTAAAGAATTGTTAGATAGTAAGCCTATGAGAATGAATCTTATTAAAGAAGAGTTGTCTGTTATTAAAGAAAAATATGGAGATGAGAGAAGATCTGTAATTGAATATGCAGGTGGTGATTTTAGGGTTGAAGATATTATTCCAGATGAAAAAGTTGTAATAACTATATCTCATGCTGGTTATATAAAGAGAACTCCTCTTACAGAATATAAAACTCAAAATAGGGGAGGTGTTGGTCAAAAAGCATCTAAAACTAGAGATGAAGACTTTTTAGAGGACTTATTTGTAGGCACAAATCACCAATACATGTTGTTTTTTACTCAAAAAGGTAAATGTTTCTGGATGAGAGTTTATGAGATTCCTGAAGGTTCAAAGAATTCAAAGGGAAGAGCTATTCAAAATCTCATTAATATAGAACAAGATGATAGAATTAAAGCTTTTATCTGTACTCAAGACTTGAAAGATGAAGAGTATGTAAATAGTAATTATGTAATTATGGCTACAAAAATGGGTCAAGTAAAGAAAACTTCTTTAGAACAATATTCTAGACCTAGATCTAATGGCATAAATGCCATTACAATCAAAGAAGGAGACGAACTACTAGCGGCTAAACTGACAAATGGAAACAGTCAAATTATGCTTGCTGTTCAATCTGGAAAAGCAATCAGATTTGAAGAAAGTAAAACTAGGCCGATGGGAAGAAATGCTTCTGGAGTTAGAGGGATTAGGTTGAAAGATAGTAAAGATGTGGTTGTTGGAATGATTTCGGTGAATGATATGGACGCTAATATATTAGTTGTTTCTGAAAATGGTTATGGTAAAAGATCATCTCTTGAAGACTATAGATTAACTAATAGGGGAGGTAAAGGTGTAAAAACTATATCTATTACAGAAAAAACTGGTAAATTAGTGACCTTAAAAAGTGTCTCTGACAGTGACGATTTAATGATTATTAATAAATCAGGTATTGCAATTAGAATGCAAGTTGAAGATCTTAGAGTTATGGGAAGAGCAACTCAGGGTGTTAAGGTTATCAGTATAAAAGATGGTGATAGCATTGCAGCTGTTGCTAAAGTTATGAAAGATGATGATGATCTTGAAGATATTAATGAAATTGAATTTACAGGAGATTCTGTTTAAATAATAAAAACATGAAAAAACTTATACTATTTATTTTACTAATTGCATTCTCTTTTGCAAATGCTCAGAAGAAAGAACTTAGAAATGCAAATAAATTCTTTACTGCTGGAGAGTATTCTTCAGCAATTGATCTTCTTGAATCTTCTGTGGATTTGTTTGATTCAAGTGATGATAAAATTAAGGCGCAAGTAATGTTTCTATATGGTAAGCTTCACACATCTATGGATGATTTTGAATTAGCTATTAAAGCCTTTGATATGTCAAAAAACTTAGGGACTAGTGATCAATTATTAAATCCTGAGATAAATAGACTTGAAACTGCAATAATTACTAGCGCTGTTGGTGATAATGAAACTGAAAATTTTAGTAGTGCAGCTGTAAAGCTTAAATTGGTTTATGATTTAAATACTGAAACAAATAAAGAATATTTATATTATGCTGCCTCCTCTGCTGTTAACTCACTAGATTATCCATTAGCTCTTGAGTATTATGAATTACTAAGAGATATTAAATATGATGGTATTGAAACAAAATTTTTTATTACTGAAGTATCTTCTGGAAATGAAATCGAGATAAATTCTGAAACAGAATTTAATTTATTACAAAAATCAAAAGAGTATGATAATGCCAGAGAAGAAGATACAGATTCAAAGTTTCCAGAAATAGTTAAAAACATTGCACTTATTTATAAAGAGTTAGGTCAAAAGGATAAAGCATTAGCTGCAATTGAAGCTGCTAGATTATCCAATCCTGATGATGTAGGTCTTATAATGACTGCTGCAAATATTTATTTTGAACTTGGAAATAAAGAAGCCTTTAAGGTGGCAATGTCTGAAGCTATTGAAAAAGAACCAAATAACCCTATTCTATACTATAACTTAGGTGTAGTAAGTTCTGATCTTGGAGAAAAAGATGATGCAATTTCTTATTATGAAAAATCAATAGACCTAGATCCTACTAATGAAAATAGTTACTTGAACTTAGTTGCTCTAATTCTAGAAGGTGAACAAGATATTGTAAGTCAGATGAATAGTTTAGGTACCTCTAGGTCTGATAATTTAAAATATGATCAGCTTAAGGAGTCTAGAGAAAATCTATATAAACAATGTATTCCTATTCTAAAGGATTTGATAGCTATTAATAATAATATTGAAGCTATTAGAACTCTTATGAATATCTACGGAACTATTGGTGATAATGCTGGCTATATGGAGATGAAAAATCTTTTGGAACAACAAGATTAAATATTTCTTTTTCAGGTCATTTTTTTATCTAAATTTGTAAACTCTTTTGGAGAGGTGCCAGAGTGGTAATGGAGCAGATTGCTAATCTGTCAACGTGTAAACGTTGCCTGGGTTCGAATCCCAGTCTCTCCGCATAATGGTCGCGTAGCTCAGCTGGATAGAGCATCTGCCTTCTAAGCAGACGGTCATAGGTTCGAATCCTATCGCGATCACTTCTTTTTATATAATAAGATTGTTTAAAGTCATAAATTACTTTGAACAATCTTTTTTTATATTGTAGGATAATGATGATGAAAAAAAAAATAATTCTTATTATTCTAGTATGTTTTTCCTGTAAACCTCAAACAGATATTGATCTAAATCCAAATTTTGTTTTTATTCTAGCAGATGATTTAGGTTATGGTGAATTAGGAATATTTGGTCAAAAGATGATAGAAACTCCAAATATAGACCAGTTAGCTAAAGAAGGAATGATACTCACAGATCATTATACTGGATCACCTGTTTGTGCCCCCGCTCGTGCTGTATTATTAACAGGTCTTCATTCTGGGAATAATCCAATAAGAGGGAATGATGAGTGGAAAGAAAGAGGAGATGTATGGAGTTTTCAAGCTATGTTAGACAACCCAGAACTTGAAGGTCAACGCCCAATGCCAGATTCAATAGTTACTGTAGCAAAATTCCTACAATCGAAAGGATACAAAACAGGAATGGTTGGAAAATGGGGCCTAGGAGCTCCAAATACCAATAGTATTCCAAATAATAAAGGTTTTGATTTTTTTTATGGATATAATTGTCAGAGACAAGCTCATACACTTTATCCTAGTCATTTATGGAGAAATAAAGAAAGACATATTTTAGATAATAAGATAGTTACTAAAGGTAGACTTCAAAAAGGACTAGATCCATACAATTCAGAAACTTATAATCCATATAATCAAAATGATTATGCTCCAACCTTAATGCACAATGAAGCATTAAGGTTTTTAGAAAGAAATAAAGAAAACAATTTCTTTCTCTATTATGCTTCTCCTATTCCACATCTTCCACTTCAAGCACCAAAGAAATGGGTGAATTATTATCATGAAAAATTCGGAGAAGAAGAACCATATACTGGTGGGTCTGGTTACTATCCTAACCAATACCCAAAAGCAACTTACGCAGCAATGATTTCTTATTTAGATCAACAGGTAGGGGAAATAATTAAAAAATTAAAAGAAATTGACGAATACGATAATACGTTCATAGTTTTTACAAGTGACAATGGTCCTACCCATTTAGATCATGTTGATATTAATTTCTTTAATAGTGCAGGACCTTTTGTAAACTCAAAAAACACTGTTAAGGGGAATGTCAATGAAGGGGGGATAAGAGTTCCAACAATTGTAACTTGGCCTAAAAAAATTAAACCTGGTTCCTATTCAGACCATCCAAGCACATTCTATGATTATTTTGCAACAGTATCTGATATTATTGATGAGGAACTTCCTTATTCAATAGACGGTGTAAGTTATTACCCTACACTTATAGATGAAAAACAGGATAAACATGATTATCTCTATTGGGAGTTTCCTGCCTATGGAGGGCAACAGGCTATTAGAATTAATAAATGGAAAGGTATAAAGAAGAATTTATTTGAGGGCCCATCAAAAATTCAACTTTATAATTTAAATGATGATCCAAAAGAATTAAATGATGTTGCTTTGGAGTATCCTGAAATTGTAACTAAAATGGAAAATCTAATGAAAGAGGCTCATACAACTCCGAAAATGGATAAATTTAAAATACCTGTTTTAGATCAGCAATAGTAAAATATAACAAATAGTTTTTCTTATAAAAGCTCTATTTTAGTT
>JABGTW010000067.1 GCA_018646865.1 Cryomorphaceae bacterium | reverse complement strand
CCATATTCTTATAGAATTTGATTGGAGTCCATTCCCCAACAACAACTAAATCTTCCCATCCATCATTGTTATAGTCAGTCCAAACTGATGATGTAACTAAACCTATTTCTTTAAAAGAAAAAATAGATTCATCCGTATTTTTAAATTTTATTCCATTAGCATCTGAGATGTTTTCAAGCAAAAAACTTTCAGCTGGAAGGGGATAACTACCCGGAACTACTCTTCCACCAACAAATAAGTCTATATCTCCATCTTTATCGAAATCTGCAGATGAAACCCTCATTCCACTAGAAAAATTATCAGGTAACGAACTATTATTATAATTAAATGAACCATTACCGTCATTAATATATAATCTATCTTTTAATATGGGAGTGTTTGGTTCAAATTCATTTCCACCTGAAACTATATAAAGGTCATTATCTCCATCTTTATCAAAATCTTCAAGAGTCATATCCATATCCTCATATTTAGCATGTTCTTTAGAGAATGTAAAACTCTTACTGTAGAATGATCCATCTGATTTTTGAATATAAAATGCGGTAGGTTGATCTTTCGCCCCTCCTACAACAAAATCATCAATTTTATCTCCATTAATATCACCAATTGCAATACCAGGACCCAATCTTGAATTTTCATGAGGAAGGAGAACCTCTTTTATGTAATCATTATACTCATTCTCATCATGTTTATGCTTAACAACCTCAACATTTTCAAAATATAGGTTTGATTTACCAGTATCTGATTTAATTTCAGGTTTGGAGTTTAATATATCAAATTCAATTGTAGAATTTATTTTAAGATCTTTCAGCTCTTCTGAATTACCATTTGACCAAACAACCTTTATTGATTTTATTAACTCATCATTGCCTAGTCCAAAATTAAGATATGGAGAAACAGAGGATTGAAATCCTCTTGACATTGTAAGTTCTTGCATCTGAGTAGAATTTTCAGTCTCTATATATACCCTACTATCAATTCCAAATATATTACCCCCATCTCCCTTAAGTTTAACCCTTACAAAATTATTATTAGAATTGTTTTTATAAATTTGAGCCTCTTGGTCTACGTTATTTACAATGATCTCTAAATCACCATCATTATCCAGATCAGCATAAGTTGCACCATTAGAGAAGTTTTTATCATCTAAGCCCCAATCAACAGATACATCAGAAAAAGTGAGATCCTTATTATTTTTAAATGCAAAATTTGATATAGCCTCCGAAGGTATTTGATTTGTGTAGTATAAGAGACTATCATTAGACATAGGCCTTAAACTAATTTCGTTGAAGAAATCTTTATTATTTATCTCTCTTCTAGTTCCATTTGAAATAAATAAATCTTTCCAACCATCATTATCGAAATCAGCAAGAAGAGGTCCCCAACTCCAATCGGTAGATGATATACCAGAAAGTCTAGAAATATTACTAAAAAAAGGTTTATCACCCTCAATACGTCTATTTAACTGTAGTGTATTATGCATATACTGATAATGAAATCCATAATTAACCGTACTCCAAAATAGATCTGGATTCATACTAGCCATATTAGCCTTAGATCTTCTGTTATCTTTAGCATCCATATCTACTTGAATGTAGTCTAGATATTGATCATTGTTAAAGTCTGCAATATCAACTCCCATTCCATAAAAAGATGTTTGATTTGTTGATTCTTTAACCACATCAGTAAAAGTTCCATCACCATTATTCATATACATAAAATCTGGTGAACTAAAATCATTTGATATATATATATCAGGAAATGAATCATTGTTTAAATCTCCAACAGTTGCGCTTAATGTTAGCCCATAAGTTCTAAGTCCAGCATCCTCTGTAACCCTGGTAAATAATGAACCATCATTTCTGTATAAGTTATCAGTCTCATAATCCTTAGGATTTTGCATTTTAAAGGAATAATAACTACTTGGCGCATCAAAAGGTGTCATTGGGTAATTAGCTACATAAAGGTCTAAATCTCCATCTTTATCATAATCAAAAAATGTAGCTTGGACACTGTTACCGATATCATCTATTCCATATTCACTAGCACTTTCAGTAAAAGTGTTATCTCTATTATTTATATATAATTCATTGTTTTTTACTCCATTTAAACCAGCTACAGAAACATATATATCTAAATAGCCATCATTATTAATATCAACCATAGTTGAGCCTGTATACCATTTATCATCACCTCCAACTCCAGCAGAAGATGTTATATCGTCAAATTCAAGATTTCCTTTGTTTAGATAAAGTCTATTCTCAGCCATATTTCCTGTAAAGAAAATATCATCAAGGTTGTCATTATCTATATCTCCAACTGATACTCCACCACCCATATATATATAGGGATAGGTAAAGTAATTCATTGTATTGGTTTCTTTTAGTTCGTTTATGAAATCAACTCCAGTTTTATCTCTGGTAAGAAGAGTAAATTGTTTATTATCAGAAGTGTTATCACATGACACTAATACACATAATAAACCAAAAATAAATAAAAGTAGGTTCAATTTTTTCATAATATAAATTTAAAAAAAAACAGGATGAAAATTAATTTTCATCCTGTTTTTAATTTAGCTAGATTTTAATTTGATTAGTGACCAGGATTCTGAGAAAGAGCTCCTTGAGACTGATCAATAGCATTTAGAGGAATTGGAAGTGCATTATGCTTAGCTGAAACAGGATTAGCTTTTACTGCAAAATTAGTAATAGTTCTTCCTTCGTTTGAGATATAAGTATTCAATGCGTCAACCATAATGTTCCATCTTCTTAAGTCAAAAAGACGGTGACCTTCTAGAGCCATTTCAACTCTTCTTTCATGTCTAACTGCATTTCTAGCAGCAGCTTGATCACTCCATGATGAGTTGTATGTATCTATGACGTAGTTAGGAGAAGCATCAGCACGTGGGCCGTTCTTAGCTCTTGCTCTAACTTGGTTAACATAATTTCTACCAGTCTCAAGATTACCAGATTCAACAGCAGCTTCAGCAGCCATTAATAATACATCTGCATATCTTAAGATATGATAGTTAATTCCTGTTCTTTGCTCACCCCAACCACCTGTACCTCTGTTGGTGTCATCACCAGCAGTATAAAGGTTTTTCTTGTTCACAAAAGGACCAGAGATATCAGTAAATGATGCTCTAATGTTATCCTTTCCTGACATTGGACCAAAACCGTTTAAATCAACTCCACGTCTTCCGACAGTGAAATCAATTCTTGGGTCTAAAGGACCAGAGTGAGGAGTGTGTGCTTCAGTTTCATAAACACCGTAATCATTTGAAATATCAGTAGTAGACCAATTAGCTAATGGAAGACCATTAGAATCCGTTTGGAAAGCATTTGCAAGGTCGAGAGTTGGTTGGTAAAAACCACAACACATACCACCTGTCATACTACCAATTGGCATATTTAATGTACCACCTCTATTACCTTGAGGAGATTGACCTCCATCAGAAGCAAACTGAATAGCAAAAATCATCTCAGAGCTATTTTCACCAGCAGATCTAAAGTTTGCTGAGAAATCAGAGTTCAATGCATAATCACCAGAATTAATTACTGATTCAAGTGAAGTTAAAGCGTCAGACCATTTACCTTGGTAAAGCTGAGTTCTTCCTAAATATGCTCTTGCAGCAGACGCAAGTGGCCTACCTGGCTCACTGTATGATCCACCTCTAGATGTTGGTAAACTACCTGCAGCAGCAGAGAAATCTGCTTCAATCTGACTCCAAATTGGACCAGAGTTTGGCTGATTAAATTCACTTGCAGCATAATTTTCATCTGAAATGTAAGGAACATTTACCCACATTCTTTGAATTTCAAAGTTATAGTGACCTCTTAAAAATCGAGCTTGCGCTTTTTGTACAGAGAAATCGCTAGGATTTGCTGCATTATTGATTAAATCAATAACTGCATTTGCTCTGTTCACACCAGCAAATAAAGCTTGCCATCTTCCTTCAAAGTATGGGTTTGTTGTATCCCATTGGAAAAGTTCGATTAAAAGCAAGTCAGCTTGGTCACCATCAGTTGATCCTTTATGAGCATCATCTGAGATTGCATCAAGCCACCAGTTATCTCCACTTTTTGTCCAATCTGCACCAGGTCCACCATTTCTCATACCATCTAGTACTGAATAAGCACCAGTTAATAATAGGTCAACACCAGTTGCATTCTGTAGAGATGCATCACTAAGAGATCCTACAGGATCAATTTCAGTAAAGTCATCTGAACATGCTACTAAAATTGAGGCTGATAATAATAATATTAGAATTTTTTTCATATTTTCTAGTTATTGGGGTTAAAATTTAATATTTATACCTAAAGATGAAATACTATTCGTAGGATATTGTGCAGAATATACACCAATATCTAGAGCACCACCTCTTGGTACTTCAGGATCCAGACCTGTAAAGTCAGTTAAAGTAAGTAAGTTACTACCGTTGTAGTATACTCTTGCACTACTAGCACCTAATTTTGATGCGAAAGTATCAGGTAATGTATAACCTATTTGAAGAGTTCTAAGTCTTACATATGAACCATCTCTAACAAAGAAAGAGTTAGAAGTTGAAAATTCATTATTTAAAGTAGTTTCACTTAATGCAGGCAATGCTGCTCCAGTATTAGATGGAGACCATGAGTCTAAAACTGCAGTACTTCTATTTCCGTTAAAGAAATAAGGAGTTTCGTAGTAAAGAGCTGTATAGTCAAAAATGTCATTACCAATAGAACCATTCCAGAACATACTCATATCCCAGTTTTTGTATGCTAAGTTTAAGTTAACACCAAAGATCAAATCTGGGTGAGGATCACCAATTTTAGTTCTATCATTATCATTAATTACACCATCGTTATTTATATCTTCATATTTAAATCTACCAACACCTGCTCCAGTTTGAGTTGCATGTGATGCAACTTCAGCAGCAGTTTGGAAAATTCCCAAGACATTTCTACCATAGAAGTAAGAAATTGGCTCACCAACAGATGTTCTTGTCATAGATCCAATTCTTTGACTACCACCAGAATAGAATTCACTGATAAGTTCAGTAACTTCATTCTTAGCTCTAGTAGCATTAGCATTTATAGCATAAGTAACTCCAGAAGAAGTTGTGTCAGAATAGTTTAAAGATAGATCAAAACCAGTT
>JABGTW010000072.1 GCA_018646865.1 Cryomorphaceae bacterium | reverse complement strand
TCTAAGTTTGAAGAAGGCGATATAACAAAGGTTTTTGTTTTAAGAGGAGATAAAAAACTTGAATTTATAGTTAAGTTTTAATAAATATCTATACTAAATCCAGCAGCTATATAAAACATATCGCTGTTTAAACCCCTTCCAACAGACAAGTCTAATTGCTTATCATTATCAATTAAATAAGTGATCCCTGAGTCAAAGTTTAGATTAGAATTATTTGAAGACTCATCTCCAAAAATCTCAAAGAACACTCCAAAAGATCCAAGACTTTTTCCATATGCTACAGTATAAATAAACTGTCCATCATAATTATTATACTTATTATATCCAATATTATAACCAATTTGAGAATCATTTTTTAAATCATGAGATATAAGAACTCTACTTAATAAACCATATTCATTATATGAAAAAATTTCTGGGGCAGTAGGAATTGAAAGGTGAGTTAGAAGTCCTATTTTAGTTTTGTAATTATCCTCATCTAAAATTTTAAATTTTGCTCCTATTTCAAAATCACTAAAAGAAGATTTTTTTAAAAAAGAAATATCATCATTCATTAGATAATTACTATTTATTCTCATTTCAATTCCATCAATAATTCCAATTCTAAATAGAGTATTAATATTTGATTCAGAGTCTTCAATTGATATTCCAGTTTCAATTTGAATATGACCTTTTGAAAGAACTAACGATGACTCTGTTTGATCAGGTCTGTCAGTAGTGAGCTGAGAGTGAAGGCTATAAAAGCACGTTGAGAAAATAATAAATGTAAGTAGTAATTTAGTTTTCATTGAATATTTCTTTAGCTATGTAATTACTCCCAGTTACTAAAATTAAATCGTCTTTGGAAGATTCATTTTTTATATTATTGAATATCCTTTTAGGATTTTCATCAAATTTAATACTTTCTGAGAAATTTAAATTTATTTCTTCAAGATCCATTGATCTTTCTATTTTTAGGGAGGTAAAATAAATATTTGAGCCTTCAGGAAGGTGTCTTATCAGATCTTTAATTTTTTTTCCTTTAACAAAACTTAGTAAAACATAAATTTTATTATATGATATTTTTGATATTTGATCAGCTATGCTTATGAATCCCGATTCGTTATGAGCTGAATCAAATATTATCATAGGATTAACCCCCATTATAGACCATCGTCCAAACAATCCACTATTTAAATCTACATTTTCAATACCTTTTGTAATTATTTTACTATTTAGTCTATTTAAATTAAGTGCTTTACATGTTTCAATGCTAGTCTTTATATTTTTATTTAAATAGTCTATCTCTGAATAAATTACATCTTCTGCAATATCAGGGACAAAGGTTATTTCTGTAGATTTTTCTTTACACTTATTGATAAAAATTTCATCTGTAAGTTTGTTTCTTTCCCCAACAATTAGTTGAGATTTTTCTTTAATAATCCCTGCTTTTTCTACAGCTATTTTCTCTAAAGTATCACCTAAAATTTCCGTATGATCATAGGAAATATTTGTAACAACTGAAACTAAAGGATTAATAATATTTGTAGCATCCAGCCTGCCTCCCAAACCAACCTCAATTATAGCATAGTCAACTTTATTTTGCTTAAAATAACTTAAGGATAATCCGAAGGAAAGTTCAAAAAAGCTTAATCCTATTTCCTCTATAATTGTCTTATTGTCTTTTATAAAAGAAGTTATATATGACTTTTCAATTTTATGATTATTAATTTTTATTCTTTCTCTATAATCATAATAATGTGGAGAAGTAAATGTTCCTACCTTATAATTAGATTCTTGAAGAATTGATGATATATATGAACAGGTACTACCCTTTCCATTTGTTCCTCCAACATGAATAAATTTTAATTGATTATTGGACAAATTTAATTCATTGATAAACTTGTCTATATTATTAAGTCCAGGGTTATAAGCAACAGCTCCATTATTCTGATAAAATGGTAACCTATTTAATATCCATTCTTCAATTTTTTTATACTCCAATCTTTTAAGTTAAAATAAATGATTCCATAAGTATAAAAGATATAAATCCTGCGGCAAATCCAATAAATGCAAGCCAACCTATTTTTTTTAGATACCAAAAAAATTCAATTTTTTCCATTCCCATAGCAACAACACCAGCAGCAGATCCAATAATTAAAACACTACCTCCTGTTCCAGCTGAATATGCTATTAAGTGCCATAAGGAATTATCTAGAGGCTGAGAGAACATGCCAATAGAAGCTGCTACTAATGGAACGTTATCAATAACGGCTGATCCTAGACCAAGTAATCCTGCAACAATTCTAATATCTGGTATGGCAGTTTCAAGGTATTGAGCAAATTCAAATAAATATCCGATAGACTCAAGTGCTGCTACCGCCATCAATATTCCTAAAAAAAACAAAATACTTGGTAACTCTATTTGAGTTAAAGCTTTGTGAACTGGACTCTGGCTATGCATTACACCTTCATCATTGGGAGTAGTAATATTAAACTTAGTCCCACTAAATATCTCAGCAAAAGTTGCAACAACTGCAACAGATAGCATCATACCAACATATGGGGGCAGACCTGTTAAAACTTTAAAAACTGGAACAAAAATAATTCCACCTAATCCTAACCATAACATTGTAGTTCCAATTTTAGTTATTTGACTTTCATCATTATTAACTTCACTAACATTGCCTTGGAATGGTTTTAAAAAAGTTGCAATATAAACTGGGACTACCATACATACTATAGAGGGAATAAAAACATACTGGAACAACATTGGGACTGTAACCTTATCAGCAATCCAAAGCATAGTGGTGGTAACATCACCAATAGGTGACCAAGCTCCTCCAGCATTTGCAGCTATAACTATTAAACCTGCAAACCATAATCTTAAATTTTTATCTTTTATGATTTTCTGAAGAATAGTAATCAATAGAATAGTTGCAGTTAAATTGTCAATTATAGCTGATAAAACAAATGCCAAAAATGAGAATATCCATAAAAGTTTTTTCTTTGATTTTGTTTTAATAAATGACTTGATTTTTTCAAAACCATTGTAATAGTCAATTATTTCAACAATTGTCATAGCTCCCAATAAAAAGATCAAAATTTCTGAAGTATGGGCTAGATGA
>JABGTW010000071.1 GCA_018646865.1 Cryomorphaceae bacterium | reverse complement strand
TTAATTACAGCATCAGCTCCTAAAGATTCTGCATTATCAATCATTCTACTTATAGCTTGCTCTCTTGATTGAGCTTGAAGTCTAGTATACTCACTTATTTCACCACCAACAACATTTTTAAGACCCGCCCATATATCTCTTGCTACATTTCTTGCTCTGACTGTGTTTCCTCTAGCTATTCCGATAGTATTTGTTATGTTTTTTCCTTGAACGTAGGGTGTAGTAGTTATAATCATACTCTAATATACAAACTTATGCAAACATATTCTGTTTTACATAATATTAATTATGGGACATTTCTAATTAAAGTCTATTGTTTAATTAATTTGCCACCTATGATTTTCCATTCTAGATAATTATCAAGATCATTATATGGATTAACATTATTAAACATCTCCATTAATCCATCATTATCTTTATCTCGAATTTTTGTAAACTTTATCCATGGTTCGGTTCCTGAATATGAATCTATAAACTCATCAGTTTTATCTACATAAACTTCACCTATTAATTCTAATACTTGGACTGACCAATCTCTGTAAAAATTTCTTTCGTTCCAAGGTAAATTGGTTTCCTCACCAAGGCCATCGCCAGTTCTTGTTAAAATTATTTCAACTTTTCCATCATTATTTAAGTCATAAAACTCAAAATTACTGACTAGACCTTGTCTATTAACATTTGCTTCAGGTAATCTTTGATATTCGTTGTCAATAAAGTCTTGACCATCACCATAAACAACTAATGGCAGAGTGTCATATGTTGTACTCCATGGACTCCACCAATCATGGCCACCCATAATCAAATCTAAATATCCATCTAAATTTAAATCAAATAACTCTGCATTATACATACTTCTTACTAAATCTTGATCTATTAATTCTGTGCTTGGGGTTAATGATCCTGCATTATTAATATAAACTAATGATTTACCTCTACCTCCTTCTACAACTACAAGATCTAAATCTCCATCATTGTCAATATCTCCTGAAGCACCCCCATGATAAAATGAAACGAATTCTGGATATTCAGTATCATAAAACCCCCCACTTCCATTACTAAATATAGCTTTACTGAACTCACCTTTATAAGGAGAATTATCATAACCATGTGATATAAAAAAAATATCTACATAACCATCATCATTAAAATCTCCAAGTAAAATTTTTCTTCCATGAACAGTTCCAAGAAAATTGCTGTCATTTTCTTCATCAAGTTCAAAATCACCTCCACAAGTCCCTTTATAAAACCTAATCATTTTTTTTCTTTCATAACCTAAATAGTCTTGTGGGTAAGCAACAAAATTTGAATAATCGTTATAAAACCCAATTACATCTCTATAACCATCGTTATTATAATCAACCACAATCACATTAAAGCCATACTCTCCGGATTCATTGCCCCATTGATTATTTAGTAAGCTTCCTACTTGTAAATATTTTTCGGGATAAATAATGTCAAAAAGTTCGTAAGAAGTTTTTTTCCAGTCTGGAACTTCATATTGCCAATAAACACAATCTATTTCAAATAAAGCTTCTAATTCTGTATCTGAATCAATCGTAATAATTCTTTCAATTAATAGATTACCATCTGACCAATTACTAAAAATATATCCTGAACTTGCTATGGCAGTAATAGTTACTTTTGATCCACTGTCAAAAGTACCACCACCAGACACACTTCCACCCTCTCCTGCTGAAGGTGTTATTGTATACTGTTTTATTATTTGTGATGGTGGATTATTAGGTGATTGTGAGTCCTCCTTAGCACAGGTAAGAAGTAATAGAAGAGCTAGATAAAGACTTGGCCTTTTCATAAATAAGATAACTTTAGAAAACTCCAAATTGATTTAAATGATAAGATGTATGGAAATTAACTACTTTCTTAAATGTTTTATTTCTAACTATTCCATGAAAATTATTGACTATATAGTCTTTTTCATACTGATTAACAGTTCTAAGACTATTTATTAAATAATATTTCTCCTTATCAAAATCTAGCTCTTTATATTTAAAAGTGTTGAAAAATTTTAATGTAGGGAGATTTCGTATATATCGATTTATATCATATCTGACAATATATTTCAGATAAGAAATGTGAAAAAAGCTAAATGTAAAACCAAAAAGAAACATAAATGGATTAAAGGTTACCTTACCAAGGTAGACATCAATAAATCTGCTGCAATGCTTTAGCATCATTGGAGAATTCATTTTACCCCATTTTGGTTTAGTATCACTATTAAGCCTATCAATCGCATTAATTAATTTTTCTAAATCCATTATTAATAGTTTAATAAGTAGTTAAGTTTATCTTTTAAGATATAACTAGCTTGAAACCCCTCTTCTAGGTTTTTAGCAAAAGGCACAGGGGTATCTAATGAACCAACTCTAACAACAGGTGCATCTAGATATTCAAAAATTTCCTCACTAATTACTGCTGAAATTTCACCTATATAGCTACTAAAAAGAGTGTCTTCTCCTAAAAGTAATACTTTACCTGTTTTCTTTATTGATTTGAAAACTAGCTCTTTATCCCATGGAAATAAAGTGTTTAAGTCAAGTATTTCTATTTCTTGTTTTGTATATTCATTTAATACATCTAATGCCCAATGAACACCTAATCCATAGGTCACAATAGTGACCTTTGAGCCTATATTTCTAATTTTTCCTTTACCTAACTCTAATGTGTATCTAGATGATGGTATTTCTTCAGACACAGTCCTATACAAAAACTTGTGCTCAAAGTACATTATAGGATTAGGATCGTCTATAGATGCATTTAATAAACCTTTTGCTTCATATGGATGAGACGGGTACACTACTTTTAATCCAGGGACTTTTGTAAACCACACTTCATTAGTTTGAGAATGGAATGGTCCAGCCCCTACTCCACCTCCACAAGGCATTCTTACTACAATATCTGAATTTTGTGACCATCTATAATTTGATTTTGCTATTAAGTTTACCACAGCTGTAAAACCAGAACTAACAAAATCTGCAAATTGCATCTCTATAATTGATTTATATCCACCTACACTTAACCCGTATGCAGAAGAAAGTATTACTGATTCACAAAGAGGAGTGTTAAAAACTCTATTCTTACCATATTTCTCATATAGACCATCAGTTACCTTAAATACACCACCATATCCAGCAATATCCTGACCCATTACTACTAGATTTTCATGCTTTGCCATAGATTCATAAATGCCCTCTCTTATAGAATCTACTAATCGTAAACTTTTTAAAGGTTTATTATCAATCTTTGTTTGTTTAAAATCAAAATTTTTATAAACATCTCCAAGCTCTCTATCTATATCAAAATCAACTTCATTATACCTATTTGCTGAACTCCAATTTTTATCAATTTCATTTGAAATTTTTTCTTTTATTTTTATTAAATCTTTATTTGAAATTAATTTTGAAGTAAGTAAGAATTCTTCAAAATGAGCAATTGGATCTTTTTTAGACCACTCTTCTATAATGTTCTTATCTATATACGCTTGACCACTAGCCTCTTCATGACCTTTCATTCTAAAGGTTTTAAATTCAATTAATGCAGGCTTAGAATCTTTTCTCATTTTCTGAACCACTGAATCAATAGATCTATAAACATCAACAATATTATTTCCATCAATTATATGAGAATCCATATTGTATGAAACACCTCTATCTGCTAGGTTTTCAATTGCATATTGTTCATTAACTGGAGTACTTAGACCGTAACCATTATTTTCAATACAAAATATAACCGGAAGATCCCATGTTGAAGCTAAATTTAAAGCTTCATGAAAATCTCCTTGACTAGTTCCACCATCACCTGTAAAAACAGCTGTTACTTGATTGTTGTTATTTAATTTATTAGATAATGCTACTCCACAAGCCACACCCATCTGAGGGCCTAAATGAGAAATCATTCCTATTATTTTATGCTCATTTGATCCAAAATGAAAACTTCTATCCCTTCCTTTAGTAAAACCTTCATTTTTTCCTTGCCATTGGGCAAATAGTCTATCAAGAGGAATATCTCTAGAAGTGAAAACTCCTAAATTTCTATGCATTGGAAGAATATACTCTTCTTTTTTTAGAGCTTGAGTAACACCAGCTGAAATAGCTTCTTGTCCTATACCACTAAACCATTTTGAAATCTTTCCCTGCCTTAATAGAATGATCATTTTATCTTCAATCATTCTAGA
>JABGTW010000043.1 GCA_018646865.1 Cryomorphaceae bacterium | reverse complement strand
TAAGTCAATAACAATTAAAGAAAGTACAATTGAAGGTCTTGGAGTTTTTGCTACTCAAGATATTTCAGATAACACCGATCTAGGCATATCCCATGTTTATGATAAGAGATTTCCAGATAATTATATAAGACTTCCACTAGGCGCATTTATCAATCACCATGAAATGCCAAATTGTAAAGCTGTTATTTCTGAATCTCACGAGTCTATTGGAGCTATAAAACATATTAGAATTGTAGCTGATAAAAACATTTCCTCAGGGGAAGAGTTAACTCTAAATTATATAATTAATAAACTAGACAATCCACTTTGGGAATTTGAGTACGAAGTAACTCAATAACTATTTTAATTTTACGTATTTAGTAATAGTTCCTTCAAGTTCAAACATATCAGCGAGATATCCTGTAACTGAATTTCCGTCAACATAAATTTCAAAAGAAACATTTATGCCATAACTATCAACGTATGTGTCTATATATAAAATATCTTCCTCAATTTCAGTTTTTAAAACATCAAGCCCTGATTCTTGTTCTCCTTCCTCAATTTCAGTTTTTAGTTCATCACCATCCCTGGTTACATTCATAATTAATTCCAATTCACCTACATCAGGAACCCCGAATACAGTAATATTATATTTTCCAATGAATTTAGCAGTTGTATCAACTTCTTTTACATCTTCAGCTTCAGCACCGGATGTTATGGGTGTATTAGTTGTTTTAAAGATTCCACATGAAGAAAATGTTAATATCAACGAGAGTAATAGTAGTTTATTTTTCATATTTAAATATAGTAAATTTTATACTCCAATTAAGTATTGAAATTTAACAAAAAACTGAGACCTGTTAATTCGAAAAGGATTAAAATCCTCTGGCTGAAGATCAAAATCATTAATTGAACTTTGATTACCTCCGATATAAAATATAGTTGAAGGATTTGGATTCCATTCTAATAGAGGTTGTATATAAAATGTGTCAGTAAATTTATTGTACTCAGAAATTAATCTTAAACTTAAATCATTGTTAAACTGATATCTGCTAGATAATCTTGATATATAACCATTGTAAAAAAACTCTGAGTCATCAGTTTTCTTTAAAGAAGAAAATCTTAAAGATGGGTTTAGACTTATATTATTCCCTAGTTTATAATTTAATGATAAGACGAAAGAGCTTTCTTTTCCAATTTCAGGAATATCCTCATTGAATGCAATCTCTTTTCCAAAAGTAGCTCTAGTAAAAAATGTTAAGTTCTTTGATGGTGAACTCATTATAGTTATGGTGGAATTACTATAATTTTTATAATTAACACCTAAATAATTTCTAAAGGAATTGATAAGATACATATAGTTAATATAAGTCTTGCCAATTGTAGTAACACCAAGTTCCACATCTAACCCTTTATATTTAAGTTCATTATTGAAATTATGACTCAAATTTCCTGTGACACTAAGTGCAAAAGTTTTTAAATATTTTTTATCAATTATTTTTTCATATCCTTGGAATGCAGTGAATGATTTTTTATTGTTTTTTGGGACAAATCCTAAATCCGCTCTAAAATTTGCTGATATTGATTTATAAAATAAATATGAATTCCAGTTTTCAGTTTGTCTTGAGACTCGGAAGTAATTTGCACTCCCATTAAATTTTTCACCATTTAATTTTACTGATTTATTTGAGAACAAGTCATTAGTATCTATCCAATCAGCAATAGGTTCTTCATTAAAATTTTTAATTAGCTCAAATTGAATACGCCAAATCTTATTAATAGTAAATAGCCCATCGATGCCAAAAAGATTACCATATCCACCACCTTCATAATATCGATTCGTAGTAAAAAATCCATATTTAAGACCATTATTTATTACTCTTTGATGTCTAAATGCATTAGCATAACTAGTCCCACCTTCTCCAAAGTAAGATTTATCTTCACCTCCAATTAAATAAGGAGACTTTTGATCTATTGCTGTCAAGAGAATCGACCTAGATTTTTCACCAGCTGATGTTAATTTAGATGAAATAGAGGGTGAATTAATAGTCCTTGAGTAAAAAGCATTATCTAAGAAATTTAACAGGTCCATTCCTTTATTAAAATAAGGTCTTAACTCTGGGTATTGTAAAGCAAATGCTGAATTAATATCAATTTGAGTTTCATCTGCTTCTACTTGAGAAAAATCTGGATTTACTGTTAACTCAATGGATGAAGATGAGGATAGGTCATATTTAACCCCAAAGCCAATTTCACTTGCAGCTTTTCCATAATCGATAGGATTGTTTGACAAAACTCCTCTATCTCCAATTAAATTACTTGATATATACGGAAGTAGTTCAGTTTTACTTTTAAATTCGACATCATCCATTATTAATTCACCACTAATCTGACAGATTCTACAGGGGTTATCTCTATCATATTTATCACCTATATTAAAAACTTGTGTTCCATTAAGAGTGAATGCACGCATGACATTAAATCCCCATTTTTGATCTTTACCGCTTGGATATGGGATTGAATTGAACGGAATTAAAAATTCAACAACATAACCCTCATCATTAATTGAAGATTTAGTTTCATAGAGTGCATTAAAAGTTATATCATATCTCTCGTCATCACTAATTGCATTTCTTGCTCTTAAATCTAGTTGACTTCCATATGCATTTGATGCTAAAATATATACACTTCGTGCATCTTTGAAGGGATCAAATCTCAGAAAAATAGTATCCTCATTTAGATCTCCTTCCATTTGATCTCTTGGTCTTACTTGCCCTCTAATATTTTCAGGATCACTATATGCGACTACGCCTACATATAGACTAAATTCACTATATCTTAAATACACTTCAGTTTCTAGTCTTGCAGGAGTATTGTAGCCAGGTTGCCATTCATAATCAACAGTAGTTATAAAAGAATTTTTTATTTCATCTTCTGAAATAAAACCATCAATAATAATTTCAGAGGGATCAACTTTATTAGGATGATACGTTTTTTGAGAATAAATCCAATTCTGAATTAGTAAGAAAATAAGTAGTAAAATTCTTGGCATTTGACGGGCTAAGTTAAACATTTATATGACGGGTTTGAGGCACATTAAAATAATCAATATCGGTAAGATCTTCTGTTTTCAATTTTCAATTTACCTTCATCTATCCACTCATCTATTTGTCCACTTCTTTCCCATTTATCAATTGTATCTTCAAGAACAATAATATTAAAAATGAATAAAATAGCACCAATAAAAAATAAACCTATCAGTCTACTTGAAATATTATTTTTAATGTTGAATAATACTTTTAAAATGATCATTATAATAAATAATAGTGCTACCACTAAGAACAATAAAATTGATAATTGAAAATAAACTGGTAATTCACCAATTATAGCGGAGAGATCAATGCCACTTATATAGAAACCATCAATGCTCCCGATTATAAAATTTTGATAATTAATCAATTTTAAAGCCCCTAGAGTAAACACTACCAGAAAAACAATAACTACAATAGAAAAAACTAAAAGAATAAAGCTTATTAAAATTCGTAAAATAGGAATAATTATTGCTATAATTCCCAGGAAAATTGGACCAATTACTCTAAAAGGAAGTAAAATTATTTTAACAAATATATTTTCCTTACCGTCATTTTGAGGAAGCTTCTCCTTAATAAATTTTTCGATGTTTTCAAGAGTAAGTGTGTACCCCTTCATGTTCATTTTTTCACCAACAGTCTTAGCCTCAGGAATTGATATCCATAGAATCAAATATGCTAATAATCCAAAACCCCCAATAAAAAGAGATACAATAAAAAGTATTCTGATAATTGCTGGATCTACCCCAAAGTAATTTGCTAATCCAAATGCAACTCCTCCTAATATTTTGTTATCTCCATCCCTATAAAGTCTTTTGTTTTCATTTATTCTTCCACTTTCATTTTCAGGAATTCCAATCCAAAAAATCAAATAAGCAATAAACCCAAAGCCGGTAAATAGAGAGGCAATAAAAATCAATCTAAAAATAATTGGATCTAAACCAAAGTAATTTGCCAGTCCAGAAGCAACCCCGGCTATTACCTTATCGCTTGAATTCCTATATATTCTTTTTTTATTTTCTTTTTTACTTGATTCTTGACTCTGTTTTTTAGGCTCGTTTATTTCAAAATCATCATAGGCCTCCTTAAAATCATCAAGGGTACCCATCTGTTCAATTATGCTATCTACATCATTTAAGTTTAACGATTGTCTGCTTTCGGATTTTGAATTAAATTTTTCTGAAATTCGATTTTCAATATCTTCAAATATATCTTCATCTATTTCTATTTTTTTAAAATATGTTTTTATTGATTCCAGGTACTTAGATAGTAAATCATAAGCATCCTCATCGATATTAAAAACTCTACTTCCAATATTTATATTTAATGTCTTTTTCATTTTAGTTTACTTTAACCATTAACATACCAGAATTAATTTTATCCTTTTTATCATAAGGGATTAATTTATTGTCCTCGAAGACCCAATATGCCGTGTCACCAAATTCAATTTCCGTGTCTTCATTAATACTATCCAAGAAGAGAAGGCCTTCGTTATTTAGTTTCCATAAAAACACATTTTTACTTTCTGTTTTTTCTTCTGTAATAACAGTTATTGAGGCAGTATTATCTCTTTTAAAATCAAATATCATTTGTACTTTTTCTAATTCTTTTTCAATTAGTCTACTAAATGTCCTTGCAGCTAATTTTTCAAATCCGTTTAAATCTTTTGAGTTTTTTATGGCATCTTTTATTTCTATTTTAAACATCCATTGTCCCATTAAATCCTTTTTTTCAAAATTTTGAGATTGAACAATTGAAAAAGAAACAAGTGCAACTATTATAAATATTTTTTTCATCATTTTTTACTTTTTTTTATTCAGCTTACAGCTTAATAATTTAATCTATATCAATTATTTTATGGTTAACCTTATTTGGGCCGAAAGATTTAATAGTTCCAGACCCATTTATTTTTTTGTTTGGCTTATTTGTTGAGAATAACTCAATAGTTCCGGATCCATTAATCTTAGCATCTACTATTCTAGATAATAAATTTTTTGCTTTAATAGTTCCAGACCCATTTACCTTAAGCTCTGATTCTTCACTCTTACCAATCAACTCAATAGTTCCAGATCCATTAATCTTAGTTATGGCTTCTTTAGAGTTTAGATTAACTTCGATATTTCCAGATCCATTTAATTTGATTTCAATTTTTTTATTTTCTAATATATCTTTTGAGGTAATAGTTCCAGATCCATTTAATGATATTTTATTGATATCTTCTACAGGAATATTAGCCTTAATCTTACGGAGATCTTTAAACCCAAACAAGGATTTAAATACCCAATTCCTTTCTATAGGCCTAATTATTAGTTCATCATTATGTATAAATATTTCAATTAATTCTGTAGCTGTATTATTCCCAGTTAATTCTATTTTTCCTTCTTTACCTGAATATAATTGAACTTGAAAAGGTCCATTTATACTAATACTTTCGTAGTTTCCAAGTTCCATTATTTTAGGAATAGATGATGGAGGCGGAGGCGGAGCAGGCACTTGTGGTGGTACTGGAGGTTGTGGTCTTTCACTATGTAAACCAAAACTATTAATATTTTGAGCTATGACTAGTGACATGATTATGACTATACTTTTCATTTCTATTTCTTTGTATTTATTATTTTTTTTACCGCTTTGTCAACTTCAATCCATGACAGATTTAATTCTTTTAAGTGATCTATACCTTCTTTTGTTAAAACATAATACTTTCTAGGAGGTCCTTGTTTTGACTCTTTCCAAGAATAGTCAACATAATTAGATGATTTTAATCTGTTAAGTAGAGGATACAGTGTTCCCTCTACAACTATCATTTTTGATTTTTGAAGCTCTACTATTATATCAGTTGTGTATACTTCACCTCTAGAGATAATTTGAAGAACACAAAATTCAATTAAGCCTTTTCTTATTTGTGTTTTAAAGTTTGTTGTACTCATATATAACCAGGTACTATGTATTGCAAAGTACTGAAAAATATTTCTAATTATCTAATATAAATTCATTTAATTTTTCTCTAATGTTTATTATTTGCTTTATTATGCTTGATATTGCTATCTTTAAAGTCAAACTTTGAATTAAATTTAGTCATGTTGAGTATTGAAAATTCTAATTTATCGGTAGATGATATTTATTTTTTCTTGGAGAATCCCCATGCGGTTAAATTAAATTCTTTGCTTAGAAAAAAAATAATTTTAAGTTATGAGCGCTCTCAAAAAATTGCAAAAAACACAAAGCCTGTTTATGGTATAAATACTGGTGTTGGGCCTCTATGTACAAAAAGAATTACCTCAAAAGAGACTAAGTCTTTGCAGCGAAATTTATTATTAAGCCACTCAGTTGGTGTTGGAGATCCAATCAATCCTGAACTTGCTAGGATTATGCTTCTTTGTAAAATAAAATCTTTATCTATGGGATTTTCAGGAGTTAGTATAGAATTGATAGAACGTCTAATTTATTTTTTTCAAAATAATTTAACTCCACATGTTCCGGAAAAAGGATCAGTCGGTGCCTCAGGAGATTTAGCACCACTAGCTCATTTATTTCTTCCAGTGATTGGCGAAGGATTTTTCTGGGATGGTGAAGAGAAGGTTGAGTCTAAAACAATTCTTAAAAAACATAAATTAAAACCGCTAGATTTAAATGCAAAAGAAGGATTGGCACTAATTAATGGAACACAGTTTATTTTAGCCCACGCTATTAAAGCAATTTCAAAACTTGAATACATTATGGATTTAGCTGATTTAGCTTCGGCGATGTCACTTGAAGGATTTCAAGGAAGCCTGGCTCCTTTTAGAAAAGAGCTACATGAACTTAGACCCTACAAGGGTATCATTAAAGTTGCTAATCGAATTTCTAGTTTATTGAAAGACTCTGAAAATTCAAATTCACATATAGATTGTGATAGAGTACAAGATCCTTATTCAATAAGATGTACTCCCCAAGTTCACGGTGCTTCACGAAATGCTTTATACCACTTAAAAGAACTTGTAGATATTGAAATTAACTCTGTGACGGACAATCCAATAATTCTAGGTGATAACTCAACCATTTCAGGAGGAAATTTTCATGGCCAACCTTTAGCTTTAGCAATTGATTATTTGAAAATAGCTGCATCTGAAATTGGGAATATATCAGATAGAAGAAGCTATTTACTTTTAGAGGGTCTTCATGGACTGCCTCCTATGTTAATCAAAAATGCAGGACTTAATTCAGGCTTTATGATTACTCAGTATACTACTGCTGCTTTAGTTTCAGAAAACAAATCACTTTGTTTTCCCTCCTCTGCAGATAGTATTCCAACAGGCATGGGACAAGAGGATCATGTGTCTATGGGTAGTATCTCAGGCAGAATGTGTCTTGAAGTTATAGGTAATCTTGAAAAAATCATTGCAATTGAATTATTACATGCAGCTCAAGCATTAGAGTTTAGACGTCCAAATAAATTTTCTGATCCTATAGAAATAACCTTTTCTAGAATACGCAAAAACATAAAAAAATTAGAAGAAGACAGAACATTAAGTAAAGACATTGAAGAGATGATTAATTTAATAGAGAACCAAGATTTAAATGTTTTTCCAGAGTTATGACTTTTCAAGAACAAATTTTACAAGGAATTCCAAAAGAACTACCAGAATCTAAATCAATTGATTTTAAATTAAATCCTGCTCCTAGTAGAAAGCAAATCTTAAGTTTAGATGAAAAAAGGTTAGCAATAAAAAATGCATTAAGATATTTCCCAAAAAAATGGCATAAGGAACTTGCGTATGACTTTATTAAAGAATTAGACACCTACGGTAGAATCTATATGATTCGATTTAAACCAAATTATTCTATATATGCTCGATCCATAGATGAATATCCAGCAAAAATTAGTGAGGCAGCAGCAATAATGTTAATGATACAGAATAATTTAAATGAAGAAATTGCTCAGCATCCTCAAGAACTTATAACCTATGGTGGTAATGGTGCTGTTTTTCAAAATTGGGCTCAATACTTATTGACTATGAAGTATCTAGCAGAGATGAATAACAATCAAACTTTACATCTCTATTCAGGCCATCCTATGGGATTATTTCCTTCTTCAAAAAAATCACCTAGAGTAGTAATAACAAACGGAATGATGATACCTAACTATTCTAAACCTGATGATTGGGAAAGATTCAATGCCTTAGGTGTAACACAATATGGACAAATGACAGCAGGATCGTTTATGTATATTGGTCCTCAAGGAATAGTTCATGGGACAACAATTACCTTAATGAATGCCTTTAGAAAAGTTCTCAAAAAAGGAGAATCTGTAAAAGGAAAAATATTTCTTACTTCAGGACTTGGAGGAATGAGTGGTGCTCAACCTAAAGCAGGAAATATTGTTGGTTGTATTACGATCACTGCAGAGGTGAATTATTCTGCTGCAAAAAAAAGACATGATCAAGGTTGGGTAGATAAACTTGTTTTTGAAATTAGTGAATTAGTCAAGTTGGTTAAAGAAGCACAGCTAGAAAAAATAATAATATCATTTGCCTATATTGGAAATATAGTTGATGTATGGGAAGCTTTTCTTAAAGAAAAAATTCATGTAACTATTGGGTCTGATCAAACTTCGCTTCACAATCCTTGGTCTGGAGGTTATTATCCTGTTGACTTAAATTATGATCAGGCAAATATTTTATTGAAAGATAACCCTGGACTCTTTAAACAAAAAGTGCAAGAATCCTTAAAAAAACATTCCATGGCTATCAAGATGCATGTTAAAAGAGGAACGTACTTCTTTGACTATGGTAATGCTTTTTTATTAGAAGCTTCTAGAGCTGGCGCTGATGTAATGAATGACAAGAAAACAGAGTTTAGATATCCATCATATGTTCAGGATATTTTAGGGCCAATCTGTTTTGATAATGGTTTTGGTCCATTCAGATGGGTTTGTGCATCAGGAAATGAAGAAGATCTAAAAAAAACTGATGAAATAGCTAAAACCATTTTAACTAAAATAAAAGAAAAGGCACCAAGTGAAATACAAGGTCAGCTAGATGATAATATTAAATGGATTGAGGATGCACAAAAACATAAATTAGTAGTTGGATCAAAAGCTAGAATTTTATACGCAGACTCAGAGGGAAGAATTGAAATCGCTAGAGCTTTTAATTTAGCTATTTCAAAGAAAGAAATAGGACCTGTAATTTTGGGTAGAGATCATCATGATGTAAGCGGAACAGATTCTCCCTATAGAGAAACTTCAAATATTTATGATGGGAGTAAATTCACTGCAGACATGGCAATTCATAATGTTATAGGGGATAGTTTCAGAGGAGCAACTTGGGTATCAATTCACAATGGTGGAGGTGTTGGCTGGGGTGAAGTAATTAATGGTGGTTTTGGAATGCTATTGGATGGCACAAAAAAATCAGAAAAAAAATTAGAAAAGATGTTATTTTTTGATGTTAATAACGGAATAGCTAGGAGAAGTTGGGCACGGAACAAGCCAGCTATTAGAGCAATTAAACATGAAATGAAAAGAACGGAGGAACTAAAAGTTCTAATTCCAGAACATGTCGATGATAGCATTCTAGATTCTCTATATAAATGAAAATTCTTTTTAAAAATATAAAAGGACTATTGCAAACTCTAGATCATTCAATAGAGTACATAGAAGGCAAACAAATGAAAAAGCTTTCTAAGTTAAATAATGCATTTCTAATAATTCAAGACGATCAAATTATAGATTATGGCATTATGAATGATTGCCCAAGTATTGATGTAGACAAAGTTATAGATGTGAAGGAAAGGTTCATTATGCCTGCCTGGTGTGATTCTCATACTCATCTAGTATTTTCTGAACCTAGAGAAAAGGAGTTTGTTGATAGAATTTTAGGACTAAGCTATCATCAAATCGCAAAAAAAGGAGGAGGTATTTTGAACTCTGCTAGAAAACTTCAGCAGGAAACCTTTGAAAATTTATATTTGAAAAGTGCTCTTAGATTAGAAGAAGTTATGAAATTAGGAACTGGAGCAATAGAAATAAAATCAGGGTATGGCCTTGAATTACCAGCTGAAATTAAAATGCTAGAGGTAATTAAAAAATTGAGTAATAATTATGATGCATTAATTCAACCAACTTTTCTAGCAGCTCACGCTTTACCAGAAGAATATATTAATAAAAAAGATTTATTTATATCTGAGATTATAGATCAATGGATTCCAGAAGTTTCAGAAAGAAAACTTGCAAAATTTATTGATGTTTTTTGTGAAAAGGATTATTTTGATATTGATGAAACAAGATTAATTATAAATGCTGGAAAAAAACATGGATTAATTCCAAAAGTTCATGTTAATCAATTTAATTCTATTGGGGGTGTGCCACTTTGTACAGAGCTTGAATCATTAACAATAGATCATCTAGAAATATTAAATGATCAAGATATTAATGCAATTAAAAAAAGCAATACTATGCCTGTTGCATTACCTAATTGCTCCTTTTTCTTAAACATTCCATATACTCCAGCAAGAAAGATTATGGATAATAATATTCCTCTGGCTATAGCTTCTGATTACAATCCTGGTTCATCTCCTTCTGGAAACATGAATTTTGTAGTCTCTCTGGCTTGTACAAAAATGGGAATGTCTCCCGAAGAAGCAATTAATGCTGCTACAATTAATGGTGCTTACGCGATGGGTTTATCTAAAGAAGTAGGAAGTATTACGATTGGTAAAAAAGCAAATTTAATCATTACAAAAAAAATATCTTCTTACTCGATGATACCATATTCTTTCGGATCAAATTTAATTGAAGAAGTTTACATTAATGGAAAATCTTTGTTAGATAAGTGACTAAATTAATTAAATATTATCAGCCACCAGAATCAAAATTATGGAGTGGAGGAATTTCAGACCCTTCTTATCCAAATCAGTATTGGTATGAAGGAATAAAAATTTATAAAGAAGGTCTTGATAAATTAAAATCAAACAGTTTACATGGTAATTTTGGCATTTTAGGTTATTCATGCGATGAGGGAGTTAAAAGAAATAATGGAAGACAAGGAGCTAAAAATGGCCCAAAGGCAATAAGGGAAGAGTTAGGTAAATTATCAGCTCATTTTTCCAAAAAAATAATTACTGATTATGGTGATGTTTTTGCATTTGAAAATAAAATTGAATTAGCGCAAGAATTATATTCAAACATCATCTGTGAAATAATTCAATCTGGACAAGTTAGTATTGGTATTGGAGGTAGTCATGATATTGCATACGGTCATTTTTGTGGAATAAAAAAAGCACTTTCAAAACTTGGCTCAGACAAAATAGGAGTTTTGAATTTTGATGCTCATTTTGATTTAAGGCCAACAATAAATGGCCCAAATTCTGGAACACCATTTTATCAAATAATGAATGAGTTTGGATCGGACACTAATTATCTTGCCCTAGGAATTCAAAAATCTTCTAATTCAGACTTATTATATGAAATTGCATCTGAGTTAGGTGTAAATTATATCCCTATAGAAGATTGTAAATCAGACAACTTAAATGACGTTTTTAATATAATTGATGAAAATTTTATAGACTGTGATTTGCTATATGTTAGTATTGATCTAGATGGTTTTGCATCTTCTCATGCCCCTGGAGTTAGTGCTCCAGGCCCTTTCGGGTTTTCTATAAATTTTTTTAGATCAGTTTTTGAACATGTTTTAAAAACAAAAAATGTAAAAGCAATCGATATAGTTGAGCTCAATCCAAAGTATGATATAGATTCTATAACTGCTAAGTTAGCTGCCCAAATAGTAAGTATTATTACAGAAAAGATTTCAAGTTGAAATGATATTATCAACTAATCAGAGCAAGCTCCAGAAGTCCAATTATTAACTCCCTCTGACTCGGCTACACATTTATTTGGATAAGTAATATTGTCACAGCCACAGACCGGCATATACTCTTTTGTACATGCAATTAATTTTTTTTCAGATTTACAAGTTTCGTTATCTGACTTAGAACAACTACTTAACAGCATGAAAATCAACAAATAAAAACTTACTCCCTTGAACATTTTTATTAAATTGAAGTAAAATTAACAATAAAATGGATAAGAGAAATTTTATAAAGACACTTGGTGCACTTTCTGTTTCACCATTAATTTCAGCAAATCAGCTTAGTCAAATTAAGCTAGTTTCAGATGACTTACCTAAAATTGATAACGATAGTGAATTATGGAAAACTATAAGATCTCACTACACACTTAAGGAGGACTACATAAATCTTGAAAGTGGTTATTATAATATCATTCCAAATCCTATTTTGGAACATTTAATAAAACATGTTAAGCATGTTAATGTTGAAGGTTCTTACTATATGAGAAACGAGCTTAAAAAAAATAAAAATAGAGTTATAAGTGAATTAGCAGAACTAGTTGGATCTACTTCTGATCAAATTGGGATAACTAGAAATGCTACCGAGTCACTTGATTTAGTAATTTCTGGTTTTCCTTGGAAAAAAGGTGACGAGGCGATCTATGCAAAACAGGACTATGGAACAATGAAAGAGATGTTTGAGCAGATTTCAGATAGATATGGTGTTGTAAATAAAATAGTATCTGTCCCCAATCATCCTAAAAATGATGAAGAGATAGTATCACTTTATGAAAGTCAGATTTCAGAAAAGACTAAACTTATTATGATTTGCCACATGATTAATATAACCGGACAAATACTTCCTGTTAAGAAAATATGTAAAATGGCACATAGTTATGGCGTTGATGTAATGGTTGATGGAGCTCATTGTGTTGGACATTTTGATTTTTCAATAGATGATTTTAATTGTGACTATTATGGGTCAAGCCTTCATAAGTGGCTTGCAACTCCTCTTGGCGCAGGTCTTTTATATATAAATAAAAATAAAATAAACAAAATATGGCCCTTATTAGCTAATGGAAATACTAATAAATTAGATATAAAAAGATTAAACCATATTGGAACACATCCTGTACATACTGATTTAGCTATTTCAAATTCAATAGATTATATAAAGTGGATTGGTATGAAAAAGAAAGAAAAAAGAATGAGATTTTTACAAAGATATTGGTCAGATAAACTTAGGGATGTAAGGAATGTAATCATTAATACTCCTGAGGAACTTAATAGAAGCTGTGGAATAGGGAACATTGGGCTTAAAAACATGTCTCCATCAACCATGGCTAACACACTATTTAAAAAGTATAAAATATTTACAGTTGCTATAGATTATGCAAATGTTAAAGGTTGTAGAATTAGTCCAAATGTTTTTACAACTACAAAAGAGCTTGATCATTTCATTGATGCTGTTAAAGAAATGGCGCTAACATAGAAAATGATTAATTAAAAGATTAAAACTTATTTTAAATTTGTAGATCTTGCAGTTATCTTAGTGGGGTCAAATGGAAAAACTGAAATATAGTAATCTTAAAAAAAAAGTTCAGAAAGCTAATAAAAAAGAGTTTTATGCCATTGTAATTGCGTTATGGTGGATTCCCCTTGGCTCCTTTTGGAGTTTAGCTGCAATATGGATTAGGTATTCAAGTAATATTAAGAAGTTTTTTGGTTTCAAAAACTGAATTTGTTACATCTTTATAACTACATTATTTTAGTGAAATTATTGATTTAACTATCTTTGAACTTTAATATTTTTCTATAATTAAAACTTTTTAATTTCTTTGCTTTCTAAAATCTAGAATGAAAAAAACTTTTTTTCTTTGCTTTATACTTTTTAGCACATTTTGTTTTTCACAGGATCAATTATTAAATCTAGTCAAAACATCAGCTACTGAATTCAATTTAGATGGAGCTTTATCTGAATCTGAATTAAAAAATGCCTCAGAATTAGATATAATTTATGAACATCTGCCAGGATATAATACTGATCCATCATACAAAACAGTAGGCTACGTTAATTATTCTGATGAATTTATTTACATAGCCTTTAAGGCATATAGAGATGAAGTTGTTGCATCAATTCATTCCAGAGATAATTCTTCTCTTTTTTCTGATGATTTCGTAAATATTCATTTGGACACCTACGGAGATGCAAGAAACAATATAGGGCTTACTGCAAATCTTTATGGGAGTCAAGCTGATGGGATAAGAGTAGAGTCTTCTGGTTTTGGTAGTAGAGATAGCGGTTGGAGTCTCGACGCAAACTTTGATTATGAATCTTTAGGTAGATTAACTGATTTTGGATACGAAGTTGAGTTTATCATACCTTTTTCATCTTTACCTTTTCCAAATGGAAAAAACCAAAGGTGGAAGCTTAACCTAAGCACAAGTTATAGGGACCAATTGAAACAAGGTTCTACAGCTAGGGCATACAGCAGTAAACTTGATAGAGAAAATTCTTGTAAACTATGTCAATTAGACCATACAATAGTGATGAAAGATATCAGTTATAAAAAAAACCTTGACTTCCTTCCTTATGTAAGTTCAAATTTATCTGGTCAAAGAGAAAAATATTATGATAGAGTTAACTACTCTTCTCCTGAAGTTAATTATGGAATTGGTGTAAATCTTGAGATCAATAAAAACCTTTCAATTGAAGCTACCCTTAACCCTGACTTTTCTCAAGTTGAGGCGGATGTTACTAAAATTGATATTAATTCACCCACAGCAATTAATTACCCTGAACGCAGACCTTTTTTTAACAGGGGTATAGATGTGCTTGATTATACTATGAATGTATTTTATTCTAGATCTGTAAACAATCCATCTTTTGCCTCTAAAGTTTTAAATCAAGGTAAAAAATCAAGAATTTATATGTTAACAGCAATAGATCAAGATTCACCATATATTGTTCCCACACAATTTGAATCTTTTTCAGGTGTCGGAGGAAGAAGCTTTAATAACGTACTTAGATATCAGAATATATTGAATCCTAATATTCAAATTGGAGCACTAGCTACAAATCGACTTTATGATGGGGATGCTTACGGTAATTTATTAGGTATTGATGGTCTATTTAAATTTACTGGTGGCTGGAAGTTTGAACTTGAATATTTTAGAAACTCAAATAAAGAGCCAGAAGCTGATTGGATAGATTCTGATAAAAGCTTTTCAAATTATACAGTTAAACTTGATGGTGAAAGCTTTAGCGGTGATGCACTTTATACCGAGCTTAGAAGAGATACAGATACTTGGAGATCTTTTGTTAGGTATACAGGAATATCTCCAACCTTTAGAGCTGACAATGGTTTTATAGTTGAAAATAATCTTAAAAAATATGAAATATGGCATGGATATTACAAGTATCCAGACACAAAGCTTTTGAGAAATTATAGAATAAGCGCAAGATATGATAGAGAGTATAGCTATTCTAATATTTTAAAAAGATCAGCCTTTGAGGCTTATATTTCATTCCTGACCATACTTAATACAGATTTTTTCTACAACTATGAGTTCAATTTTTATGACTCTCATCTAGTTTCAGAATTTAAAAATTTTAAAAGTCATTATGTAATGATTTCATCTAAACCTCTTGACTTTATAAATATTCGAGGTGGTTTCGGATCAGGTAATGAAATAGCATATCGTGAGGAAATTCCTCAGTTAGGGGAAAGGTTTACTTTTAACACCTCAATTGAGATAACCATAAATGACAACTTACGAATAAAACCATCGATCAATTTTTCTAGGTTAAAAAAATTAGATTCTGAAGAATATTTCTTTGACGGATATATTGCCAGATTTGATGTCAGATACCAGTTTACTAACTCTTTAGATTTTAGAGTTATATCTGAGTACAATGAATTTTCAGATCAATTTTTTGCACAACCCCTTATATCTTGGAGGCCAAACCCCGACACAATTTTCTACTTTGGTGGAAATCAAAATTTCATAGATGAATTTGCTGACTATAACTCTCCAAATTATAGAGTTAATAAATCTCAATTATTTATGAAATTTCAGTATTTAATTAAATCATAAATGACTTTTATTCATGCAATTAGGTTTTTTAGCTTAATTAGATAAGAATATTATTGCCCTGAAGCCCTTTAAATATCTTTTAAATTAATCTAAAAAAGGTTTAATAATTAAGAATTTTTCTTAAATTTAGTTAACTATAAGCCAATGCAGATTAATTCAAAAAGTATTTTCCTTAGAAGGGTTAATGAAGCTCTTCTTCTCAAAAAAATCTCAAGGAGAACTGCTAATCATTTTATGTCAGTATATAAAAAATTTGATTCTAAAAAAAGATCAGAGGCAGATGATAAAGCAGATGAGTTACTTGCTGAATTAATTTCAGAATCTTCGATTAAACAAAAGCGTTAGTATTATTTAACTGCCCAGCATTCTATTTCTACTTTAGCCCCTAAAGCTAATCCGGTTCCAGCAAAAGCACTTCTAGACGGTCTTTTATTTTTTTTTAAAAACTTTTTATATTCTTCACTCATATCACCCCACTCAGATATATCTGATAACATACAAGTACATTTAAATACCTTGTCCATTGAGCTTCCAAGCGAAGTTAAAACAGCTTCAATATTTTTCATTGTTTGTTTAGTTTCTTCTTTAATCCCCCCTGGAACTATTTCATTTGTTCCTGGAATGTTTCCAACTTGTCCAGCAACGTATATTACATTATTTAC
>JABGTW010000041.1 GCA_018646865.1 Cryomorphaceae bacterium | reverse complement strand
ACTGGTTTTAAATCAGTAATAAATTCACTAAATGAAGTTTTAGGCATATCCATTTGATCCCAAATTCCTTTTAAATAACCTGAGTATAACAATGAACCCCAAAAAACTAACAATGAAATGTGGAATAACCAAAAAGCAATATTTAATCTTTTCTTATACTTATTTAAAGAAAACTTGTTTTCTTTAGAAACTATATAAAAGATTGCTGCAATTAGTATTGTTGAATTTATACCTATGGTTGTTCCCATTGAATGAGCAACAGTTATATGAGTCCCATGTGTAAATAAATTAATTGTTGGAATTGAAATTAATAATGCTAAAACCAGATTAAGAAATATCCAAACATCAGTAGATAGAAGCCATTTATATGCTGGACTATTTATTTTCTGTTTTTGATTCAAGGATTTTCTCCAATTTAATATCATAGATCCAAGAATAATCCATTCAGTCATAGATATTCCATATGCTAAAATTCGAATCCATGGTTTATGAGGTATAATATATGTATGATGTGCCCATCCAAACATTAAATTTGTTAGTCCTAAAAAATAAAAGAAGAATGCAATTTTACCCTTAGCTATTCTGTCATCACCTTTTATTTTACTCATTACGTAAATAGCTGTTCCATAAATAAGCATATTCCAGGAGCCAACGATACCCCCATAGGATTTCCATTGTACTGTTATATCCTTAATAACATCACCTTTAAAAAATGAAAATATCCATAAGTGTGCCTCTGAATATGTTATTATCATAAATAAAATACCCGTCATCCACATCCACAAATAAACAGGACCAAAAACTATTTTTTTTATGATAGTTTGATAGTAATTTATTGCAAACAAAAGCCAACCTATAATAATTGGAAAAAATAATAGAGGATTATAAGTCATGTATTCTCGACCACCCATATTATTTGTTAATATGGAAATCAAAATTAATATTCCAGTTAGTCCAAAAATAATAATATGTGCTTTTTCAAGTTTTGGAAACGCAAGTTTATTGTCAATAGAAATAAAATAGTAAATGCAACCAGTAGCTGTTAAAATTATCCATGAAATAACCATTGTTACATGCAATTCTCTCATCTGAGAAAATGGAATTATTTCTTTAAGAAATTCAGGAACCATATATTGAGCTCCTGCTAGTAATCCAAAAAGTAGACCAAGTTTAAGTGAAATAATTCCTAATATCAGAAAACTAAAATGTGTTTTTTTATTCATCTTGTCTTATCCCTTATTTTAATATTTCCATACCATGTTTTTTCAACATCTTTGTTTGGATAAAAGCCACTTTCATTTAACGATTTAAAAAACTCTAATAGATCCTGTTGCTCTTGATCACTGAAACTGTATACTGGCATCGACTCTATACCAGCATTTAGAAAACTCTTTACTCCGTCACCATATCTACTGTAAACATTTGTTAGATCAGGACCTAAATAACCACCTAGACCATATATTTGGTGACAAGATGTACAATTATTTTTTTGCCAAAGCGCTTTACCCTTTATTGCGCTTGTGTTCATCCTAGTTGAATTTATATTTTCAGTACCACTTGTGTATACAGTATAAGTATGTACTGTAAAAAGAAGGATAAGAATTATAAAAACAGATAAATTTTGTTTTTGCTCATTCATTTGTAATGAAACAAATTAATAGAGTCTAGATGATAATTAATATGATTTTTATCATCCTTTTATCAGAAAAACTTAAACTTTTATAAAACCTTATCTAACTAACTCAAATATTTGAAAGAAATATTTTTCTCTACTGTTTCTGATAAGCTATGATGTACTGGACAATTATAAGCCGCTCTTTCTAAAATAGTTTTAGTTTTAGAATCGTATTCTTTTGGAAAAGTTAAATCAATATGAATTTTAGAAATTCTTCTAGGGTTAATTCCCATTGTTTTTTTAACAATAGCAGAAGTGCCTTTAATATCTACATCATCTTTTTCAACAGCAATTGCCATAATAGTTAAAATACAGCTAGCTAAAGCAGAACATACCATATCCGTTGGTGAAAAAGTTTCTCCAAGTCCATGATTGTCTTTTGGAGCATCCGTGCTTATTTTTGATCCAGAATCTAAATGAGTGGCAGTGGTTCTTAAATTACCTTGGTATTTAATTTCAAATGTGTTCAAAATATAACTTTTTATTGTTTAGATCTCTTTCCCTTTTCTTTAATACTTTCTTTAGCCATTCCAATATGTACTAAATGATGTTTAGTATGCCAAGCATACATGCCAACATGTTCGTGCAGAATAATATTTTTATCTCTTACAGAGTGATAATAGGTTTTATTAAAATCATCCTCGGATATTGTCTTTAAAAGGCTAACCCACTTTGCATGAATACCCTCTATTACATTTAAACTATCCTCTACATCTAAAACATTTGATTCGGGTGTGGTTAAAAATTCACTTACTTCATACATCTTTACATTTGGATTGACTTCTAACAAAGCATGTTTTGTCCTAAGAAAAGCATAAGTATGAGTATCACAATAATGATGAATAATTTGAGCAATATTCATTCCACCTTTTCTATAGGTTTTTTTAAAGTCTGTTTTATCAAGTCCTTTTACTGAATTTCTTAGATTATTCGCAAATGACTCAAGTGTCTTAATGTCCTCGACAGTTCTCGAAAAATTAAATTCAAGAATTGCTTTATATTTTCCAATTGGAAATTTTAATTTTTCAATATTACTTTCCATAATAAGTTCTAGTTTAGATTTGAGTAATCATTAATTAAAGTGTCTACAATTTCTTTTGATTCATCCTTGTAATCAATTTTAAAAATAGACGGTGAATCTACCCATTTTGAAATAGTTGCTAAATTTTTTTGTGAAAATCTATCAATAATCGTAACGCCTTCTTTCATAAGTGCTGCAGCATTAAACTGCTGTTCTATCTGAGCTTCAACAGGTACTACAAGCATTGGTTTTCCAAGAAATATAGCTTCTGAGGTGGTAGCAAAGCCCCCGGCGCACACAATTCCATAGCATGAAGCAAATTTTTTCAAAAACAATTCTTCTGATAACGGTTCAATATTAACTCCAGAGATTTGTTGTGATTTTGTATCAGGAGAAAAAATTGTCCATTTTTTATCTTGAGGAAGTTGTTTAATCAATTCAATAAGTTTATTAGCAGAATAAGTAGGTAAATAAATAATTATCTCATTGCTCTCGGTAATTTTTAACTTCCTTACTTTATCTCTAATAATTGGAAAAAAGATCCTATCTGCATATTTCTTATAATGATATCCATACCCTAGAGTGGAAGGAATTATATATTTTATTGCAAACAAAACTAGTCTTGAATAACTGATAGGTTTAGGAATATTCTTCAAGCTCATTGAGTATTGATTTGTCAATTCAAAACATTTTACTCTTTTAAAAAGTGAAGACCATGCTGAAACAGGTTCAAAATCATTTATGATTAAATCGTATTTTTTAATTGGACATGAGAGAACCTCTTTAATGAATCTTGGATAGTTGTTTAAAAAGATTGTTTTTAACCAGTTAACTGCTCCAGAGTCAGTATAAAAAAAAGTAAGTCCATTGTAATGATTAATAGGCTTTTCTTCAAGTAAAAAATCATTCTTAGGACCACTAGTTATAATGTCTAAGTCAGCAACTTTCTTTAATCTTGGTATTATGCTTTGAGCTCTGGCTAAATGACCGTTTCCAGTAGTTTGAATAGCGTATAGGATTTTCATTAATCCTGGAGGATTTTAAACTCTGCTATTAAATCTTTATAAAGCTCTTTGTTCGTCATTTCAATTCGTGCACCTTCCTCTTTTTTAAACTCATCTTCAGATCGAGTATGCATATATATAGACCATTTATTATCTACATATTCTAAAGAAGATAAACTTTCAAGCCAATCCCCAGAGTTCATGTAAATGACCTCTTCACCATTAACATTAAAGGATTCAATTTTTGGACTATGAATATGACCACATACAACATATTTATATCCATTTTTGTGAGCAGTTTCAGCAGCAACTCTTTCAAAATTACTAAAATATTGAATTGCAGTTTTGACATTGGCTTTTATAGTTTTTGAAAAATTCAATCTTTTGCGACCCATAGGTTTCATTACATTTTTATTAAGCCAACTATTAAACATTATCATATAATCATAAAGGAATGAAGCAAGTTTTGTTATCCAGGCAGTTTGAATAGAAAAATCAAAAACATCACCATGAAACAGCCATACTTTACCTTCTTCAGTATCTAAAACAACCTGGTTGACTATTTGGAAATTTTTAATCTTATAATTCAAAAATTTTCTTAATAATTCATCATGATTTCCAACTACATAATGTATTTCTTTACCTTGAGAAATAAGGTCAAGAATATGCTTTACAACTTTCATGTGAGAGTTAGGCCAAAACTTTTTATTAAATAGCATGATATCAACAAAGTCTCCATTGATAACAATTTTTTTTGCTTCAACTGTTTTTAGATAAGCTAAAACTTCATCAGCCTCAGACCCATATATGCCAAGATGTAAATCGGAAATAACGAGAATATCAAGATTACGTTTCACTTGTTTTAATATTTAATGAAAGATAATTTATGTCTACATAAAAGCTTGAAGCTTCATAGCTAACCCCTGATCACCTTTAATTTTGAGTTTACCACTCATAACAGCCATCATTGGATTTACTTTACCATTTTTAAGATCTTCCATTAAAGAACCAGCCATTGTAATTGTACAGTCTGCTTCCATATCCTCTAACAATATCTTGTTTTCAGAACCTGTTCCATCAATGCAGATAGAATTTCCATCAATCTCAAATTTTATTGTACCACCAATTGGTGCAGCATTTTTAGCTTTAGATTGAAAGTTTGCAAGTATATTTTCTTTGTCCATAATTTTTTCGTTATTCGTGTAAAGGTAATAATTAAAATAATTTTATTTAGATTAGCATTTATTATAAAAAAATATGAGCTATAAAGTTAAAAAAGCAGCAGTACTTGGATCTGGAGTTATGGGTTCTGGAATTGCTTGTCACCTTGCAAATGTTGGTATTGATGTTTTAATGCTGGATATCCAACCTAAGGATAAGTCAATTAAAAATAAAAATATTATTGCAGAAGAATCTTTAAAGAACGCAATAAAATCTAGACCAAATCCTCTGTATAAAAAAGAATATGCTAAAAGAATTACCACAGGAAACTTTGAAGATGATTTTGAAAAGATTAAAGATGTAGATTGGATAATTGAAGTAATTGTAGAAAATCTGGAAATCAAAAAAACAGTTTTTGAAAAAGTTGAAAAATTTAAATCGGATCATGCTTTTGTAACTTCAAATACATCTAGTATTCCTATATCACTATTATGTGAAGGAAGATCAGATAATTTTAAATCTAAATTTTGTGGAACTCACTTTTTTAACCCTCCTAGATATTTGAGATTATTTGAGGTTATTCCTCATACTGAGACTGACCCTTCTTTAACTTCATTTTTAATGGAATTTGGAGATCTTGTTCTTGGAAAACAAACTGTTCTTTGTAAAGATACCCCAGGATTTATCGGAAATAGAATTGGTGTAATGTCTGGAATTAAAGTACTTCAACTTACTGAAAAATATAATTTTACTATTGAGGAAGTTGATTTATTGACTGGAACTGTTATTGGTCACCCTAGCTCAGGATCTTTTAGACTTCAAGACATTGTAGGTCTAGATACTAGTGATAAGGTGACAAATTTTTTAGTTGATAATGTTAAAAATGATACTTTTTACAATAAACTTAAAGATCAACCTGAAAATAAATCATTTAAATTTTTAATTGATAACAATTTTTTAGGAAATAAAACAGGTAAAGGTTATTACGAAAAGACAAAAGAGAAAGATGAAAATGGAAAGACAATAATAAATGCTCTTGATCTTGAAACAAATACATACAGAAAATCAATTAAACCCAATCTTCCTGAGATAAAAGAGGCTAAATCCATTGAGCTTTTTGATCGCAGACTTAAATTTTTAGTTGAAGGTGATTCGAATTCAGGTAAGTTTTATAGAGAGTATTATTCGTGCCTTCTTTCATACGCAGCAATGAGTGTTCCTGAGATTGCAGATGAATATTATCAGATAGATGATGCTTTAAGAACTGGTTATGCATGGAATCATGGTCCTTTTGAACTTTGGGATAATCTAGGATTAGATTTTGCAATTGACATGATAAAAGGGTGTGGTGATGAAGTTCCAAATTGGATTACAGAAATGAAAAATTCAGGAGCTGAATCATTCTATAAATTTGAAGGTGGTAAGAAAAAATATTTTGATTTGAAGTCAAAGAAATATATTAATGTCCCAAGTGCTGAGTCATTTTTCTTACTTGATGCGTACAGAGAAAACAATGAGATTTTAAGAAATTCTGAATGTACAGTTCATGACATTGGAGACGGGGTTATGTGTATCGAATTTCAAACAAAAGGAAATTCAATTGGAGAGGGAATTGCAAAAGGAGTTAATGAAGCAATTGATATTGCAGAAAAAGATGGTTGGAATGGAATTGTTATTGGTAATAATGATAAACAATTTTCTGTTGGGGCCAATCTTATGAATATTGGGATGATGGCAATGCAACAAAACTATGATGAAATTGAAGAGTTTTTAGCTGGGTTTCAAAAAATATTAATGAAAATGAGAACTTGTAATGTTCCTATAGTTGCTGCAACTCATGGTTTTGTTATGGGTGGTGGACTTGAGGTTGCAATTCATTGTGATGCCGGAATATATGCCTCTGAATCATATATTGGTTTAGTAGAGGCTGGTGTTGGTCTTATTCCAGGTGGTGGAGGAACAAAAGAGATGGCAATGAGAGCATCTGATTCTTTTAATACAGGAGATGTAAAAATGCCTTCTTTAATTGATCACTTTAAATCAATTGCTATGGGATCTGTCTCAACATCTGCACATGAGGCTTTCGATCTTCATTACTTAAATTCAAACAGAGATTTTATTTGTATGAATAGAATGAGAAATATTGCAATGGCAAAGGATAAAGTTCTAAGTCTAAAAACAGGATATATTCCACCATCTTCTAGACAGGATATTGAAGTTCTTGGAAGAGCAGGATTGTCTACATTATACTCTGCAATTAATGAATTTAAACTTGGTAACTATATGTCAGATCATGATGTTGAAGTTTCAAGAAAAATTGCATATGTAATGTGTGGAGGTGATTTAACTTATTCTCAAAATGTAAGCGAAGAATACCTTTTAGATCTTGAAAGAGAAAATTTTATGAGTTTACTTGGTAATCAAAAAACTCTAGACAGAATTCAATACATGTTAATGAATAAAAAACCTTTAAGAAATTAATTATGGAAGCATATATAGTAGCTGGTTATAGATCAGCAATTGGTAAAGCAAAAAGAGGTGGTTTTAAAAATTATAGAACCGATGATCTTGCAGTAGATGTGATCAAACATCTTTCAAGTCAAGTCCCAGAACTTGATACTACAAAAGTTGATGATGTAATTGTAGGATGTGCTAATCCTGAGGGAGAACAAGGTCTTCAGGTAGCAAGATTAATATCTGCAAGAGCTCTTGGTAAAGAAGTTCCAGGTGTAACAATTAACAGATATTGTGCTTCAGGTCTTGAGGCTATTTCAATGGCAGTAAGTAAAGTTAGAGCAGGATTTGGTGATATATTTATTGCAGGTGGGATTGAAAGTATGAGTTTATTACCAATGACTGGTTATAAGTTAGCACCTAGTTATCAGGCTAATCTTGAAAACATGAATTACCATATTGGAATGGGACACACCGCGGAGGCAGTTGCAGAAAAATACAAAATTACAAGAGAAGCATCAGATAAATTTTCATATGAGTCTCATGTCAAAGCTGCAAATGCAATTGATAATGGTTATTTTAAAGATCAAATAGTTCCTGTAACTGTTGAAGAAGTATTTGTTAAAGATGGTAAAAGAGTTTCTAAATCTCACACTGTTGATATGGATGAAGGTGTTAGAAGAGAAACAACAATTGAAGCTTTAGCAAAACTAAGACCAGCTTTTAAACTTGGAGGAATTGTAACTGCAGGTAGTTCATCTCAAATGTCAGATGGTGCAGCTTTTGTTCTAGTAATGTCTGAAGAGATGGTAAAACAACTTGGGGTAAAACCAATTGCAAGAATGGTAACATGTACCTCAGGTGGTGTTGATCCTTTATATATGGGAATAGGGCCTGTCGAGGCAATCCCTAAAGCTTTAAAACAAGCAGGATTAAAATTATCTGATATTGAACAAACAGAATTAAATGAGGCTTTTGCAGCACAGGCGCTTGCTGTTATTCAAGAGAGTGGTCTTGACCCTGAAACTGTAAATGTTAATGGAGGAGCTATTGCTCTTGGTCATCCTTTAGGTTGTACAGGGGCTAAACTTTCAATTCAATTACTAGATGAAATGAAAAGAAGAAATCAAAAGTATGGAATGGTAACTGCATGTGTTGGTGGTGGACAGGGAATAGCAGGTATTTATGAAAGGCTTTAAACCTTTTTAACAACATAAGTTACAACTCCCCATACTATAAATTCATTTTCTTCGGTTACCTTAATCGGATCATAATTTTTGTTTTCCGGAATTAGATATATATGATCCTTTTCAATTTTTACTCTTTTTACAGTAAAATCTCCATTTAAATAGCAGACTGCAATTTTATTGTTTTTTAATTCTTCGCTTCTGTCAATCACTAAAATATCTCCATCATCTAAACCTGCATCTTTCATCGATTCTCCTGATACTTTTGCATAGAACGTGGCCTCTTTATTCTTAACGACTACCTTTTCAAGACTAATTCTTGACTCTTCAAAATCACTTGCTGGTGATGGAAACCCAGCCGATATTCCATCCTCAATAAATAAACTATTTAAAGAGTCGTTATCATTAGGTTTGAATATTTTAATATTATTGTTTTTAGTCATATTCTATTTAACAATTAAAACTTCATCAATCTCAGTTGTGTAATTTCTTGATAGTTTTTGTCTCTTCATTTTCCATATTCTTTTTTGATCTTGACTGGCTAGCCTTACCTTATAAAGTCCATATTTATTATCAATGCTATCAATGCTTCTCATTAGCTTTTTTTGTTTATCAATATTTTGGTCAAATAAGCTAAATTGATGATTAGATTGTGGAGATAAACCCATTAGTATTATCCCTGCTTTTTTATATGATTTATTTTTAGAATAAATTTTATTTAAAAGTTTTACAGCGAATTTGCTTATTTCAATACTTGAGTTTGTTGAAAAAGGGAGTGATCCAGTTAAACTGAAATGGTATTTGTCATCGTTTTGTTTGAAAGGATTACTTCGAATAAAAACAGAGATCATATTACATTCACTATTCTGTCTTCTAAGTTTTTTAGAAGCAACTACAGAGAATGTTGTAATTCTTTCAATAAGATCATTAAGTGATGAAATTTCAGATTCAAAACTTCTAGTAGTAGCAATAGATTTTTTATCAATTTTTCCTTCTTCAATATTAAGAGTAGGAATCCCTTCAAGTTCTTTTTTGAGTTTTAATCCTATTATACTCATATTTTTTTTGACCCATTGATCAGGAAGATTCACAAAGTCCATTCCAGACTTTACATTAACCCTCAATAGTTTTTTTTCATTTTGAAAGCCAATACCCCATATATTTCCAGCAGAAATATTTTTTAAAGCTTTTATACGTTTCTCATTATTATTAATTGAATAGAAACCATTTGTTCTGGTGGAATATTTTTTTGCAATTCTATTTGCAACTTTTGCAAGTGACTTAGTTGGCGCTAAACCTATTGAAACAGGTATGCCTGTCCATTTCAAGATTGTTTTTATAATATCTCTACATTTTTCATTAGTCTCATCTTCAGAGAATCCATCAAATTTTATAAACGCTTCATCAATACTGTAGATTTCTACATCTGGCACATAGCGAGATATTATAGACATTACCCTATTACTTATATCTCCATACAAAGTAAAGTTAGATGAGAAGATTTGAACTTTGTTTTTTTGAAAAACTTCTTTGTATTTAAATGCTGGAGCTCCCATTGGAATACCGAGAGATTTAGCTTCATTACTTCTAGCTATTACACAGCCATCATTATTAGATAGAATTACAACAGGTTTGCCATTTAAATGAGGTTGAAAAACTCTTTCACAAGAAGCATAAAAATTATTACAATCAATTAGGGCAAACATGATACAAAAATCTAAAAATTATTAAGAAACATAGAAAACAAGTTGTAATTTTATTAACTATATAACATTGAATGGACAAATTCTCATTTCTTAATTCAGCTCATACAAGTTTTTTTGCAGAAATGTATGATCAGTACCTAGAATCACCTGATAGTTTAGAGCCTAGTTGGAAAGCTTTTTTTCAAGGATTTGACTTTGGATTAGAGAATGCGAATATTACAGTTGAAGAGAAGAGATTTGAAGTACCTGAAAATATAAAAAAAGAATTTCAGGTTGTTAATTTAATTGATGCTTATAGAAAAAGAGGACACCTATTTACGGTTACAAATCCAGTAAGAGAGAGAAGGAAATATTTACCAACGTTAGATATAGAAAATTTCGGGTTAGAAAATAATGATCTTGAATTAGTTTTTAGTGCAGGGGAAATAGTTGGGATAGGAGCAGATAAATTAAAGAATATAATTGATCACTTAAAAAGAATATACTGCGATTCAATTGGTATTGAGTATATGTATATAAGAGACCCAGATAGAGTTAAGTGGATTCAGAATCAAATTAATGTAAATGGAAATCATCCAAATTTTTCAAAGGAGGAAAAACTACAGATTCTAGAAAGTCTGAATAAGGCATATACTTTTGAAAATTTTTTACAAAAGAAATATGTTGGACAAAAAAGATTTTCTCTTGAAGGAGGAGAGTCTTTAATACCAGCTATAGACTTTCTAATTAATTCTGCTGCTGAAAAAGGTGTTGAGGAATTTATAATGGGTATGTCTCATAGAGGAAGATTAAATACTCTAGTAAACATCTTTGGTAAGTCAAGTAGAGATATTTTTGATGAGTTTGAAGGGAAAGACTACGAAGAAGATACATTTGATGGTGATGTTAAATATCATCTTGGTTGGACATCAGAGAGAACTACTTCATCGGGTAAGAAGATTAATATGAATTTAGCACCAAACCCTTCTCATCTTGAGTCAGTTGATCCGATAGTACAGGGTATAGCTAGAGCTAAATTAGAAAATGACTTTGATAATAAGACAAATAAAGTTTTACCAATAATTGTTCATGGTGATGCTGCGGTTGCTGGTCAAGGTTTAGTTTATGAAGTAATTCAAATGTCAAGATTAAAAGGGTATACTACTGGTGGAACAATCCATTTGATCGTTAATAATCAAGTTGGATTTACTACAAATTATCTTGATGCTAGATCAAGTACTTATTGTACTGATGTCGGTAAGGTAACTTTATCTCCAGTTCTTCATGTTAATTCTGATGATGTTGAAGCAGTTATTCATGCAGTAACCTTTGCTTTAGAATTTAGAAATGAATTTAACAGAGATGTTTTTATTGATTTACTTGGATACAGAAAGTATGGGCACAATGAAGGAGATGAGCCAAGATTTACTCAACCTAAATTATATAAATTCATTTCATCACACCCCAACCCAAGAGATATATATGCTTCTAAATTAATTGAGCAAGGATTGATTGAAAAACAACATATTTCTAAAATTGAATCTGAATATTTTTCTGAGTTAGAAGAAGAATTAACTGACTCAAAGAAAAAAGATAAAACTAAAATCACTCCTTTTATGGAAGAGGTATGGGATGGTTTCAAGAGAGTTGATGGAAAAAAGATGTTGGAGGATTTTAACACTGGGGCTAAAAAGAGTGATATAATTAATGTTGCAAAATCCATAACTCGTCTTCCAAATAAAGCATTTTTACGCAAAGTTGTTAAACTCTTTAATTCAAGAGAAAAATTAGTTTTTGAAAATGGAAAGGTAGATTGGGCTATGGCTGAATTACTTGCTTATGGTACATTGATGACTGAAGGTTTTAATATAAGAATCTCAGGTCAAGATGTTGAGAGAGGTACATTTTCTCATAGACATGCAGTTCTAAAATCTGAAGAATCTGAGGAGGAGTATTTACCTCTTAATAGTATAGAATCAAAAAACAAGGGAGTATTTAAAATATATAATTCACTTCTATCAGAATATGGAGTTCTTGGTTTTGATTATGGATATGCGTTAGCTAGTCCAAAATGTTTAACAATCTGGGAAGCTCAGTTTGGAGACTTTTCTAATGGTGCTCAAATTATAATTGATCAATATATTTCATCAGCAGAAGATAAATGGAAATTACAAAATGGAATAGTTCTTTATCTTCCTCATGGCTACGAAGGCCAAGGGGCTGAGCATTCCTCTGCCAGAATGGAACGTTATTTACAGCTATGTGCTAAAGACAACATGTATGCTGCTAATTGTACAACTCCATCAAATCTTTTTCACCTTTTAAGAAGACAGATGCTTACTACTTTTAGAAAGCCTTTAATTTTATTCACTCCTAAAAGTTTACTAAGACACTCTAAAGTTATATCTGAAATAGATGAGTTAAGTACATCAAAATTTTTACCAATAATAACTGACCAAGATATTGACCCTAAAAAAGCAGACTCTTTAGTTTTCTGTTCAGGTAAATTTTATTTTGATCTTCTAGACTACAGAGAAAAGAATAATATTAAAAATGTAGCTATTGTTAGACTCGAACAATTATTTCCTTTACCTATGGATTTAATTAATACTGAAATTAAAAAATTCTCAAACGCAAAAGATATAGTTTGGGCTCAGGAGGAGCCAAAAAATATGGGAGCTTGGAGTCATATTCAAATGCATTTGCCAGCTTCAAATAAATTTAGACCTGCTACAAGAAGATTTTATGGTTCTACTGCTTCAGGAAGTTACACTAGGTTTGAAAAAAGACATAATCAGGTTATAGAATATGTTTTTGATAAACAAAAAAATAATTTTAGAAATTAAATTCTAAAAGATCCCTGCATCTTCAAAGCTTTTCTTGATTGAATTAAACGTAACTTTTGCAGCTTCCTCATTATCCATGTTGTTGAGATCTTTATTAAAAGGTTCAGCACTTATAGTCCCTTCATATCCAATTTCTTCTAAAAAATTTAAAAAAGGAGTAGTATTTATTAATCCTGTTTTGCCTGGAAGTTCCCTCTCCAAGTCAATTTGTTCATCTTGACTTCTTCCTTTGACTGCATCATTTAATTGACACATAATTATGTCATTTTTATTTAAGAATCTTAGATCATCAACTGAATGATTTGCACAATATAAATGAAAAGTATCTAGCTGGTATCCAACATTATTTTCATCAATAGCATCAATTAATTCTCTTAATTCATTAATTGTTCTAATAAATGAAAATTGATCTCTAGCCATCAATGTTTTTGGTGCAACAAATTCTAATCCAAGCTTCATACCATTATCTCCAATTATTTTTGCACACTCTTTAAGTCTTGACTTATGTGTCTCAAAATTTTTTAAATATGTTAAATCATTATTTGTAGGCATTATCCATCTACAGAATCCTTTTGATTCAATCTTTTTCATAGTATTACAATAATCTTTGAGAACCTTTATACCATCATTAAAAACAGAATTTGTTTGAGAAAAATCAACAGGTAATATACACACATCAAATGATACAGAATTACTTTTCATCATTCCCATATAATCATTTAATTCTAAATCACTCATCTTCTTTAAATCATTTATTAATGGGTAGATTGAATCAAAATTATTTTTTATTGCAAGATTGATTAACTCGTAGGCATTAACATTAATACCCACAGATCCAGGCATTAAACTTATTTTTATTTTTCTGTTTGGAAATTTATTTATTGAATATAAGTTTTCACTTAACGATAATAAACCCAGAGTTGCTATAGATGACGACTTTAGAAAACCTCTTCTGTTTTGCATTTATTTTATTTATTAAGATAATGATTATTTAAATAGTTTCAATTTTATGATTAATTTTGATAACTTAAAACTAGCTAAAAAGTACTGATGGTCCTCGAAATGAAAATTCCTTCCCCAGGAGAGTCTATAACAGAAGTTGAAATTTCTCAATGGTTAGTTAAAGATGGTGATGTAGTTACAAAAGATCAAACAATTGCTGAGATAGATTCTGATAAAGCTACTTTAGATTTACCTGCTGAAGCATCTGGAAAAATTACTTTAAAAGCAGAAGAAGGAGATTTAATGGCTGTTGGAGATATTGTCTGCTTAATAGATACAACTGTAGCTTCTGATTCCAAACCTCTAATTAAAGAACCTGTAATTGAAGTAGCAAAAGAAGATAAAAAGGTTGATTTAGTTGAAGATGATGGAATAAGTATTACTCCTCTTGCAAGAAATATTGCTTCAGATAAAGGAATTGATATAAATGAAATTAAAGCTAAGGGTGATAAAATTACTAAAGATGATGTTTTAAAAATTGTGCCTGCAATGGGATCATCAAATGATGAAGGAAGAAGTGAGAATAGGGAAAAACTTTCAATGTTAAGAAGAAAGGTTGCAGAGAGATTAGTCTCTGTTAAAAATGAAACTGCAATGTTAACTACCTTTAATGAGGCAGACTTGTCAAATATATTTGAACTTAGAAAAAAGTATAAAGAAGCATTTTCTCAAAAACATGGAGTAGGCCTAGGCTTCATGAGTTTTTTTACAAAGGCAGTAACTAGAGCTCTTGAATTATATCCAGATGTTAATTCAATGATTGATGGTAACGAAAAAATTTCATTTAATTATTGTGATATAAGCATTGCCGTTTCAGGTCCTAAAGGTTTAATGACACCAATATTAAGAAACTCTCAAAATCTATCTTTCGCAGCAGTTGAACAAGAAATAAAAAGACTTGCAGATCATGTAAGAAATAAGACAATCACAGTTGATGATTTGACCGGAGGAACATTTACTATTTCTAATGGTGGTGTTTTTGGTTCAATGCTATCTACTCCTATTATAAATCCTCCTCAATCTGGAATACTAGGAATGCATAATATAATTCAAAGACCTGTAGCTATTGATGGTAAAGTTGAAATAAGACCTATGATGTATCTAGCTTTGTCTTATGATCATAGAATTATAGATGGTAACCAATCTGTTGGATTTTTAATAGCTGTTAAAGAAGGTGTTGAAGATCCAGAGAATATTCTCATGGACGGTAAAGTTGAAAAACATTTAGGACTTAATTAATTGATTGATACTCATACCCATTTATATCTTGAACAATTTAGAGATGATATTGATGATGTCATCTCTAGGGCAAAAGCTGTAGGTGTAGAAAAATTTTATCTTCCTTCTATAAGTTCAAAATATAATAAGAGCATGCACGATCTGGAAAAAAAATTCCCAGATGATATTTTTTGTATGATTGGTTTGCACCCTTGTTCTGTTGATGATAATTTTGACTTAGAATTAGATTTTGTAAAGAAAAAAATTAAAGAACATAACTATAAAGCAATTGGAGAGATTGGTATTGATCTTTTTCATGAAAAAAAATATTTTGATCAGCAAGTTATTGCATTTGAACAGCAAATTAAATTAGCTATTGAGAATGACCTACCAATAGTTATTCATTCAAGAGATTCTTTTGATGAAATTTTTGAAGTTTTAGAAAAATTTAAATGTGAAAAATTAAGAGGAATTTTTCATTGTTTTACTGGAAATATTGATCAAGCACGCAGAATTATAGATTTGAATTTTCATCTAGGTATTGGAGGTGTATTAACATTTAAGAATGGAAAAATATCTGAATTTCTCAATGAAATTCCAATAAATAAAATTGTTTTGGAAACAGACTCACCTTACCTGGCTCCTTCACCTTACCGTGGAACTAGAAATGAGAGTTCATATTTAAAAATAATTGCAGATAAACTAGCAGAAATTTATAATTTAAAAATTGATGAAATCTCTAAAATAACTCAACAAAATTCAATTAAAGTTTTTGGAGATTAATTTATTAAACCTAGAGAGGTGGCCGAGTGGTTTAAGGCGCGCGCTTGGAAAGCGTGTATTCTGAGAAATTGGAATCGAGGGTTCGAATCCCTTCCTCTCTGCTAAGTAGGAATTAACTTTTTTCCTTATTATATTTATCCATTACAATTAGACATATAAGTGTCAAAATTTAATTTTAAAATTTTAAAATGCAAACCATCAAATCTTTAAGTGATATATTCAAACTGTGTTTAACTTTTATTGCGTTACTCGTAGGTGCAATCTTTTTTTTAAGTTGTAATCCTACTCAGAGTACAGATTTATGGCCTAGTTTGGATTCTTTACCATTAGATCCTGATATTGAAGCTCAAATTGATGAAATACTTCCTAAACTTACTTTAGAGCAAAAGGTTGGACAAGTTATTCAGGGTGATACTGGGTCTTTAACTCCTGAGGATGTAAAAAAATATAGACTAGGATCTGTGTTAAGTGGAGGAAATTCTGCTCCAGGTCCATTACCATATGCTGAAACAGAAGCTTGGCTTGAAATGGCTGACAAATATTATAATGCATCCATTGATGATGAAGGTGTTGAAATAGCTATACCAATTATATGGGGAATTGATGCTGTGCATGGACATGCAAATTTAAAAGGTTCAATAATTTTCCCTCATAATATAGGTCTTGGTGCAATGAATAATCCAGATTTAATTGAAGAAATTGCAAGTGTTACTGCACATGAATTAACTGTATCCGGTCATGATTGGACTTTTGCTCCAACATTAGCTGTTCCTCAAGATTTGAGATGGGGTAGAAGTTATGAAGGATTCTCTGAAAATCCTGATATTGTTAAGTCTTATGGAGATCGAATTGTGATTGGTTTGCAAGGACAATTTGGTTCAGAAGATTTCATGGGAAATGGTAAAGTAATTTCAAGTGCAAAGCATTTCTTAGCTGATGGTGCTACTGAAAATGGAGTAGATCAAGGAGATGCCTTAATCAGTGAAAAAGAATTAAGTCAGGTTCATGCTGCTGGATATTACAGTTCGATCCCTGCAGGTGTTCAAACTGTAATGGCTTCTTTTTCTAGTTGGCAGGGAAGAAAACTCCATGGTGATAAAGAATTACTAACCGATGTGTTGAAAGAAAAAATGGGTTTTAACGGATTTGTGGTTGGTGATTGGAATGGTCATGGTCAGGTTCCAGGATGTATTAATACAGATTGTCCACAATCGTTAAACGCAGGGTTGGATATGTACATGGCGCCAGATAGTTGGAAAGGCTTGTATGAAAGTACATTTAAACATGTTAAAGATGGTACAATAACTATGGAGCGTTTGGATGATGCTGTTCGACGTATCTTAAGAGTTAAACTTTCATCAGGTATTTTTCAAAAAGGTGCTCCAAGCTCTCGAGTCAATGCTGGTAATGAAAGTCTTTTAGCATTACCAGAAAATAAAGCTATTGCAAGACAAGCTGTAAGAGAGTCTATGGTTCTGCTAAAAAATAACAATCAATTATTGCCAATTGATCCTACAAAAACAATATTGGTTGTTGGAGATGGAGCAGAAAGTATTTCTAAAGCAAGCGGTGGTTGGACACTTTCTTGGCAAGGAACAGGACATAGTAATGATAAATTTCCAAATGGAGAATCTATTCTACAAGGTATTGAGGAAATAGTCAATAAAGCAGGTGGAAAAGTAATTTTCTCAGAAGATGGTGATACATCCTTAAATGCTGATGTAGTTATAGCAATTTATGGAGAGGACCCTTATGCTGAATTTCAAGGTGATCGTGAAAATCTGGATTTTAGTCCAAACGGATTTGACACCAATAAATTATCTGTTTATAAAAATAGAGAAATTCCGGTTGTGTCAGTGTTTTTATCAGGACGTCCATTGTGGGCAAACCCTGAAATTAACAATTCAGACTCATTTATAGCTGCGTGGTTACCTGGCAGTGAAGGAGGTGGTATTTCTGATATGCTTTTTCAATCAGATCCATCATATGATTTCTTGGGTAGATTGTCTTTTTCATGGCCAGCAAGTGCTATAGTTTCAAAAAATAATAATGAAACCTTGTTTGAAGTTGGATATGGACTTAGCTACAGTAGTATAGATCAAATTGATATTTTGTCAGAAAATTCTGGATTAGAAAACAGTGATATTGTTTCAACAGGTGAGTATTTCAATAAAGGAGAGGTAGTTGCTCCATGGGACTTATGGTTGATTTCTGGAGAATTAGAAAAACAAATTGCAAGCTTTCCATCATCTGTAGGAGGACTTATTATAAGCAAAACAGATCATATGGCTCAAGAAGATGCATTACGAATTAATTGGACTAAATCTGATGGAGATTATTTCCGTATATCTTCTGTTAAACCGAATGATTTAACTCGTCAGTCTAATGGTGCCATGAAATTAGCTTTCAATGCTAAGTCATTTACTGGTTCAGATTCTACATTGCAAATTGGTCAATGTGATGACAGAGTTAATTGCGACAAAACATTAGAAATTAAAATAAGTGGTGATTGGCAGGAGTATATGATTCCCTTAAGTAATTTTGAAGAATTAGGGATAGATATGTTAAAAATTACATCATCAATATTAATTAAAGCTGAAGCAGGTGTTGACATCGGTCTTAGTAATGTGCGTTTGGAATAAGATTTTAATTCTAGTCTATGATGCAATAATGAGTTGTATTTCACAAACCAAAAAATCATTAACTTAAAGAAAAAACTAAAACATGTATAATTCAAAAATATCTGGACTAGGAATGTATGTCCCTGAGAATGTTGTGACTAATGAAGATCTCTCGAAGATTATGGATACATCTAATGAATGGATAATTGAAAGAACAGGAATTAAAGAAAGAAGACATATTAAAAAAGGAGATGGTAACACAACGGCTACTATGGGTGTTGAAGCTGCTAAAATTGCAATGAAAAGAGCAGGTATTGAAAAGAATGAAATTGATTTAATACTTTTTGCTACTTTAAGTCCTGACTATTATTTTCCTGGTAGTGGGGTTTTAGTTCAAGAGTTGTTAGATATACCAACATGTCCTGCTATGGATATTAGAAATCAGTGTTCAGGTTTTATTTATGCCATTTCTACTGCTGATCAATATGTAAAGTCAGGAATGTATAAAAACATCTTGGTTATTGGATCTGAAAATCATTCTGGAGGATTGGATATGACATCAAGAGGAAGAGGGGTGTCAGTTATTTTTGGAGATGGGGCTGGAGCTGCAGTAGTTTCAAGAGAAGAAGATTTAACTAAAGGTATTCTTTCTTCACATCTTCATTCAGAAGGAAAGTATGCAGAAGAACTTGCTTTAATTAGCCCAAGCACAAATAGATGGGTTCCAGAAATTATAGACTCAAATGATTCTGAAGATATATCTTATTATCCTAACATGAATGGTCAATTAGTTTTTAAAAATGCAGTAGTTCGTTTTTCAGAAGTAATTATGGAGGGATTAAAACACAATAACCTAAGTCCAGATCAGATAGATATGTTAATTCCTCATCAAGCTAATCTTCGTATATCTCAATTTGTTCAAAAGAGATTTGGTCTATCTGAAAATCAGATACATAATAATATTCAAAAATATGGCAATACAACTGCTGGTTCAATACCTATAGCATTGACAGAAGCATGGCAGGAAGGTAAAATAAAAGAAGGTGATATAGTAGTGCTTGCAGCTTTTGGTAGCGGATTTACTTGGGGAAGCACAATTATAAGGTGGTAATTTTTAATTAAAATTTATTTAAATTTAATATTATGTCTTCAAAAAAAATCCTTTTAGTTTTATCTCTAGCCACAACTTATTTTGTCCTTAATTATGTTTTTTTATCAACTGAGAGTTATACCTCAATGCAGGATTATATTAGTTCTACAAAAAATGAATTTAGTTATGATATAGAAGAAATTATTTATGAAGATGATTGGACGGGATATCATATTAAAATGACTTCAGGTGAATGGTTAGATTCAAAGAAAGTAGAAAATACTGAATGGTGGCATTATGTAGATATAGTTATTCCTAAAGAAACTAAAGCTGATACTGGGATAATGTTTATTGATTCAGGAGTTGAAGATGAAACTTATTTTAGACTTGATTCAACATCTGTAAGCTATTCTTTGAAAACAAAATCAATAATTGTTAATATTCATAATATTCCATTTCAACCAATTAATTTTTTAGACTCTGAACAAGAATCATTTTATGAGGATGATTTGATTGCTTTTGCATGGAATCAGTTTCTAGAAAAGGGAGCTAAACAAAAAGATATTGAATGGTTACCAAGATTACCAATGACTAGAGCAGTAGTAAGAGCAATGGATTTAGCTCAGGAAATTGCTTTTCAAAACAGTGTAAGTTTGAATGATTTTGTAGTTTCTGGGGCTTCAAAAAGAGGATGGACAGCTTGGACTACTGCAGCAGTTGATTCTCGAGTAATTGGCGTAGTTCCAATGGTAATTGATATGCTAAATTTAGTTCCATCATTTGAAAATCATTACCGCAGTTATGGAGAATTCTCTCCTGCAGTTCAGTCTTATATTAACTACGACATACAAGATTGGATGAATACAGAAGAATTTAAAATACTCATGAGTTATGTTGAACCTTTTACATTTAAAGAAAAATTTACAATGCCTAAATATATTATTAATGCTGGCTCTGATGAGTTTTTTTCAACTGATTCATGGAAGTTTTATTATAACCAGCTTCCAGGTGATAAACTTTTGAGATATGTCCCAAATACCAATCACTCACTAAATGGAAGATATCTTAACGATGATTTAGTCAGTTATTTCTATAGAATAATTAATGAAATTCAAATGCCTTCTTTGAATTGGGAACTTAATGATGGAAATATTGATGTAGCTCTTAATTATGAAGGAAATTATGATGTATCTATTTGGAGTGCAAAAAATAAAAATGGAAGAGATTTTAGACTTTGGCAAAAGGGAGAACTTTGGAAAAGATTAAATGTTGAGAAATCTCCTACCAATACTTATAATATTAAAATAGATAGTGAATCGGGTGGATATGAAGCTGTTATGATGGAGTTTGTTTTAGATCCAGATTCTGACTTCCCTCTGACAATCTCCACAGGTCCTTTTGTTATTCCAGACTCGTATCCATATAATAAATATGAACCTAATAAGTAGAATTCTAGTAAATAAAAACTTATAAATTATCAGACCCAAAAAAATTTGAATCGTATAATAATTTTTATATCTTTCGATTCTCAAATATTGAAAATATTATAAAAATGAAAAAAATATTATTAACCTTAATCCTTTCTGTATTCGTTGGTTCAACATTTACAAACAATGCTTACGCAACGACTACAATTAATAGTACAGTTACTATTCAGGATTCACAAGATGAGTCAATGATGGAAGCTAGCTCTGATGATGCTTCTGCTAGTTTTACTCAAGAAATAAAGAAACGTTTTATAGAAGGAGGTCCAGGTTTTATGGGAATCGTTCTTATTTGTCTAATTCTTGGTTTAGCAATTTCAATTGAAAGAATCATTTACCTTAACTTATCTACAACTAACTCAGATAAGCTTACAGGTGATGTAGAAGAAGCTCTTAAATCAGGAGGTGTTGAAGCTGCTAAAGAAGTATGTAGAAACACAAAAGGTCCTGTAGCTTCAATCTTTTATCAAGGTTTAGATAGAGCAAAAGACGGTGTAGAAAGTGCCGAAAAAGCTGTGATATCATATGGTGGTGTTCAAATGGGACAGCTAGAGAAAAATGTTTCTTGGATATCTCTATTTATTGCTCTAGCTCCTATGCTTGGATTTATGGGAACTGTTATTGGGATGATTAATGCGTTCGATAGAATTGAAGCTGCTGGTGATATGCAGCCTTCTTTAGTTGCAGGTGGTATTAAAATAGCACTTTTAACAACAGTTTTTGGTCTTATAGTAGCAATTATATTACAAGTTTTTTACAACTATATAGTATCAAAAATTGATTCAATAGTTAATGATATGGAAGACGCATCAATTACATTAATTGATATTCTTTCAGCTCAAAAAAAATAAAACATTATGAATCTTGAAAAAATAACTAGAATTGGGTGTATTGCCCTTGGAGTAATTGGTATAATATTTCTAGCAATAGTCTTTGCAAGTGGAGATGATAGTATAAAAATGGCTGCTGCATCTGGTGATTTTTCTGCTATAACACCAATAATTCTTCTTAGTCAATTTATATTACTAATAGCCGTTGTAGTTACGCTAATCTTTTCACTAAGAGGTATTGCAAAAGATAAAGCTAAGATGAAAAATGCTGCTAAGTCTGCAGGATTATTCCTGGCTGTTGTCCTTATTGCTTTTGTTCTTTCAAGTGGAGTGGAAACACCGATGAGAGATGGTAAAGTTCTTTCAGCTATGGGATCAAGACTAGTAGGTACAGGTTTACGAGTATTCTACATCTTGTCAATTGTTGCTGTTGGGTTAATGATTTTACCAGGAATTAAAAATTCTATAAAAAAATAAGATATGGCTAAAAGAAAAGCTCCAGAAGTTAATGCCGGATCAATGGCTGACATTGCCTTTTTACTTTTGATTTTCTTTTTGGTGACTACTACTATTGAAACTGATAGTGGGATTAATAGAAAACTTCCTCCCATGGAAGACCAAATTGATCCACCAATTATTAGAGAAAAAAATATTTTTACTGTTGTAGTTAACAAGAATAATCAACTATTGGTTGAAGAATCGTTAACTGATATTAAAGATCTTAGAGCTCTTGCTGTTGAATTTCTTGATAATGGAGGAGGATCAGGTATTGAAGCTTGTGATTATTGTCAAGGTAATGGAAACTCTAGATCTTCTGATAATCCAGATAAAGCTATTATATCATTAAAAAATGATAGAGAAACTCAATATAAAGTTTATATAGCAGTTCAAAATGAATTAGTTGCTGCCTACAATGAACTGAGGAATAGAGAATTTGCTAGACTGAATCCTAATATGGGTATTTCATATGTTGAAGCTGATCTCACATACAGTGACCCTAGGACATCTGCTGATGATAAAGCTAACTTGAAAGAGAAGATAGATGTAGTTAAATTATTATATCCTCAAAAATTATCTGAGGCTGAACCAAGTAAAGTAAATTAATTATGGCAAAGTTTAATAAAAAGAAAAGTGGAGATCTTCCTGCAATATCAACGGCTTCTTTGCCTGATATAGTTTTTATGCTTTTATTCTTTTTTATGGTTGCAACTGTTATGCGTGACAGTACGTTAATGGTTCAAAACACACTTCCTGCTGCTGATCAAGTTCAAAAGCTAGACAAAAAAGATAGAGTCATTTATATATATGCAGGTAAACCCTCTAATAGATATGTTGAAACATATGGTAGCCAAGCAAGAATTCAATTAAATGATAAATTTGGAACTGTTGAAGAAGTTGGTGCATTTGTTTTGGCAGAAAGAGCTGCAAAGCGAGAAGAACTTCAAAATGTTCTAACAACTGCATTAAAAGTTGATAGTGATACTAAGATGGGTATAATCAGTGATATCAAGCAAGAGTTGCGTAAAGTTAACGCCCTTAAGCTAAACTATACAACAAGAGTTGGAGACTACACTCAGAATTTTAACTAGAAAAAATTTATTTTTTCTAACCTATCTATTATCTTTTAGTCTTTACAGTCAATCCCCCTCAGAACTATCAAAACAGAATTACAGAGAGGATCAGTTTTATTTTGGATCAAGTTATTTTATTCAGAGTGAGTCTATTCAAGATTTTAAACAAAATGGATTTTCTGGTAATTTTCAATTTGGTTTCATTCGTGATTTTCCTTTAAATAATAATTCAACTAGAGCAATTGGAGTAGGTGTTGGATATGAAAGAAATTTTTTTACTTCAAATATTCAACCTATTATAGAAAATAGTGAAATTAATTATAGAATAATAGTTAGTAAGTTCTTAGAATCTAAAAATAAACTTTCTTTTTCTTCAATTGTTATTCCAATAGAATATAGATGGAGAACATCTAAGATAGACGAATTTAAATTTTGGAGAATTTATTCTGGGTTTAAATTAAAAAAGAATTTTCCATTATACTCAAACCCTTCTTATGGTACTGAACTTAAAATTGATGAAATTGAAGATTGGACAAGTTCAATTTACCTTAATGCTGGTTATAATACATGGAATATATCTTTAGAGTATGATTTAAATCCATTAATTAAAAACAAAAAAACTATTGATGGAAACAATTTGAATGTTAGTTTTTTTAGATTAGGATTGATTTTTTATATACTATAGCTCTTTTCTAAGCCTAGCAACTGATATATCAAGTTGTTCTCGGTATTTAGAAACAGTTCTTCTAGCAACTTTGTAGCCCTTATCAGACAGCTTATTAGACAATTCTATATCTGATAAAGGTTTGTTTTTGTTTTCTTTATCTACAATTTCTTTCAACATGTTTTTTATTTCAATAGTAGAAATTTCTTCACCTTCTTTATTTTTCATGCCTTCAGAAAAGTAACTCTTTAGAAGTTTTATTCCATATGGTGTTTCTATATACTTACTATTAGCAACTCTGGATATTGTAGATATATCCATGTTAATTATTTCAGCAATATCTTTTAATATCATTGGTTTAAGATTTATCTCCTCTCCTGATAAAAAATATTGTTTTTGAAAATTAACAATTGCATTTACAGTTTGAAATAATGTTTGATGTCTTTGTTCAATTGCCTCTATAAACCATTTAGCTGAATCAAGTTTTTGTTTCAAAAATTGCATTGCTTGATTTTGAGACTTAGTTTTTTTTGGATCATTTTTATATCCCTCAAGAATATTTTTATAAGAATTTGAAAGTCTTAATTCAGGTGAATTTCTTTTGTTAAGTTCAACTATAAAATTTCCATCTTCAATTGTTAGAATAAAATCAGGAATTATAGTGTTATTTGAGAATTCACTTGTTATAGATCCTCCTGGTTTAGGATTTAATCTAGATATTTCTTCTATTGAGCCTTTTAATTCTTCCTGAGATAAATTTAATTTTTCAGAAAGTTTTGAAAATTTCTTTTTTGAAAATATTTCAAACTCATTTTCTAGTATATTAATTGAATTAATTACTGAGTCTTTTAAATTATTTTTTTTCTTAAGTTGAATTAAAAGACATTCCTGAAGTGATCTAGCTCCTACTCCCGGAGGATCAAGATCTTGAATTTTTTCTAATATTGATAAAACTTCATCTTTTGTAGCAATAATATTTTGTGTAAACGCTAAATCATCAATAATATCATCAATCTCTCTTCTTAAATAACCACTCTCATCAATACTTCCAATTAAGAATTCACATATTGGCTTTTCAGAATTTTTAAGAATTAAATTCTTTGATTGATTATCTAGGAATTGGTGAAAACTTAGTGATGATTTTGTTTGAAAATTAGTATTCTCTTCTTGATTTGAATAATAGTTCTGGTTGAAATCTTCTGGCTCATCTGAAAGATAATCATCAACATTCACATCTCCTTCATCATTATCTGATTCAAATTCATTAGATTCATTTTCTAATGATTCTTTCCCTTGCTCAAGAGCTGGGTTTTCTTCTATTTCATTTTTAACCTTCTGTTCTAACTCTGTTGTTGTAAGCTGAATCAACTTCATCAACTGAATTTGTTGTGGTGATAGCTTCTGAGATAACTTTAATTGTAGTTTTTGATTAAGCATTTTAATTGAATACTTAAACAAAAGTAAGAAAAGAATTAATTCATTTTAAAATGAAGCATTTTTTGGTGTTCTAGGATAAGGAATTACATCTCTAATATTTTGCATTCCAGTGCAGAACATTACTATCCTTTCAAATCCTAATCCAAAACCACTATGAGGAACTGTCCCATATTTCCTAAGATCTAAGTACCACCATAATTCTTTTTCATCTATACCCATTTCATGAATTCTTTTATTTAAAACATCTAATCTTTCTTCTCTTTGAGACCCTCCAATTATTTCACCAATACCTGGAAACAAAACATCCATAGCTCTGACTGTCTTTTCATCACTATTTAATCTCATGTAGAATGCTTTAATACTTGAGGGATAATCATAAATAATAACAGGCGATTTGAAATGTTTCTCTACCAAAAATCGTTCATGTTCACTTTGAAAATCACACCCCCATTCATCTATTAAATATTTAAATTTTTTCTTTTTATTATAATTTGAATTTCTAAGAATTTCGAAAGCTTCCGAATAGGTTATTCTAACAAACTTGTTATTAATTGTAAATTTTATTTTTTCAATTAAATTAAGTTCACTTCTTTCAATCTTTGGTTTTTGACTTTCTTCCTTTTTAAGTCTTTCATCAAGAAATGTTAAATCATCGGAGCAAGTATCTAAAATATATTGAAGTAAATATTTTAGAAAAGACTCAGCTAGATCCATGTTATCATCAAGATTGTAAAATGCCATTTCAGGTTCAATCATCCAAAATTCAGAAGCATGTCTAGATGTGTTAGAATTCTCTGCTCTAAAAGTTGGGCCAAAAGTATATACATTACCAAGACCTAGTGCGTATGTTTCAGCTTCTAATTGACCTGATACAGTCAAACTTGTTTTTTTTCCAAAAAAATCTTTTGAATAATCAGTCTCTTTTGAATTAATTTGATCTTCATTTAGTGTAGTAACCTTGAACATTTCTCCTGCCCCTTCAGCATCACTAGAGGTTATTATTGGAGTGTGAATGTAGTTAAATCCATTTGTGTTAAAAAAATCATGAATTCCAAAAGCTAGTTTAGATCTAATTCTCATTACAGAGCTAAATGTAGAAGTTCTAATTCTCAGATGTGCTTGTTCTCTGAGAAATTCAAAGCTATGTTTCTTTGGTTGAATAGGATATTGGTCAGGATCTGATTCACCTAATATTTCTATACTTAATATTTGAATTTCAAAACTTTGACCTTTACCTATACTCTTTATTAGATTACCTTTAATTTTTAACGAACTTCCAACAGTTATTTTTTTTATAATTTCTTCATCTATTGAGGAATCTGAAATAACACATTGCATATTCTTAATGGTAGACCCATCATTTAGTTCAATAAATTTGTTTGCTCTAAAAGCTCTTACCCATCCACCTATGTTAACATTTTTATTAATGTCAGGTGAAGCATATATATCTTTTATTTTTAATAAGTCCATATATTATAAAGTTAGAATGTCTTTCTCTTTAACTGCGAACATTTCATCTACTTTTTTAATGTATTTATCAGTTAAATCTTGAGCATCGATTTCAAGATTAGATTTTAGATCATCTGAAATTTCAAGATTTTTAATTTTATTATTAATATCCTTTCGAGTATTTCTTATACTTACTTTAGCAGATTCAGATTCAGATTTTGCAATCTTAGTTAATTCAATTCTTCTTTCTTCTGTTAAAGGAGGGATATTGATTAATAATGATTCACCGTTATTAACAGGATTAAGTCCCAGGTTTGAACTAATAATACTTTTCTCTATTTCATCGAGCATATCTTTTTCCCATGGTTGAATACTAAGGGTTTGTGCGTTAGGTGTGCTTACCGAAGCTACCTGATTTAAGGGTGTATTATTTCCATAATATTCGACATATATACCTTTAAGCATTATTGGGTTAGCTTTACCAGCCCTAATTTTTGCTAACTCTGCTTCTAAATGACTAACAGCAGACATCATGTTTAACTCTGCATTTTCGATTAATTCTTGATTGTTTTCCATACTTAAAAAATTATTTTGAAACTTTAGTTCCAATCTTTTCACCCATTATAACCTTTGTTAAGTTTCCTTTGGTGTTCATGTCAAAAACAATTATAGGAAGTTCATTCTCTTTACTTAAGGTAAAGGCTGTGGTATCCATTATTTTTAGACCTTTTTTAATTGTTTCTTCAAAGGAAATATTCTCAAATTTTATTGCCTTTTTATTTTTTTCAGGATCTTCATTATATATACCATCTACTCTAGTCCCTTTTAAAATAACTTCTGCATTAATCTCAATTGCTCTAAGTACTGCTGCAGAATCAGTTGTAAAATATGGATTTCCAGTCCCTGATGCAAAAATTACAACTCGTCCTTTTTCTAGGTGCCTAGTAGCCTTTCTCTTGATGAATGGCTCTGCAATTGATTCCATTTTAATTGCAGACTGAAGTCTTGTTGGAATATCCATATTTTCTAATGCATTTTGAAGAGCTAGACCATTAATTACAGTGGCTAACATACCCATATAATCTGCTTGAACTCTATCAATTCCGTCTTTTGAACCTGTCAAACCTCTAAAAATATTTCCTCCTCCAATAACAATTGCAATTTCTACACCTTGTTTATGAATTTGCTTAATCTCTTCAGCATAAACTACAAGTCTATCATTATCAATGCCATAAGAGTTTTTTCCTAGGAGAGCTTCTCCACTGAGTTTAAGTAGTATTCTTTTGTATTTCATTGTCTATGGAATAATGCAAATATAATTATAAAGTTTTAACTTCTATTCTATCTTAAGCGCATTAAGAACAGAAAATTCACCAATTTTTATTCTCCTAAGCTCAAATAAAAATGAACCAGAATTTAACTTTGCGCCAAAATCATTTGCTATTGATCTTATGTAGGTTCCCTTTGAACATTTAATATGAAATTCAACATAAGGACTTGAAAAACTAGTAATATTAAATTCATGAATTTCTATTTCTCTTTCTTGGATTTCTACTTTTTTATTTTGTCTTGCATATTCGTACATTCTCTTTCCATCCTTTTTGATTGCTGAAAATATTGGTGGTCTTTGCATTTT
>JABGTW010000076.1 GCA_018646865.1 Cryomorphaceae bacterium | reverse complement strand
TTGAGAATGGTGTTTATGTTCCATCTACTGTATTAGCTTTAAAGATTTCCAATACACTTAATTGCAGTGTTGAAGATCTATTCAAATTACCATAATTAATTATTTAAATAAAGAAACCCACTCAATTGAGTGGGTTTTTATTTGGTGGGCGCTGAGGGATTCGAACCCCCGACCCCCTCGGTGTAAACGAGGTGCTCTAAACCAACTGAGCTAAGCGCCCTGAAAAATTTCAAGCTGTAAATATAATCTATTTTTAATGATCTTTAAGTAGACTTTTTTAATTTAGTTTTCATGATTAATAAAATTAAGCTTCTTGATGGAAGTATGTCATTTCCAATGGAACAACTAGGGTATAATTTAAAGAATAAATTATGGACAGGAATGGCATTAATTAATGATCCTAATATAATTAAGGATATACATAAAGGCTATATTAAAGCAGGCGCTGATTACATCTCAACATCAACTTATCAGATTAGTTTTGGTAGACTTAAAAACATGGGATATCAATCTGTGGAGATTAAGAAAATTTTTCAAAAATCAGTAGATCTCGTAAAAGAAGCAATCTTAGAATCAAAATCTAAAAGAGAAATTAAAATTGTTGGAAGTTTCGGTCCATATGCTTCATTTGATCCAAAAGCATCTGAATATGTTGGTGAATATGATTCAACTGATGATGAAATAATGAATTTCCATCATAATAACATTCGTATCATCGAAGAAACTGATTTAGATATTATATTATATGAGACAATTCCATGCTTAAGAGAATTTAAAATTCTTTCAGAAATTTTATCTAACACAAAAAAAGAAATATGGATTTCAGTAACATGTAATGAAAACATCGAATTTAGAGATGGGTCTTCTTTTAAAGAAGCTTGTGAAATAATATCTGGTATAGAGAAAATTACAACTCTTGGAATAAATTGTTTTTCTCCATTATTGGTTGAGAAAGCAATAAGAAAATTAAAAAAATACTCAAACAAAAAGGTGTTAATCTATCCTAACTCAGGTGAAGTATATAATCAAGAAGATAAATTTTGGAGTGGAAAAAATGAATTTAATGATGTAATGATTAAAAATTGGCTAAGTTTATCTCCAGATATCATAGGAGGATGTTGTAGAGTAGGATATGATAATATCAAAAAAATGAGAGAGGAAATTGATAGCCTTTGATCTAATAAAATGAAGACTAGTTTTAAAGAATTACTTTTTGCGCTTTTTGCTTTTACTTTATCCTTTTCAGTTGCATATATTACTGAAATCAAAATTGTAAAGGATGCAGTTTTAATAGCATTCTTGATTCAATGGGTGTTATTTATACCTGCTTATATTTTTCAAACTGAGAAATTTTATGATTTATCTGGAAGTTTAACTTATATATCTATTGTCTCATTTTGCTTTTATAATAATTACGAGTCAGGTAATATAAACCTGGGGAATATTATTATATCCACATTAATAATTATGTGGGCAATCAGACTTGGTAGTTTTCTTTTTATCAGAATTAAAAAAGCTGGAGAAGATATACGATTTAGAGAAATTAAGAAATCCCCATCACGATTTTTTATGACTTGGACTCTACAAGGAATGTGGGTTTCTCTTTGTTCTGCTTGCGCATTAGCAGGTATTGCAAATGGTATAGAAATTAACTCTTATTTCTATGTAGGTATTGTAATTTTTGTAATAGGTTTTACAACAGAGATTATTGCAGATAATCAAAAAAGTATTTTTAGAAAAGACCTTAACAATAAGGATAAATTTATAAGTTCAGGTCTTTGGAAGTATTCAAGACATCCAAATTATTTAGGTGAAATTACCTTATGGTTGGGCATATCTATTATTTCTTTTTCATCTCTTGCGGGTTGGGAGTTAATTACTCTTATATCACCAATATTTACATATTTATTATTAGTATATGTTAGTGGTATTAGAATTCTTGACTATAATGGAAATAAAAAGTGGGGTCATCTAGAAAGCTATAAAGACTATAGAAAAAACACTCCAAGATTAATAGGTTTTCTTTAATAGATACTTAATCGATCCACTCTGCTATAAAAACATTTGTATCTCTATTTCCTCCATTATTTCTGTTGGATGCAAAAATTAGATATTTACCATTGTTAGAAAATACTGGGAATGAATCAAACATTTTATCATAGGTAATTTGCTTTAAGTTCCTACCATTTATATCTATCATATAAATATTAAATGGGAATCCAGCTACAGCATCAAAATTTGAAGAAAAGAGAATTTTTTCTCCAGAAGGATGCCAAAAAGGACTCCAATTTGCATTTCCAAGATATGTTACTTGTTTAAGATTTGAACCATCTGCATCACAAACAAATATCTCTAAATCAGTTGGCTGAACAAATCCTTCTTTTAAAAGCCCTTTATATTCTTCTATTTCATCTTTTGTTTTTGGTCTAGAAGCTCTAAAAATAATCTTTGATCCATCAGGTGAGAAAAATGCTCCACCATCATAACCTAATTCATTTGTTATTTGTTTTACATCTGTACCATCAATGTTCATTGTAAATAATTCTAAATCACCAGTTCTTGTAGATGTAAAAACAATTTTATCACCTTTTGGAGAAACTGTAGCTTCTGCATCATAGCCAACTTGATTAGTTAATTGGTTGACAATGTTACCCTCTAAATCCGAAACAAAAATATCATAGGTATCATATATAGGCCATACATATTTGCCTTCAACTCTTAAAGGTGCATCAGGACATTCTGGATTTCCTAGGTGTGTTGATGCATAAACTATGTGTTTACCATCTGGCATAAAATATGCACAAGTTGTTCTACCCTGTCCTGTGCTTATCATTTTAGGTGTTTTATTTGATAAATCCTCTGACTTATCAATTATAAAAATTTGATCACAGTTAACTCCCCAGTCAAGATTATTTGATTGAAAAACTAAGTTTGTATCATTAAAGTCCCAATAAGCTTCAGCATTATCCCCACCAAACGTGATCTGTCTTAGAGACTTAAAGTTTTTTTCTTCTGGATAAATTAAATTATCCATTTGGGCAAATACTACATTAGCTGTTATAAAAAAGTAAAAAACAGAGAACAATAGTAAATTTCGCATGTAAATAAATTAATTTTGCAGCTAAAGTAACATAAGAGTTATTATTATGAAAGTATTTTATAAAAGTTTAACGTTGAGTCTATTGATTTCATTTTCAATTAACTCACAAGAGTCAAATAAAGAATCTATAAAGAAGGATATTGAATATTTAGCAAGTGAAGAACTTGAAGGTAGATTCCCTGGAACAAATGGTGAAGATCTAGCTGCTAATTATATTGCAGCAAAATTTGAGAAATTTGGATTGACTAAATTAACAGGCTCATATTTTCAAGATTTTAATTTTACCCTTCCTAGCAGTCCTCATGAAGAAGTTAAATTTAATGAGGAGACAAATAGTAAAATAGATGCAAAAAATATTATTGCCTTTATAGACAATAACAAGAAAAACACAGTAATTATTGGAGCCCACTATGACCACATTGGATATGGAGGACAATATTCATTGGATAGAGGTGTAAACGAGATTCATAATGGTGCAGATGATAATGCAAGTGGAACTGCGATGCTTATTTCCCTAGCCAAACAATTAAAGAATAGAAATGACTTAAAAAATAATTATTTATTTATAGCTTTTTCAGCAGAGGAATTAGGGCTAATCGGTTCTAGATACTTTGTGAACAGTGAGATATTTGACAGTGAGTCAATAAACTTTATGATAAACTTAGATATGGTAGGCAGGCTCAACGAAGAGAGAGAATTATCAATTTATGGTGTAGGAACTTCATCTATTTTCAAACAAGTTGTCAATTCTTTAAATAATAATTTTAAGCTTAAAATTATTAATGATGGAACTGGGCCCTCAGATCATACCTCATTCTACAATAAGGATATACCCGTATTATTCTTCAATACCGGATCACATGAAAATTATCATAGACCTTCAGATGATGTTGACTTAATTAACTATGAAGGAATATCTGAAATCTCAAATTATGTTATTGATATAATAGATGAATTGGAAACATATAATAAGCTTGAATTTAAAGAGACCATTTCAAATCAAACAACTGTATCTAGGTTCAATGTGTCTTTAAGAGTTATGCCTGATTATGTATTTGAGGGTGAGGGAATGAAAGCTGATCAAATAATTAAGGGAGGACCAGCAGATGAGGCAGGTTTAATTGATGGAGATGTTATAATAATGGTTGGCAAATATGAGGTTAAAGATGTCTATGATTATATGAACTCATTATCTAAGTTTGAAGAAGGCGATATAACAAAGGTTTTTGTTTTAAGAGGAGATAAAAAACTTGAATTTATAGTTAAGTTTTAATAAATATCTATACTAAATCCAGCAGCTATATAAAACATATCGCTGTTTAAACCCCTTCCA
>JABGTW010000068.1 GCA_018646865.1 Cryomorphaceae bacterium | reverse complement strand
TGAATTTATAATTACATAAGCATAGATTCCTTCACCTTTTATATCATGCGGATATCCAACTACTGCAGACTCAATAACTTCCTCATGTTCATTAATAGCATTTTCCACTTCTGCTGTTCCCATTCTATGTCCAGAAACATTAATAACATCGTCAACTCTACCAAGAATTCTTAAGTATCCATCGTGATCTCTTTTAACTCCGTCTCCCGTAAAGTACATTCCTTTATAATTTGAAAAGTAAGTATTTATACATCTTTGGTGATCTCCATATGTAGTTCTTATTATAGATGGCCAAGGAAATTTTATACAAAGATTACCTTGAACATTATTTCCAAGTAACTCGTTTCCATCTGAATCAACTATTACAGGGTGAATTCCGGGTAATGGCAATGATGCATGAGCAGGTTTATTTGGCGTTATACCTGCTAGTGCTGATATCATTATACCTCCTGTTTCAGTTTGCCACCAAGTATCTACCAAGGGACACTTTCCTTTTCCAATATTATCGTGATACCAATGCCATGCTTCTTCATTAATCGGTTCTCCAACAGATCCAATTACTTTTAAAGACTTTAAAGAGTTATTCTTTAGTGGTTCTAATCCATGTGCTTGTAATGCTCTAATGGCTGTTGGCGCAGTATAAAACTGATTAATTTTAAATTTATCTACTATATCCCAAAACCTGCTCACATTTGGAAATGTAGGAACACCTTCAAACATAACAGTTGTAGCTCCACAAAGTAGAGGGCCATATACTATATATGAGTGGCCAGTTATCCAGCCTACATCTGCGGTACACCAATAAATGTCATTTTTATCATATTGGAATACATTTAAAAAGGTATATGCTGAATAAACCATGTAACCTGCAGAAGAGTGAACTACTCCTTTAGGTTTTCCTGTTGATCCTGAGGTGTAAAGTATAAATAACATATCCTCTGAATCTAGAACTTCAGCATCACAAACTTTAGATTCTTCTTTTATACAATCATGCCACCAATAATCTCTTCCCTCTATCATCTCTGTAGTCTGTTTTGTTCTTTCAAGTACTATAACACTCTCTATTGTTGAACATTTTTCAAGTGCTTCATCAACTACTGGTTTAACAGGAATAGTTTTATTTCCTCTAAAATTTCCATCTGATGTCAAAACCATTTTTGCTTGACAGTCATTGATTCTATCAGCTAATGAGGTTGAAGAGAATCCTGCAAAGACAACAGAGTGGACAGCACCTACTCTAGCACATGCTAGCATTGCGATAGCAGCTTCTGGGACCATAGGCATATAAATAATAACTCTATCTCCTTTCTTTATTCCTTTTGCTCTTAAAGCATTTGAGAACTTACAAGTTTCTTCATAAAGTTCTTTATAAGTTAAATGAATTGAGGGCTCTGAGGGATCATTAGGTTCCCATATAATTGCAGTTTTATCTCCTCTCTCATTTAGATGTCTCTCAAATATATTTTCTGTAATATTTAGTTTAGCATTTTGAAACCAGTTAATATTTGCTTTTTCAAAATCCCAATCAAGCACTTTATCCCATTTTTTTTTCCAAGTAAAAGAATCAGCTATTTCAGACCAGAATGATTCTGGATTTTTTTCACTTAATTCATATTTTTTGAAATATTCTGAAAGGGTCTTAATTCTTAGCATATCTATTTTGGGTATCTAATACTTTCAACTAGATCTTTAATTTTTTCTGGTGTTGGCTTTGTTAATCTTGATACAATTAAAGATACAATAAAGTTGATAATCATTCCAATAGTTCCAATACCTTCAGGAGATATTCCAAATAGATAATTTTCCGGCAAACCACTACCTCCTAGCTGTGGTTTGAAATATAAAATATATAAAGCAGTAAATATAATACCTGTAAGCATTCCAGCTATTGCACCTTCTTTATTCATTTTCTTATCAAAAATTCCAAGGATAATTGCAGGAAAAAAAGACGAAGCAGCTAAACCAAAAGCTAGAGCAACCACTTCGGCCACAAAACCTGGTGGGTTTAATCCAGCTAAACCTGCAGCTACTACAGCTACCGCAATTGAAATTCTTGCAGCCCAGAGTTCTCCTTTTTCTGATATATTAGGATTGATATTCTTTTTCAAAAGATCATGAGATATTGAAGTTGAGATAACTAGTAAAAGTCCAGCTGCAGTTGATAAAGCAGCAGCTAATCCACCCGCTACAATTAATCCAATAACCCATGGAGGTAAATTGGCAATCTCAGGGTTAGCTAACACCATAATATCATTGTCTATTGTTAGTTCATTAACTTGAGTATCTGCAACATATTGAATAACTCCATCTCCATTCTTATCATCAAACTCTAATAGCCCAGTATTTTCCCAGTTTGTAAACCATTCTGGCATATCAGCATACTTAGCATTTGAAACTGTATTTATTAAATTAACTTTTGCAAAAGCAGCTACAGCAGGAGCAGTTGTATATAAAATTGATATAAATAATAGAGCCCATCCAGCAGAAATTCTTGCATCACGTACTTTTGGAACTGTAAAGAATCTAACAATAACATGAGGTAGTCCTGCTGTTCCAAACATCAGAGCTCCAGTTATAAAAAAAACATTGATTAAAGTAGTTCTATTTATATCAGTGTATTTATCAAAACCTAAATCAACTGATAATAGATTAAGCTTTTCTAAAAGATATACTCCGTCTAAGGTCTTACTTCCAAATCCTATTTGAGGTATTGGATTTCCTGTTGCTTGAAGTGATAGATAAATGGCAGGAACTGTAAATGCAAAAATTAAAACACAATATTGTGCTACCTGAGTATATGTAATACCTTTCATACCACCAAGAACAGCATAGAAAAAAACTATAGCAATACCAATAATTACTCCGCTGTCATATGGTATTTCAAGGAATCTTGAGAAAGCAACACCCACACCTTTCATTTGACCAACTACATACGTAAATGAGACAAAAATTGCACAAATTAAAGCTATAGTTCTTGCATTTTGAGAGTAATATCTTTCCCCAATAAAATCGGGTACTGTGAATTTTCCAAACTTTCTAAGATAAGGAGCAAGACATAGTGCTAATAGCACATATCCTCCTGTCCAACCCATTAAATATTGAGAGCCGCCATACCCTAAGAATGATATTATACCTGCCATAGAAATAAAAGATGCTGCTGACATCCAATCTGCAGCAGTAGCCATTCCATTTAAAACAGGATGTATTCCCCCTCCTGCTACATAAAATTCTTTTGTACTCTTAGCTCTTGACCAGATAGCTATTCCAATGTAAAGTGTAAATGTAATTCCAACTAAAAAATATGTCCAAAATTGTGCATCCATGTTATTCTTCTAAATTGTGTTTTTTATCAAGCTTGTTCATTAAATAAACATATATAAAAATCAATACAACGAATATGTAAATTGATCCTTGTTGAGCAAACCAAAAGCCCAAAGGAAATCCTCCTAAATAAATATTATTTAAACTTTCTGCAAAAAGAATTCCAAAACCAAAAGAAGAAATAAACCAAATAGTTAGGAGTATTCTCAAATACATAATATTTTTTTTCCAATATTTTTCTTTCATATCAACTTGTATTTATATTTAAGTAATTATTAAAAAATTATATCACTGCATTATTACTGCTATTTTGTAATATTTTCAGGGAACTTACCATGACTTCTCAAGTCATCTTTAGTCAAAAGCTTAAATGATTTTGATTTTGGACCATTTTTAAAAATTTTGAATGAACCCTCAGGCATTGATGTTAATTTTCTTGTTTTTGTATCCATAATTCCAAATGCAAGATCTAGATGTGCTAGATGATTACCCTGGTTATCATAAAAATTTTGAAAAAGGGAAAAGAATCTACCATCTTCACTATATCCATTAATTTCTACATTAATTTTAAATTCTACACCCATTAAAATCTCTTTAAAATAGTGCATGTGCTCATAGAATAAAACAGGACCAATATTTAAATTTTCAAACACATCTTTATCTAGATTTATGACTGAAAAAAAAGATACTCTAGCGTCTGTAGCATATTTTATGTATGCATGATTGGCAACATGCCTATTAGGATCAAGGTCAGTCCATGAGGCAAAAAATGTCTTCTCAAATTTTTTCAATGTAATTACTTAATTGGTTTTACTCAATTTAGGAAATTATTTTAAAAGAAACTTTCCCTATATCCCCAAAAAATATCAAAATAAAAAAATAAAAAACTAAGGCTTATTAAAAATTTAATTACACTTCCAGCAATAACTCCTATAAATGAACCAAAAGCAGGTTTCAATGAATTTTGAAAAGATTTATTAGTTGACATTTCTCCAAGGAGAGCTCCCATAAATGGTCCTATTATTATTCCTATTGGACCAAGAATAATTAAAGCAACAATTAATCCAACTGTTGTTCCAATTTGACCTGATCTCGATCCACCAAGTTTCTTAACTCCAAGTATTGGTATTATATAATCTAATATACCGACAGATACAGCAACAGTGAATGTAATTAAAACAAAATTTAAATTAAACTCAACAGCTGAGGTTAAATTTAAAAGTAAAATACCTAGCCAGGAAGTGACCGGGCCAGGTATAATTGGTAAAAAACTTCCAACTATTCCTATTAGGCAAAGTAGAAGTCCTATAATAAGTAATATTATGTCCAACTAATTAATCTTGAGCTGGAGGTGGTGGAGGTTTCTTATCATAAACTATTATGTAGTTTAATTTACCCTCTACAAATTGTGCATCTATCATTCTAAGAGTAACAGTTCTTTCTCCATCGCTATTGATAGTGAGTACATTTTGACCAGCAATAATCCATTCCTCACCATTACTAACTCCTTTGTATGGTAATGCCCAATACATTTTCCAATTAGGATTTTGAGATTCAAAATAATTAGAAAGTCTTTCCGAATGTTCTTCTGAACCTTTAATAACATTTCCATTCGATAAAGCTATCGTTATAGAATCTGTCTCTAAAGATAATATTTTCTCAATGTCTTTATCATTGTGAGCTTGAACCCATTGTGAGTAAATTTCTGTTAATTCATCTGATGCGTTAACAAATTTTTCGTCTCCATCTCCTCCTCCCCAATATCCTGAACCTTTTGGTTCCTCAACAGGCGCTGTGCATGATGCTATTAAAATAGCAAATAGTAAAATAATTTTTTTCATAACTTTTAATTTTGTTAAATATAAAGAAACTTAAGCAGAGTTTCTACTAGCATTAATATTACCATATAATGATCTTGTAATTATTTTTTCGAAAACAGATTTATCAGTTTTCTTTAGATCTCCTGATTCTATTTCTTTAACAATTTGAAGTGCATATTGTTGAATAGTAATTAATGGCATTACAATGTTTTCTCTAGTCTCAATTGAAAGTTTATTTGCTGGTTCATTTTCCATCAGTTCTTTGAAATTAGAAATTTTAAGTAACATCTTTTTTGTTAGGACATATTCATCATGAATAATTTTCCAAAATTCTCCAAACTCTTGATCTTTACTCATATATGAAGTGAGCTCAAAAAATGATTTTGTTAAACTCATCATACTATTTGATACAAGAGCTCTAAAAAATGGGACTTCCTGATAAAGGAGTTTAACATCTTTAATTCTATTTTTCTCATAGAAGTAATTAATAGATGTTCCTAGTCCAAAAAATCCTGGAACATTTTGTTTAAGTTGATTCCAACTACCAACAAAGGGAATAGCTCTTAGTTTATCAAAATTGAATTCTTCACCTTTTACTCCTCTTTTTGAAGGTCTACTTCCAATATTAGTTTTTGAGTAATATTTTATTGTACTCATTTTTTCTAAGTATGGAATAAAAGATGGGTGACTCTTAAAATCTTTATATGAACTATAACTAATGGAAGAGAGCTTCTCAATAGTTTTTCTATTTTTTTTATTAAACACCTCAGAGTTTGATAATATTCTGTTTTTTATACCAGAGCTTATCAACTGCTCCATATTGTATTGAGAAGATTTAATAGTTCCGAAATTTGAACTGATAGTTTGACCCTGAACAGTTAACTGTATTTCATCAGATTCAATAAAGTCTCCTAATGAACTATAAAATTGATGAGTGTTTCCTCCACCTCTTGCAGGAGGCCCACCTCTTCCATCAAAGAATATAACTTTAATGCCAAATTTTCTTGAAACTTTAGTTAAAGATTCTTTAGCCTTTAAAATACTCCAATTTGCAGTTAAATAACCACCATCTTTTGTTCCATCAGAAAAACCAAGCATTACAGTTTGGACATTGCCTCTTCTAATGATATGTTCTCTATAGAGTTTATTAGAATATACCTTATCCATTATATTACCAGCATTTTCTAGATCTGAAACTGACTCAAAAAGAGGTACTACATCGACATTAAACTTGTTGCCTAATGTTAGTCTAATCATTGTAAAGACTTCAAAAATATTTATTGATGAATTATTGTTGCTGATTATATACCTATGGCATCCTTTTTCACCATTTGATTCTTGAATTTGTTTAATTAATTCAATTGATTCAATTGTTGATTTTGTTATTTCATTTTTAAATTTAGCTGAATCTATTTTACCTTTTAATAATGAAAGGCTTTGTATTTTCTGATCTATTGCCTGGCTTTCATACTTGTTACTAAGTTCTTTTTTGAAATAATTATTTATTACCTCATTAAATACAGAAGAGTGAATAGTTGAATCTTGTCTAATATCAAGAGTAGCAAAATGATAACCAAAAATATTAACCTTATCTATAAGATCTTGAAGTTCGTCAAGAAACAATGATTTATGTTCATTTATTAGAGTTTCTTTTATAAAATTTAATTTTTCTTTTAAAACATCTAATTTGATTTTAGGATCTTTATTTGTTTCAAAAATACTTATCCATAAAGAATCTTCTATCTGAATTATAACATCTTCTATTTTTTTAAAAGTTAATTTTCTTCTTAAAAATCTAATATCTCTGTAATAGTTCTTAATAATATCACTTCTTAGTTTTTTTGCTGTTTTTGAGGTGATTTCTGATGTTACATATGGATTTCCATCTCTATCACCACCTGGCCAAAATCCAACTGAAATAAGATCATAATAATCATATTTATTATCAAAAATATTAGATTTTACATATTTAAAGATATTACTAACAGAGTAATAAAATACATTCTCTAGATACCATGATAAACTAACTGCCTCATCATAAGGAGTAGGTTTCTTTTGTTTAAAAAAGGGAGTTTTTCCAAGTTGTGATAACAAGTTTTTAATCTCAGTTAAATCATTTTTTTCTATTGAATTAGCAAGATCTGTAATTATTCCCAGAACTGAGCCAGGATAAAATTGAGTAGGGTGTGCTGTTAAAACTGGTCTAATTTTAAATGATCTAAGGTATTTTTTTAGTTCTTTCTTCTTATTTGAAGACTCAACTAATTCTTTAAGATTTCTTAAAGTTCCTACACCACCCATATTATTTACTTGTGTAAATGAAGCATCCTCAATTGCGTCAAATAAAACAACCTGTCTCTCTATATATTGAATAAACCTAAAGATTAGAGATATCTCTTCATCTTTTGTATAACCTTCACAATACTTTGAAAAGAAATCTTGAACTATTTTCTTAGGGTCTAGTTTTTTACTGTACCCTAACTTACAGTGTTCTGTAAAAATTGGAAGAAGATTTCCTGTATCTGATATACTATCATAAGGAAGTGTTGCAAAAATACTATTATAGACGTGAAATCTGGATAGAACATTTTCTTGAAACCTTTCTTTTTTTGTTAGTTTATTCATCTATTTGATATGGTTAATTACAAAGTTACCATATGTTTTTTTATTTTTATTAAAAATTATGGCAAGGACCCCCTCAAATATGATATCACTTGGATCAGTTGCACCTGATTTTTATCTATTAGACGTAACTTCTGACTCTAATGTATCTCTTACTGATACAAAAGGAAATGTTGGAACTGTAATTATGTTCATTTGTAATCATTGTCCATATGTCAAACATGTAAACCCTACAATAAGCAGATTAGCAAAAGATCATAATGGTGATGATATTAAATTTATAGCCATTTCGAGTAATGATGTCATTAACTATCCCGATGATAGTCCTGAAAAAATGAAAATTAATGCTATCGAAAATGATTTTAATTTTCCTTACTTATATGATGAAACTCAAGAAACAGCCAAAGAATATGATGCAGCATGTACGCCTGATTTTTATCTTTATGATTCTGATCTAAAATTAGTATATAGAGGGCAACTTGATAACTCCAGACCAGGAAATAATATAGAGTCTGATGGAAGTGATATGGAAAATGCTATCAAATGTCTTAAAGATGATATTAAAAATGAAGAATTACAAAAGCCAAGTATTGGTTGTAATATAAAATGGAAATGACAAAACAAAACCTAATTGATTGTCATAATCGTATTAAGCCATTTATCCATAATACTCCTGTCTTAACATCTAATCAGGTTAATAAAATGACAGGTTCTGAAATTTATTTTAAATGTGATAATTTTCAAAAAATGGGAGCTTTTAAAATGCGAGGTGCTACAAATGCAATCCTTCAACTTTCAGATGAAAATAAAAAAAATGGTGTAGTAACTCATTCATCTGGAAATTTCGCTCAAGCACTTTCACTTGCCGCGAAAAGTATTGGAGTAAAAGCATACATTGTAATGCCATCATCAGCAACTGAAATTAAAAAAACTGCAGTGAAAAGTTACGGAGGAGAACTTATTGAATGTGAGCCCAACCTTGATGCAAGAGAAAAAGCTGCAAATGATATTGCAGAATCAACTGGAGCAACTTTTCTTCACCCATCTAATGATATTGAGGTTATCCTAGGACAAGGAACTGCATGTAAAGAGTTACTAGAATATAACGATTCAATAGAGCATGTCCTAGTTCCTATTGGTGGAGGAGGTTTAATTGCCGGAAGTGCTCTAGCTGCAAAATATTTTGGAAAAAATTGTACAGTTATTGGAGCTGAACCTTTTGAAGTTGATGATGCTTATAGATCGCTTAAAAGTGGGAGAATAGAGACTAATGATTCAACAAATACAATAGCTGATGGATTAAAAACTCAACTAGGTGATAAGAATTTTCCAATTATTAAGAATGAGATTAAGTCAATCATAAGAATTACAGAAGAAGAAATTATTGAGTCTATGAAAATTATCTGGGAACGTTTAAAAATTATATGTGAGCCTTCTTGTTCACTCCCTCTTGCTGCAGTCTTAAAAAATAAAGAAACTTTTAAAAATAAGAAAGTAGGTATTATAATCTCTGGTGGTAATGTAGATTTAAATAATCTTCCTTTTTAAGAAAGCTTTTTAAAATTCCAAGCCGAAACTAAATATAGAAGGATACTTCCCCATCCAAGATAAATAAATGGTGAACTAGGGATATAAAAATATGCTAGTACCTGTGCAGAAAAAACCATTGTACCTATACAAATAAGCAGGTTTCTTGCAAAAGCTTTACTTTCAATAAATTTTTCTTTTGAAAAAGAAATGATGAAAAGACCTATTATAGAAACCCAAAGTCCAAAGAAACGATAAATTTGTTTCAAGTATCCTGGAAGAGTATCATTTATTTCTTCACTAAATAACTTCTCAAATGTCATGTTAAGTCTTTCTTCATTTGCAACTTTATCAAGCATCCATGGTTCATCAACTAGCATCCATCTTAATCCAAGTACAATAAAGATTAATCCTAGTATTATTATTGGTGTTAGAAATAATTTTTTAGCCATATTATAAATTTATCAAATTAGTCATTCTTTTCAAATTTTATTCTTGCACCATTCTGTCTTAAAATGAAAGAATTTTCGTCAGGAATGAACTCAAACTCAGCTCCAACAATTTCTGATTTAAATAAGTTTTTTTCGATTGCGTTTAAAGATATTTGTGGTTGGCCAGTTGCTTGAATTATCAAAACGTTGTTATTTACGGAAACTTGAATTATTAATGGTATTTCTTTTGAACTATAAGAGCCAATTAGCTTCTCTAAATCTTTAGGGTTAACTTCAAAATTTGAGAAAACAGGAATTTCATAAGGTTTTTCAAAAATCTCACTTAAAACAGCAATTGAAATATCGTTATTATTAAAATTAGTTCCATTAGAGTTAAGAGCATAGTAAATATCATCATCTCTAAAAGCTGAAAAAACCGAACTAAACCCATCTATTCCACCTGTATGACCTAATCCTGTTTTCTTATAGAAAGGAATGTTAAACAGGCCTAAAGCAAATTGACCATTTATTTTTATCATTTTATTTAGACTTTCCTTATCTAAAATTTTGCCATTAAACAGTAAGTAGCTAAATTTTACAAGATCTGTTGGATTAGAAACTATTCCTCCAGCTCCAAGGGGAACAGATGGATCTGTTTCGTCTTGTTTTAACCATTTTCCAGCAAATGTATATGACCTAGCTTCATTATCATTAGTGTCTATAATACCTCCATAATAAGTATTTTTTAATTCAAGAGGTTTGATAATTTGATCAAAAAGGAGCTCACTATAGTTTTTTGAATAAATTCTTTCTAATATAATAGTCAATAATACATAGTTTGAATTACTATAACTAGATCTTCTTCCTGGCTTGAAAGAGGAATCAAAATTTGAAATAATTTCAATTAATTCTTCTCTTGATTTAGATTCTAACATATAATTAATGTAATCTGATGAATCAGTAAAATTAAAAATCCCACTTCTATGACTTAATAGATTCTCGACTGTTATTTTATTAGAATTTGGTATATCAGGGAAATAATTTTCAATAGTATCATCTAAATTTATTTTTCCCTCCTCTACAGATTTAAGAATCAATACAGAGGTGAAAGTTTTTGAAATTGAACCTATTCTAAATTTTGATTTGGAATTTAGTTTTTCATTCATCTCAACATCGAGGTATCCAATAGCTCTTGTGAAAATTAAACTATCGCCCTTAGAAACAGCAACAGATCCCATGAATTTGTTGTTTTCCTCTAATTCATCGAAGTACTTATTTAATTTATCAAAATTGTATTCTTGTGAAAAAATAAATTGTGATGTAAGTAAGAAAAAAAATAAATATTTAGTCTTTTTTATCATAGTGGGTGATACTGGATTCGAACCAGTGACCCCTACCCTGTCAAGGTAGTGCTCTAAACCAACTGAGCTAATCACCCAAGCATTAAAATCTATAGATTTATTTATTTAAGATAATTATCAAGAAAAGTTAAGATCTTTTGATTACCCTCAATTTGTTGCTCTTTTTTGACGAATCCATGTCCTGCATCTTCAAATAAAACATATTCTACATAAGCACCAGCATTTCTTGCTTCTTGAACCATCTCATCAGATTCAATTTGAAGAACTCTTGGGTCATTTGCCCCTTGTAAAACCATGAATGGGTTTTTAATATTCTTTGCATGAAATAATGGTGAAATATTATAAAGCCTTAAAGAGTCATTAGTATATGGGTCTCCCATTTCTTTATAAAGTCTTTTTCTTGATGATTCCCAAAAAGCAGGAATTGACCTTAATGTTCTAATCCAATTTGTAACACCATATATATTTACTCCAACTTTAAATTCTTCAGGCTCAAAAGTCATGGCTGCCATAGTCATAAATCCACCATAACTTCCACCAATAATTCCTATTTTATCAGGATCGATATAGGCCTGCTCCTGAAGCCATTTTTTTCCCCAAACACAATCCTGTAAATCACCTTCACCATGATTTTGATCATCTAATGAATAAAATGTTTTACCATAGCCACTACTTCCTCTATTGTTAACTGCAAGGATAGCATATCCATGATTAACTAAGTACTGAATTAAAGCACGATACCCAACTCTTGATTGTCCACCAGGTCCTCCGTGAACCCAAACTAGCGCTGGAACTTTATTCCCTTTTTTAGCTGAGTGGGGTTTGTATAGGATTGCTGGTATTTCTAATCCATCAAATGATTTATATCTAATCACTTCGGCATTAACAAGATCATTAGAATTAATATCTGAATTTAGATTTGAGGTAATTTTATTCAAATTATTTGTTGAAAGGTCATAAGTATATATATCTCCTGGAGAATTTGGACTTCCAGCAGAAATTCTTATCATTTTTTCATCATCAGAAAAAGTAACACTATTAATATTCATGTTCTCAGTACCGACTATACTCAAGTCAGATTCATCATTCATATTTTTAATAGTTAATTTATTTTGAGCATCTTCATTTACAGCTATGACTCTATATGAATCATTTTTTGAGAGATAACTAAATGCAACATCCCAATTAGTCTTGTACTCAACGTTTCTATCTCCGTTTGATAAATTATATGACATTAAATAATAAAACTCACTATCATAATTTGTTGTATAAAAGAATTTTTCATCATTTTTATCGAAATTTTGCCCTGAATAGTTAGCAATTTGATTTGAAATTTCTAATAGCTGTTTAGTTTCAATTTCGTACAAGAATAATTTTTGCTCAGTATTAGAAATATTGATATTTAAAACTAAGTAATCATCATTATTTGAGACATCATCTATAACATATCCTGCATCATTTTTAAAGATCATTTCAACATCAAGAGTATTTATATTTATTTCATATAGATCAAAAAATCTGGGATCTCTAGAATTAGATTGAACATACATCCCTAATTCATCACTGGTCCAACCAAAGAATAATGCTCTTGTGTTTTCTCCTGGAGTAAGATCTATAGTTTCCTCGTCCCTTATTAAGTAAACATGAGAATTTTCATTACCACCTTTATCTGCAGAATATATTACTTCACCAGTTGTTGGTGAGTAGCCTCTTACAAAAAATGATTCTTCTTTAGAGTCAGTTATTTGGGTTTCTATGTTGTTCTTTAGATTAACCTCATAAATGTTAAATATTCCAGACTTATCTGAACTATAAACTAATTTACTTGCATCTTTAGAGAAAGATCCGCCAGAACTTCTATTATTAGACATTAAAGTTTCTATTGAATACTGCTGAATATTTTTTTCTGATTCAGCACACGAAATAACGAGAATAAATAATGGTATAAATTTTAAAAAAAATTTCATATTTAATATTTTTAATTTCTTCAAATTTAAATCTTTTTATAGCACTATGTAATACATAGTAATAATTATTAAATAATCTTCACAATCTTCAGATATAAACATTTTTAAATGAACATGTTCTTTAGGAAGTAAGATTAAAGAATTTATTTATTATGTTAATAAACAGCTTATCTTAATAGTGTTACAAATTTATAAGATTTCTTGTTACTTTTAGATTATGAAACATTTATCTAAAGAAGAGTTCGATGATTTACAAAAATTTTACAGAATTAATCTTATTAATTCATGTACTGGTTACAAATCAGCAAACCTTTTAGGAAGTATATCTAAGGAAGGTGTTGAGAATGTATCTGTTTTTAGTTCAATTACCCATTTAGGTAGTAATCCTGCAATGCTTGGATATATTTTAAGACCTACAACTGTTCCAAGAGATACATTTAAAAATATTAAAGAAACAGGATTATTTACAGTTAATCATATTGTTAAAGATATAATTAGTGAAGCGCATCACACTAGTGCAAAATACCCTGAAGAAATATCTGAGTTTGATAAAACAAATTTAGAACAAGAATACAAAGATGGTTGCAAAGCACCATTTGTAAAAGGCTCTCCAGTTCAATTAGTTTGTAAATATCAAAATGAATATAACATAAAAGAAAATGGAACTATACTTGTAGTGGCTTCAATAGAAGATTTATATTTTAATGAAGAACTTGTAAATGATACTGGTTTTCTTCAACTTGATAAAGGAGGTGTAGTAACTGTTAATGGATGTGATGGTTATGCTCTTCCAAGTCTATTAAATAGATTTGAATTTCAAAGACCAAAAAAATAAATGGACTTCATATCTGAAAAATTAACTGAATATATTTCTGAGAATTCTAATAAAGAGCCTAAAATTCTTGCTAGATTAAATCAAGAAACTCATCAAAAAATTCTTAAACCTAGAATGTTAAGTGGTCATATTCAAGGAAGACTTTTAAGTATGATTTCTAAAATGAAGTCTCCATCCTCTATACTTGAAATTGGAACATTTACTGGCTATGGAACACTATGTTTAGCAGAAGGTCTTAAAAAAGATGGTAAGATATTTACAATAGATCAAAATGAAGAACTACTTAAAATTCAAAATAAGTACTTTGATGAAAGCGGAAAAAGAAATAAAATTATTCAACTTACAGGAAATGCTAAAGAAATTTTAAATGATTTAAATGAGACTTTTGATCTAGTATTTATTGATGCTGATAAGGAAAATTATATTGAATATTTTAAACTAGTTTCAGAAAGACTAAATAATAATGGAATAATTATTTCAGATAATGTTCTTTGGTCAGGAAAAGTTTTAGATCCATCTTCAGAAAATGATGAAGAAACTAATGCATTAGTACATTTCAACAAACTATTAAATGAAGATAAAAGATTTGAGACTGTGATTTTACCACTTAGAGATGGGCTTTCAATATCTAGGTTAATTTAAATCTCTTTTAATTGAATCCTTAAGATCGTCAAAATCTTTTTTAATATCACTCACGCTATCTTTTAGGTCTTTTGTTAATGAATCCGTTGGGTTTTTGACATCTGTATTTTTGGATATCTCAGTTTTTATTTCGTTTGTAGCATGTTTTATTTGAGTCATTCCTTTTGCTAATCCTTTAGCAATTGATGGAATTTTGTCTGCCCCAAAAACAAGAAGTACAATAAAAAAAACAAAAACTAATTCAGCTCCACTAATAAACAATATCATAATATCAAAACTAATCAATAATTCAACCTCTTAAAATTTTTTTTAAAATAATCTATTAAAAGCGTGTAGTTGCCTGCCTTAAAGTTTTCCTCTAGAGGATAGTTCTGGTATGCTGATGTAACGAATTCATGAATATTATCTTCAATTAATCCAAACTCATCAATAAAAAATCTTAAACCATAGAAATTAATAATTCGATCAATTAGATTATAATCATTTTTAAACTCTCTTTCTTTTCTCTTTTCTTTATAGTAACCTGAAATCCAGTTGAACATTCTTTCAACATCAAGTCCTCCAGCTAAAGGAGCAAGTAAAAGTTCTTTGGTTAGTTGAGAATTTGATGGAATATCTTCTTTTCTTATACCTGTAAAACCAGGAATTCCTAGATCATCAAAGTTTATATTATCAACTATTCCAGAATTTTTAAGGTCATTCATAAGGCTTCCTGAAAGTCCACTTGAATTTAAAATAACTTCATCAAGTTCATTAACAAATTCTTCTAAATAAATAGTTATCGATAATGAGTCAAAAACATCTTTATCTATGATGATTTTATTTCTTTTAAATTGAATTGCAGAAAATATTAATTCATCATTTAAATTGACTAAAATCTTAAAATTTCCTTCAGAATCTGTTATTGTAGCTTCATTTGAAGTTATATTCAACACATGCACTCCTTGAATCGAATATGAATTATCATTATAAACAATTCCTTCAATAAATTTCTGATTATTTGTTTGAGAAAAAGTATAAAATGAAATTAAAAGAAAAAGAAAAAGTAATTTCTTCATTCAACTCTTAAATTTTTATAGGTATCTGCTTTATTTAACAGATAGTCTATTATTAAAAATTGATTCTTTTCTAATATTAAATTTTTCATCTCTGTATCTGAATCTAGCTTTGACAAGAAATCGTTTATTTCAAAGGATTTAAGTTCAAGAACCCCAGAAAAAAAGTTTTCTTCCAAAACATATGGAAGAACTTCGCTTGGAATTATATTTAACTTTTCTTCATCTGATTTTGCATCAACTATGGATGAGAGGAGTTTGAATATATTAACAAAATTTAAACCATTAACTACTTGCCTATTATCCGTTAGGACATTCTGAATTTTTGTAGACTTATCTGCTATATAATCAAATCCTTTAAATTGTTCTTCTTTAAGATCAAGAAATTTTTGAGTATCATCTGGAGTTATTACAACTTCATCTAATTCTCTTACTCTTTGATTAATTTGAACAATAATTCTTTTATTTTTTAATATCTCTTTATTGACTCTAACTGTTCTGATAATGTACTGAACAGATGAAAAAATTATTTCATCACCTTCTTTAGCATAGATTTCAAATTCACCTTGATCATTAGTAATTGTAGAGCTTTGTGCAGTGTTATTAATAACATTTGCAGCAGGTACATCTATATTTCTGTATATAACTTTTCCTTGAATTAGCTCTCTATCCTGTGAGTAACTAAATTGAATTACAAAAATGAAAAATAAAATATTTTTGAACATGTATATTTCCTTGATTTAAATTTACAAATAAATCATTCAGGAGTTAGTTTAGATCTGTATTAATATATTAATTAAAAACATTATCTAACAAATACTGGCTCTAATGGATTACTTGTTTCATCAAGACTGAACATGTAACCTGAGGAATTGAAATTCTCAATATCTGATGAAGATTCAATATTATTGTCAATCAAATATCTGGTCATCAGACCTCTAGCTTTTTTAGCATAAAATGAAATAATTTTAAGTTTTCCGTTTTTAAAGTCTTTAAATTGAGGAGTAATAATTGTGTTACCAATTAAAGAAGAATCAACCACTGAAAAATATTCATTACTAGCTAGGTTTACAATAATATCTTCACCTTTAATCTCTTTTAAAATTGAATTTGTAACATCCTTATTCCAAAAATCATATAGATTGTTTGATCCATTAATAGATAGCTTTGTTCCCATCTCAAGTCTGTATGGTTTTATCTCATCAAAAGGTTTCAAAATACCATAAAGACCAGATAATATTCTTAAAGTATTTTGAAGTTTATCATGATTAGAGCTAGAAATAGTAGCAGCATCTATTCCTTCATATACATCTCCATTAAATGCAAATATCGCTTGTCTTTGTTTAGAATTACTTTTTTGAAAATCCTGATTTCTTGACCAATTAAGATCGCTAAGTTTAGGAGATATACTCATAAGAATTCCAAGATCTGGAGCAGATAACTCTTTTAAAGTATTATTAATCTGCTTCGCCTTGTAAGAAAATAGCGGTGTTGACCTAAGACTTGTTTCAATATTTGTCTCAAAATCCAAAGACTTAGCAGGTGAAATAAGTATTTTCATTTTTTATTTCAAATTTATAAATTTTTATGCTTAGAATAAAGTCTCCATTTATCAATTACAGAGGCTATATCTTCTGGAATATCAGAATTGAAAGATATTTTTTCTTTTGATTTAGGATGAATAAAACCAAGAGTTTTTGCATGAAGAGCTTGTCTTGGAAGAAGTCTAAAACAATTATCTACAAATTGTTTGTATTTAGAATATACTGTTCCTTTTAATATCTTATTACCTCCATACCTCTCATCATTAAATAATGTATGACCTAAATACTTCATGTGAACTCTAATTTGATGAGTTCTTCCAGTTTGAAGTCTGCAACTAATTAAAGTTACATATCCAAACCTTTCTATCACCTTATAATTTGTTATTGCTTCTTTTCCTCCCTCCATGTCTTCATAAACAATCATTTGAAGTCTATTCTTTGGATTTCTTCCTATCGGAGCATTTATCTCACCCTCATCGTCTTTTACATCACCCCAAACCAAAGCATAATATTCTCTTTCAACAGATTTATTAAAAAATTGCTTAGCCATTAATGTCATTGATTTTTCAGTTTTAGCAATAACTAGTAGGCCCGAAGTGTCTTTATCTATTCTATGAACTAGTCCTGGTCTATTTGAAGAATTATTAGGTAAATTATCAAAATGATATAGTAGTGCATTAATTAAAGTGCCAGAGTAATTTCCGTGACCAGGATGAACTACCATTCCGCTTTTTTTATTTACTATTATTATTGAATCATCTTCATATTCTATATCTAAATCAAGTTTTTCAGGAGTAAGAAGATTTTCATATGGAGGATGACTAAATAGGATTCTTACTTTGTCATCTTTTTTTACTTTATAACTTGATTTTACTATTTTATCATTAACTCGAATAGATCCTTCTTTAGCAGCTTTTTGAATTTTATTTCTAGTAGCATTTTCAATTCTACTCATTAGAAATTTATCTATTCTCAGTGGTTCTTGACCAGAATTAATATCAAAAGCAAAATGCTCATGAAGCTCTTGTTCAAAATCAAGTTTCGAATTATCTTTTTCCATTACCCAAAATTAAATCCAACTCTGAGTTTAATGGAATTTTTTGTCCGGGAAGAATCTTTTCACCTTCAAACAAAACATCCAAGACCATATCTTTCCCAATATTATCAACATAACTATAATCTCTAACTTGAAAACCAAGAGCTGTAAGAATTGATTCTGCATTTCTTTTAGTTATTTGAACTACATTAGGTAATGAAATTTTTTGAAAATTTTTAGGATTTACATTAAGATAAATTTTTCTATTCTTTTTAACCAGTTCAAACTCTTTTGGTATTTGTGATATAATAGAATAATTTGGAATTTCGACAAAAAATTTAGAAGAATCTAACACTTCATACCTTAGTCTATTGTCTTCTAAAGTACTTAATGCTTCATCTAAATTCATTCCAGATAAATCAGGAACTTCTATGTAAGAATTATGTTTTGTATATATCTTAAGTGAATTATAGACTATGAAAAACACAATAAACACAATCATAAGCATTAAAATAGTATGCTTGAATAATGATTTGCTTTTAAAGTGATCTAAAATTTTCATCTTTATAATTTAATGCAAATATACTAACTCATAATTGTCTTTTATTATAATGAGTTACATTTGAAAATAATATGAAAAATATTGCAGTTGTTTTTGGTGGTTATTCTTCTGAATATGAGGTTTCTGTTAAAAGTGCAAAATTTATTTATGATAATCTAAAAGATAATTCCAACTGGAATGTTTATGAAATCTGTATTTCAAAGAAAAAGAATATTGTTAAGTTTAAAGAAAAAATATTCGATCTAGATTATCAGAACTTTTCATTTAATATTAATGGCATAATTATTAAACCTGACGCAGTGTTTAACATTATTCATGGGGATCCAGGAGAAAATGGAACTTTAGCCAAAATTTTAGAGAAAAATGAAATTCCACAAACTAGTTGTGATAATCATGTTTCTGAATTAACTTTTAATAAGAAAAAGTATATTGAATTTATAGATAGTTTAAATATTCCATGTTCAAAGCAAGTTCTTCTAAAAAAGGAAGACGTTATTGATATTTCAAATATATTAGGAAGAATCAAAATTCCATGTATTGTTAAGCCAAACAATGGGGGAAGTAGTATAGGAGTTTCTAAAGTAAATTATGCAGATGAATTAGAAAATAAAATTAAAATTGCTTTTAAAGAAGGTAATGAAGTCTTGATCGAAAATTTTCTAGATGGTCAAGAAGTTTCAGTTGGAGTTATAGACATAAATGATGAACGAATAATTCTTCCAATAACAGAAATTATTAGTGAAAATGAACTTTTTGATTATAATGCAAAATATTTAGGTGAATCACAAGAAATCACTCCAGGAAATATTTCAAATGAATCTAAAGAATTGATTCATAAATATATTAATAGAATTTATGATAATATTAAATTAAATGGAATTACAAGATCAGAGTTCATAATTGTAAATGAAGATCCTCATATTCTTGAGACAAATACAGTTCCCGGATTTACAAAGCAAAGTATTGTCCCTCAGCAAATCGAAGCCCAAGGATTATCAGTTAAGGAAGTTATAAATAATCAAATAAAATCAATTCTCTAAATTATATTTAAATTTAAGGTATGAAAAGAGCTGTATTTCCAGGATCTTTTGATCCAATTACATTGGGTCATCAGGACATAGTTACTAAAGGGCTTAAAGTTTTTGATGAAATTATTATTGGTATAGGAGAAAATACGGATAAAAAATATATGTTTTCAAGTGAAAAAAGATTTGAATTTGTTTCATCAACTTTTAAAACTATAAAAAAGGTAGATGTAAAGATTTACAATGGATTAACAGTTGATTTTTGTAAAGAAAATGATACTAAATTTATCATAAGAGGTCTAAGAAATCCTGCTGATTTTGAGTTTGAGAAAAGTATTGCACTTACAAATCGGAAAATGACAGGAATTGAAACTATATTTTTTCTAACTGATTCAAAAAATTCCTTTATTAGTAGCAGTATTGTTCGTGAACTTATAAAAAACAAAGGTGATTATAAATTATTTATCCCCAGAGGAGTTTCTATTTAGAACGTCAAAAATAATTATCCTAATATTCTCAAAGGTATCATCTAAAAAATCTTCAATTCCTAATTTTGAGATCCATTCTGTTTTTGAAATACCCTCTTCAATTTGAGGTTTAAGTTGGCCCATATAATTAGTTGACATTCTAAACCAATAGGTTTTCTTTAATCTAAATCTTTTACCTTTTTTAAAAATATGATATGTTTCAGAAAGTTGATTTTGAACTATTAAATCTGCTACACCAGTTTCTTCTGTAACTTCTCTTTTAGCTGCTTCAATTATTAATTCATTTTTCTCTACCCCACCTTTTGGAAGATCCCATTTATCATTCCTAAAAATAAATAAAAGTTTATTATCTGTTCTTTCTACTAAACCTCCCGCAGCCTCTATTACAGGGAACTGTTTTAAAAATGTTTTCCAAAGTTTATCAATATTTTTATGATACAGGTAAACTTTGTTGTTTTTTGTTGATTTTAAAGCTTTTAGAATTTGACTAGCACTTGAATATTTAATAAAAATAAAAGGTTCAGTATCTGAAAACTCTTGAATTTCGTTTGTAAGAATCAAAGGCTTTTGGTTGAAAAAAACTTTATACATTTGTAATAATGGTATTAGACAAAAAAGTTGCAGAGCAAACAATAAATTATCTTACACAAATTAATGCAATTAAATTAAATACCAAAAATCCGTTTACATGGACTAGCGGAATTAAATCTCCTATTTACTGTGACAACAGGTTAATACTCTCATATCCCAATATTAGAAAGTTTGTTGCAGATAAGATGTCAGATATTGTAAAAAATATATATGGTGAAGACATATCTATTGCTGGAGTTGCTACAGGAGCTATAGCTATTGGAGCTATGATTGCAGAAAGATTAAATTTACCATATGCATATGTAAGACCTGAGCCAAAGGGACATGGATTGAAAAATCAGATTGAAGGAAGTATTCAAGAAGGAACTAATGTTGTTGTTATTGAAGATTTAATAAGTACAGGTAAGAGTAGTCTAAATGCAATAAATGCATTAAAATCTGAGGGTTACAATGTGATGGGAATGTTATCTATTTTTTCTTATAATTTTCAGTTTGCAAATAAAAAGTTTAAAGACGAAAATATCTTAATTAATTCATTATCTGACTACAATTCATTAGTTGAAATAATCGAATCTAAAGGTTCTCTTGATAATTTAGAGATAAGTAGATTGAAAAAATGGAGAGAAAATCCAAAAACTTGGAGCTAGTTTAGATAATTATTTTAATATCCCCTGAATTATATTTACTAATTCCTTTTGAGTCAATTTTCACTTTTATTTGACCGTTTTCAATTACTTCAACAACCTTACCTTTTAGATTTTCTCCATTTAAAAGAAAAGTACATCCATCTAGACCATATAAATTTTCATGATACTCTTTTGAGAGCTCTTCCAAATTATTAATGTTTGAGAAATAAAATTTATAATTCTTAATTAATTCATTTAAAACACTATCTACAGAAATATCTTTTTTAGATGATTGCTTAATTGAAGTTGCATTAGGTAAATTTCTAAATATTATTTGATTAATATTTATACCAGTTCCTATTATAGTTGAATAAATTTTATTAGATCTGATGGTATTCTCAATTAATATTCCAGAAATTTTTTTATCGCCTGCCATTATGTCGTTGGGCCACTTAATAAATACTTGATCAGATATAAATTTTTTAACTGTTTTTAGTACTGATAATGAGACAGCATAATTTATAGAGTATGCTTGGTTAGATGTAATCTTTGGAAAGATATAGTATAATGAGCATAGAAGGTTTTTTCCATAGCTAGAATACCATCTATTAGACAGTTGTCCTCTCCCTCCGTATTGATATTTTGAGGATACTATATGTCCGCTAATTATTTTTTTTGATTTAATTAACATCTTTACTTTGTCATTTGTTGACCTGGTGGCATTAACTTTGATTATCTTAATAGTAGACATGTTATTAAAAGTAATAAATTTGAAAAAAAAAGTTTAATGATTAAACCCAAATTACAAGAAACTAAATTAATTGATGAAATTTTATTTAGTATTGAAGATGTTAAGGGTGTTGATGTGAATATAATGGACCTTACAAAGATAAGTAATACCGTATGTAGATTTTTTATTGTGTGTACTGGAACATCAAATACTCATGTTGCTGCAATCTCAAATTCAGTGAGAAGGCATGTTAGTAAGAAACTTAAAGAAAAACCTTTTAGTACTGAGGGAACTGAGAACCAAGAATGGGTTTTAATCGATTATGTTGATGTGGTTGTTCATGTTTTTCAAAGAGAAATAAGAGAATACTATGATATTGAAAATCTTTGGGGAGATGCTAAAATTACGAATGTTGAATCTAAAGCTTAATTAATGGCTAATAAGAAAAAAAATAATAAATCAAAAATTAACATCTATTGGTTCTATGCTTCAGTAGTATTTTTCATTCTAAGCATTGGATTGTTAGGTGGAGATTCTGGTATGCAGAATACACAACTTACTGATATTTCATCTTTTGAAAACTATTTAAGAAATGGTGATATTGATAAGGTCGCAATTATAAATCAAAGGTATGCAAGGGTGACATTAAATGAGAATGCTCTAGCTAAAGACATTCATAAAAATGCCAAAGTAAAAAACCTTTTTGGACAAGAAAACTTAGCAGGTCCTCATTATCAATTTGAAATTGGTACTCCTGAATTATTTGAAACAAAACTTCAGGAAATTAGAGACTCAGAGAATTTAAGTTTCTCTGTCGAGTTTGTAACAATGGAAAACAGATGGCTTGATGTCTTACTTGGATTTCTTCCAATAATTATAATAATTGGTGTCTGGATATTTTTAATGAGAAGAATGTCTGGTGGTGGTGGTGGTGGAAGTCAAATATTTAATATAGGTAAGTCTAAAGCTAAATTATTTGATCAAAACACAGAAGTTAAAGTCACATTTAAAGACGTCGCTGGTTTATTAGGTGCTAAAGAAGAAGTTCAAGAAATTGTTGATTTTCTTAAAAATCCAAAAAAATACACTGTTCTAGGGGGTAAAATTCCAAAAGGAGCTTTATTAGTTGGTGCACCGGGAACTGGTAAAACATTGTTAGCAAAAGCAGTTGCAGGTGAGGCTAAGGTTCCATTCTTTTCTCTTTCTGGTTCTGATTTTGTTGAAATGTTTGTAGGAGTTGGAGCTTCTAGAGTTAGAGATTTATTCAAACAAGCTAAAGAAACATCTCCTTCAATTATTTTTATTGATGAAATAGATGCTATTGGAAGAGCTAGAGGTAGAAATAATATGACAGGTTCAAATGATGAAAGAGAGAATACATTAAATCAACTTCTTACAGAAATGGATGGATTTGGAACAAATACAAATGTCATTGTAGTTGCTGCTACAAATAGGGCAGATGTTTTAGATAAAGCGTTGATGAGAGCAGGGAGATTTGACAGACAAATATTTGTTGACTTACCAGACTTAAATGAAAGAAGAGAAATCTTTCAGGTTCATTTAAAACCATTAAAAAAGAGTAGAGCTCTTGATGTTGACTTTTTAGCTAAACAAACTCCTGGATTTTCTGGAGCTGATATTGCAAATGTTTGTAATGAAGCTGCGTTAATTGCAGCAAGAAATAATAAAAAGTCTGTTGGAAAGCAAGATTTTTTAGATGCTGTTGATCGAATTGTAGGAGGTCTTGAGAAGAAAAATAAAATAATTACAAAGGAAGAAAAAAACACGATTGCATTTCATGAAGCTGGACATGCAATAGTTAGCTGGCTACTAGAGCATGCAGCTCCTCTTGTTAAAGTTACTATTGTACCAAGAGGACAGTCTTTAGGTGCAGCCTGGTATCTTCCTGAAGAACGTATGATTGTAAGGACTGAACAAATGCTAGATGAAATGTGTGCTACTTTAGGTGGTAGAGCTGCAGAAAAAATCATGTTTAATAAAATATCAACTGGTGCTTTAAATGACCTAGAAAAGGTAACAAAGCAAGCTAGAGCAATTGTTTCTGTTTATGGTCTGAATGATAAAATTGGGAATATTACTTATTATGATTCCAGTGGACAAGGAGATTATAACTTTACTAAACCCTATTCTGAAGAGACAGCTAAAAAAATTGATGAAGAAATTTCTTTAATTATTGAAAAGCAATATAAGCGAGCTTGTTCAATCCTTAAAAAGAACAAAAATAAACTATCATCCTTAGCAACAAGATTAGTTGAAAAAGAAGTTATCTTCAAGGAAGACCTTGTAAAAATTCTTGGAGAAAGACCATTTTCCAAAAAAATTGAAAAAGTTAAAGAAGTAAAAGAAAATAATAAAGATTAAATAATTTGGGATTCTGGAACTTTTTTAGGGATAAAAAAAAACAAGATTCAGATGAAATAGAGTCTGCTATTTCTAAAGATGGTACAAATGATCTAATTTTTGCAAAGAACTTTACTAGTTTTGGAGGTAGATTCATATTTATAGATGAAAAAAACTCTACAAATGAAATTTTTCAGAAAATCATAGAAGAAAATCAATGGAGTGATGAAAATGTTTGCTCACTTGATTCAAATATTTCAAAAAATCTTAATGTAAGACTAATTAGAAAAATTGATAATGATAATGTAAAAGCTCTTGTTACTGAATGTGAGTTTTTATTATCCAATACAGGTAGAATTTTAATATGTAACAAACAAATTAAAAGTAATAGGATTGAAGATCTTCCTCCTGTGGTTATAATTCTTGCTAAATCTAATCAATTTGTCTCTGACGTGAGTGAAGGAATGACAGGGTTAAAAAACAAGTATAAAACTAATTTTCCATCTAATATTACAACGATTAATGTTAAAAATAAACTTAATGAAGATAATTTTTTAACTTATGGTAATAGTGCTAAAGATATATATCTCATATTAAGTGATGATTAATTTTTTACCAAGATTAATAACCGGTATTTTTTATATCCTACTGATTTCAGGATCAATAATCTACGGTATAGAAAGTTTTATTTTAGTTTTTTTTATTTTAACTTCTATTGCTGTTTATGAGTCTCATCTATTATGGGGGAAAATCAAATCAACCAATTCAAATTATAATAGTCCAAATCAATCTTTAATTTATCGATTACCTCAATACTTTGTGATTCAATCGATGATACTGTTAGTTTTAATTCCTTTTACTTTTGATGATCTTTATAATCCATTTTCAATTTTATTAATATTTATATTGATATGGATTAGTGATACTATGTCTTATTTTTTTGGTTCTTACTTTGGTAAAACAAAAATGAAAATTAAAGCTTCACCTAATAAAACATGGGAAGGTTTTATAGGAGGGCTTTTGTGTTCAGTAATTTTTAGTATAATTTCATTTAATTATATTCAAGAAATCTATCCATTTTGGAAAACAATTTCTCTTGGTTTATTAATTCCTGTTTTTGGATTATTTGGTGATATTTATCAATCTAAAATTAAAAGAATGGCTGGAGTTAAAGACAGTGGTTATATATTACCTGGTCATGGTGGGATTTTTGATAGACTTGACAGTGCGATGGGTGTTTCTTATATAGCCTTGGTAATTACTTTAATATAATGTTTCATAAAGAAGGTTTTAAAATTATAGTTTTCAACTTTTTAATGAGTGCCTCAATGGTAATCTCCTTTGAAATATTAATTAGTTCTGAAAACATAAAATATTTTCTTCAAATATCGATTTTAATTCAATTCTTATTGATTTTATGGTTTTTTAGAAATCCTAAAAGAAATATTATAACTTACAGTGAGAGAATATTAAGCCCCGCTGATGGAAAGATAGTTACTATAGATAAAGTTGATGAAAATGAATTTTTTAAGGACAAAAGAATTCAAGTTTCTATTTTCTTATCTCCATTAGATATTCATGTAAATAGGTACCCTGTTTCTGGAGAAGTTATCTACAGTAAACATCATCATGGTAATTATTTGGTTGCTTGGCACCCAAAATCATCAGAAAAAAATGAAAGGACATCTGTTGTAATAAAAAACAAAAAGTTTGGCGAAATCTTATATAGACAAATAGCCGGTGCGGTTGCTAGAAGAATTGTCAACTATGCCCTAAAAGATATTCAAGTAAGACAGGGTGATGATTCTGGATTTATCAAGTTTGGATCCAGGGTTGATCTTTTCCTACCATTAAATACTGAAGTTAAAGTTAAAGTTGGAGATAGAGTTAAGGGAGGAATTACAGTAATGGCTTAACTAAGTTAATTCAGAAATCGATTTCTGTAAAGATTTAATTTTTTTCTCTGTATCAGCAATCTTTTGTTTTTCAATATTAACTATAGTATCAGGAGCATTTTTTACAAATTTTTCGTTTTTTAATTTGTTTTGTACGGACTTTAAAAAGTTCTCATTATAATTAAGCTCTTTTGTTAACTTTTCAATTTCTGCATCCTTATCAAATCCTTCTTCTAGAGGTATAAAGAATTCATAATTTTTGATTAAGAAAGAATTAACCATTTTAAAATTATCTTTTGAAGATTCTTCAAGTTTGTTAATTGAAGCTATTTTTTTAATTATTTCAACATTAACTAGAGATTTATTATTTGGCAAGTAGTATAAATCAAGAGAAGTTTTGAATGAAATATTTTTCTCCTTTCTATAATTTCTGATTTGTGATATTATTTCCTTGGTTATTTCAAAGTCATTTACAATAGCTTGATCATTGTCTTCTATTTCAGGCCAATAACTTATTGTAAGTGGAATTGACTCATTAACATCAGGTAAGTTTTGATAAATTTCTTCAGTTAAAAAAGGCATAAAAGGGTGAAGAATTTTTAAATTTTTTTCAAATAATCTAATTAATTCATTTTTTGATTTTATGTCGATTTGTTCACCAAAGTCGGGTTTTACAATTTCAAGTAGCCATGAACAAAAATCATCCCAAATCAATCTGTAAGAAGACATTAAAACATCTGAAATTCTATAATTATCAAAGTTTTTATTTATTAATTTAAGTGTATTATTAAACTTATTATTATACCAGTTAAGGCCTAATTCATTTACTTTAGGTTGTGATTTATTCTCATCAATTTCCCAACCATGAACAAGTCTTAAGGCATTCCATAATTTATTAGTAAAATTCTTTCCTTGTTGACATAAAGACTCATCAAATAACAAATCATTTCCAGCTGCAGAACTTAGCATTAATCCTACTCTCACGGAATCAGCACCATATTCTTCTATAAGCTTAATTGCATCAGGAGAATTACCAAGCTGTTTTGACATTTTTCTTCTAAGTTTATCTCTAACAATTCCTGTGAAATAAACATTTGAAAAAGGCTTTTCATCTCTAAATTCATAACCAGATATAATCATTCTAGCAACCCAAAAAAATATGATATCAGGTCCAGTAACTAAATCTTGAGTTGGATAATAATAGTTAATTTCTTTATTATTAGGGTTTCTAATTCCATCAAATACTGAAATTGGCCATAGCCATGATGAAAACCATGTATCTAACACGTCGTTTTCTTGAATTATGTCATCCTCACTATATTGAATTTTAGATTTACTGTTGATTTTAGTTAATGCTTCTTTTTTATTTTTTGCAACTATATAGTCTTCATTATTACCATAATAAAATACAGGAATTTGATGTCCCCAAGTCAACTGTCTTGAAATATTCCAATCTTTAATATTTTCAAGCCAATATTTATATGTAGATTTAAATTTACTTGGAAAGAATTTAATGTTTTCATTTTCAAGAACGTTTTCAATAGCTGGTTTTGTAATATCATTCATTTTAAGAAACCATTGCTTTGACAATCTGGGTTCAATCACTGCATTTGTTCTTTCTGATCTTCCAACATTATGAATATAATTTTCTTTTTTTACTAAAAGATTTTTAGACTTTAATTCAACTTCAATTTCTTTTCTAACTACAAATCTATCTTTGCCTTGATAGTGAAGCCCGTTATTGTTTAGAACTGCATTTTCATCAAAAATATCGATTGTATCTAAGTTGTGTTTTAAACCTAGATTATAGTCATTAATATCATGGGCTGGGGTAACTTTTAAACAGCCAGTTCCAAATTCTAAATCAACATATAAATCAGCTATGATTGGGATTTTCCTTCCACATATTGGAACAATTGCTTGTTTACCAATCAGGTCCTTATATCTTTTATCTTTTGGGTTAACACACAGTGCAGTATCTCCAAAGATAGTCTCTGGTCTAGTAGTAGCAATTTGGAGTTCTTTATCAGAGTTTTCTAATAAATATTTCAAGTAATATAGACTTGAATCTTCCTCAATATAGTTTACTTCTTCGTCAGATACTGTAGTCTTAGCTTCAGGATCCCAATTTATCATCCTATACCCTCTATAAATTAAGTCTTTTTTATGTAGTATTTCGAATGCTTCAATTACAGATTGATACATATCATCATCAAGGGTAAATTTAGTTCTATCCCAATCACATGAACATCCAAGTTTTTTTAATTGCTCTAATATACCTCCACCATATTTTTCTGTCCAATCCCAAGCATGTTTAAGAAATTCATCTCTTGATATATCTGACTTATTAATTCCTTTTTGTTTAAGATTTTCAACAACTTTTGCCTCAGTTGCAATTGATGCGTGATCAGTTCCTGGAACCCAACAAGCGTTTTTACCTAGCATTCTAGCCCTTCTAACTAATATATCTTGAAGAGTATTATTAAGCATGTGTCCCATATGTAATAATCCTGTAACATTTGGAGGTGGAATAACTATAGTGAACGGTTCCTTTTCATTTGGAACTGAATTAAAAAGTTTATTATCCATCCAAAATGAATACCATTTTTTTTCCGTATCAATATGGTTATACTTTGAGGAGATTTGCATCAATTCATAAATATTTTAATCTAAAACAAAAATAACATACCTTGAAGTATATTTGCAAAATTAAGTTAAATAAATGCCAACAATTTCAAAAAAAGGAAATAATATACCTCCTTCTCCGATTAGAAAATTAGTGCCATTTGCAGATCAAGCAAAAAAAAAAGGTGTTGATATCCTCCATTTAAACATTGGACAACCTGATATTAAATCACCTACTGAATCTATTGATGCAATAAAGAATATTGAATTAGATATATTAAAATATGAATATTCTCAAGGCTCTTATGAATTTAGAAATAATTTATGTAAGTATTATTCTAATCATAATATTCATGTTTTGCCTGATGATATTATTACAACAGTTGGAGCTAGTGAAGCTCTATCCTTTACTCTGAACTCTATATGTGACCCAGGAGACGAAGTTATAATTCCTGAACCTTTCTATGCTAATTATAACGGATTTGCTCAAGCTTCAGATGTAAAAGTTATTCCAATTACTTCAAAAATTGAAGACAATTTTTCACTGCCATCAATTGAATCATTTGAGAATAAAATAAATAATAGAACAAAAGCAATAATTATTTGTAATCCATGTAATCCTACCGGATATGTTTATTCAAAAGATGAAATAATTGCAATTGCAGACCTTGCAAAAAAACATGACCTGTTTATAGTTGTAGATGAAGTTTATCGAGAATTTATATATACAGACATAAAACACTTTTCTATTCTTGAAGATCAAAGATTTTATGAGAATGCAATATTAATTGATTCAACATCCAAGAGATATAGTTTATGTGGAGCAAGAATTGGGTTTATTGTATCAAAAAATTCTGATTTTATTGAAACATGTTTAAAGTTTGCACTTACAAGACTTTCCCCTCCTACCCTAGCTTTAATTGCAGCTAATGAGGCATTAAATTCTGATGAAAATTATATTAAAAATGTTATAAATGAATATTCAAACAGGAGAAAAGTTTTAATAAGTGAACTATCTAATTTAAATGATATACAATATTCAAATCCTATGGGTGCATTTTATTCGATAATTAAGTTACCTGTTAATAATGCTGAAGAATTTGCAAAATTTTTACTTACAGATTTTTCAATAAATAATGAAAGTGTTATGGTTTCTCCTGCCTCAGGATTTTACAGTTCTAAAAATATTGGAAATGATGAAATTAGAATAGCGTTTGTTCTCAATTCTGAAAAACTTAAACGTGCTATTAAAATAATTAATTTAGGCCTTAAAGAATTTATAAGCTAATTCATGAAAGTTCATAGAAATGCTTCACTAAAAAATTTTAATACATTTAATGTAGATGAAAAGGCAAGGATATTATTTGAGATAAATAATATTAGTGATCTCTCCAATATTTTATCAAAAGAAGCTCAAAAAGATGAGATTCTTGTATTAGGTGGTGGAAGTAATATACTTTTTACTAAATCATTCGATGGAATAATAATTAACATAAAAAATAGAGGTATTAAATTAATTGAAGAGGATGAAAACACTGTTTTAGTTGAAGTATCAGCAGGTGAAAATTGGCATGATTTTGTATTATGGGCAGTAAAAAATAATTTTGGTGGTATAGAAAATTTATCATTAATTCCTGGTAATGTTGGTGCAGCCCCAATTCAAAACATTGGAGCATATGGTGTTGAATTAAAAGATATTTTTCACAGTTGTAGAGGTGTCATGCTAGATTCTCTTAATGAATTTGAATTAACAAAATCAGAATGTGAATTTGATTATAGAAGTTCAATTTTCAAATCCAAGTTCAAAAATAAAATAATAATTACTTCAGTTCAGTTTATCTTAACAAAGTCTAGACATAATTTTAATATAAATTATAATGATTTAAAGATTAATCTTGTTAATACAGAGCTTACAATTAAAAAAATATCAGATGAAGTTATAAGAATTAGAAAGTCAAAACTTCCTGATCCTAAATCTTTTGGTAATTGTGGGAGTTTTTTTAAAAACCCTATTGTTAACATTTCAAGATATAAATCTCTAATAGATAAGTTTCCAAAAATACCATGTCATAAAATTAACAAAAGCAATTATAAGATTTCAGCAGCATGGCTGATAGATCAATCTGGATTCAAAAATAAAAAAGATAAAAAGGTAGGTGTCTATGTAAATCAACCTTTAGTCATAATTAATCACGGAAATGCATCTGGTAGAGATTTGCTTAATCTTGCTAATAATATAAAGGAGACTATTTATAGTAATTTTGAGATAGAACTTGAAGAAGAAGTGTTAATTATCTAGTTTATTCTTTATTTTTTGTATCAATTACAATTGTAACTGGACCGTCATTAACTAGTTTAACTTTCATATCAGCTCCAAATACTCCCGTTTTAACACGGTCATTAATTCTTTCTTTAAACATCTTAATAAAATATTCATATAATGGTATTGCAACTTGATGAGAGGCTGACTTAACATATGAAGGTCTATTTCCTTTTTTTGTTAATGCCATTAAAGTAAATTGAGATATAATTAAAATTTCACCCTTAATATCAATTAATGAATCATTCATAATACCATCTTTATCATTAAATATTCTAAGATTAAGTATTTTATTT
>JABGTW010000039.1 GCA_018646865.1 Cryomorphaceae bacterium | reverse complement strand
ACTACAAAAAAACCTCCAAAAATTAAAAGCATAAGTGTATACAATGAAAACACTTCAAAAGCAATCAAATAAGATGCAACAGAGGAAAAGACTACACTTAAGGACAGCCTATGTTTAATTAGAATTAGAATTTCAGAAAATAAAGACCTTTGCTTTATATTTAAAGTATCAGACATTAATTATTAATTGAGAAATATCCTTTATTGAAGTCTGAAAGTGATTGGAATACTAAATGGAACTTTAACAGGAACACCTCTTTGTCTACCAGGAGTCATTCTGGGTAGTCTACCAATAATTCTAGCTGCTTCATTCTCAAGATTTTTATCTGGACCTCTCATACGTATATTAGTAATTGATCCGTCCCTAGATATTATAAAATTAACATATACCCTACCTTGAATACCCATCTCTTGAGCAATATCAGGATACCTAAAGTTTTTTCTAATATGCTTATTCATTTGTTCTTGGAAACAAGCTCTTCTTTGAGATTTAGAAACAGATTCACATCCAGGAAAAATTGGAACATCCTCGATAACTGCAAATGGAACTTCAATATCATCAAAGTCATCTTCTACAACAATATCTTCAATTACCATTTCTTCATCTGACTCTGTTGATTCAATCACAGTTTCCTCAACTTCTTCTTCATCCTCTACAATCTCAATCACTTCTGGAGCAGGAGGTGGAGGTGGAGGTGGAGGTGGAGGAGTTTTTAACTGCTCTGTTATAGGGACATCCTCTTCATCATCTACCAGCATATCACCGTTTAAAGAATCAAATGTTCTTTCATATGATTTATACTCAACTGCACCCCAAGTAAGACCTAATACAAGAGTCAAACCAATAACAAAGTATAGGTTTCTATCTTTATTTAAGTCAGCGTTTGGATTTTTCTTTAATTGCATGAATCAAGATTTAAAGTGCTAATCTATAAAAAATAATAATTATTTCATATAGTTAACCTACTCTTTATATTTTTTTAACTATCAATAAGATTTTTATAATCCTGAGGGCTAAGTAAACTCTCTGTTTCTGAAAGATCTGAAATATTAATTTTAATTATCCAACCCTCTCCATAAGGATCGTCATTTACTAATTCTGGCTTATCTTCTAAATTAGAATTTGTTTCTATTACTTTTCCTCCAACAGGCATAAATAAATCTGAAACTGTTTTAACAGCTTCAACTGTTCCAAATACTTCATTTAGAGCAATTTCACTATCTAAAGTATCTATTTCTAGGTATACAATATCACCAAGTTCTCCCTGAGCAAAATCTGTTATTCCAACTGTGGCTATATTATCCTGAATTTTTACCCATTCATGTTCCTCTGTATATTTTAATTCTTCTGGAATGTTCATGATTATAATTTATTTAATGATCTCTTAATTAATTCTTGTAGCTCTATATCTTTGTTTTCAAAATATACTTTACTTACAATTGTTTCTGATTTAGATTTACTGAAACCTAACACAGAAAGAGCAAGTAAGGCTTCCTTTTTAATATCTAGATTTTCGGAGGATAAATCTATATCTTTTTTGTCGAATAATTCAACTTTATCCTTCAATTCTATTATCAATCTTTGAGCTGTCTTTAGACCAATTCCTTTAATAGATTTTATCCTATCAACATCTTCTGCCCATACTGCTTCTTGCATCTCTGAAGGAGATATAGAGGATAAAATTGTCCTTGCAGTGCTTGGACCAATTCCGGAGATTGAAATTAGTTGTTGAAAAATAGATCTTTCACTTTGAGAACTAAAACCAAACAAAATATCAGAATCTTCTTTTCTTTGTAGATAAGTAAAAATTTTAATATTCTCATCATCTGGAATTTTTTCATAAGTATTTAATGATATATTAATTTCATAGCCTATTCCATTAGATTCAACGATAATTTTTGTTGGTGATTTTTCTATTAATCTTCCTTTTATATAGGTTATCATTTTTTCTTAATATTTCTTTGACTAGCATCAATAACGGCTATTGCAGACATATTTACAATTTCATCAACTGATGCCCCTAATTGAAGAATATGGATTGGTTGATTTAGACCAATAAGAATAGGACCGACAGATACTGCATTATCTAGTTCTTTAATGGTCTTATATGTAATATTTGCTGAATCAAGATTTGGAAATATAAACGTGTTAACTTTTTTTCCATTTAAAATGGAAAATGGAAATCTGTTTTTCAACATTTCTCTATTAAGTGCAAAATCTGATTGTATTGGCCCGTCTACTACTAGTTCAGGATTGTTATCATGGAGAATTTTAACTGCTTTTGATATTTTTTTTGCTTCATCAAAATTTGAAGATCCAAAGTTAGAATATGAAAGAATAGCTATTACTGGCTTAATTCCAAACATATTCACAATCTTAGCAGTGTTAATAGCGATTTTTGCAATTTCTTTATAAGAAGGATTTATATTTAAAGAAGTATCTGAGCAGAATAATGGACCTTGTTTTGTTATCATTAAGTTTGTTGCTGCAACCTTCTCAACATCTGGAGACTTTCCTATTGAGTTAATTATTGGGATGAAAACTGAAGGATAACTTTTCGAGTATCCAGATAACATACAGTCTGCATCTCCATTCTCAACCATCATAGATCCAAAATAATCTCTACCCCTTAAAAGTCTCTTTACGTCATCCAGAGTTTTACCTTTTCTTCTAAGTTTTTTAAATAAGATTTGAGAGTATTTATCAATTAGATCATTATTTATCTTATCAGTAGGATCAATAATTTGTAAATCCTCATTGAAATCAAGAGATTCCATCAATTCTTGAATTATTTTTTTCCCACCTAACAAAATAGGCTCAGCTATTTTTTCCTCATAGCAAATTTGAGCAGCTTTTAAAACATCTAAATGATCTGCTTCTGTAAACACAAGTTTTTTCTCTTTTACCTTTCTGGCTCTTCTATGAATAATTCTTATTAATTTTTGATTATTTCCTAATCTTTCATCAAGTATCTGAGTGTATTTATCCCAATCTGTGATTGGTTCTTGAGCTACTCCTGAATCAATTGCAGCTTTAGCAACAGCAGGAGGAATTTCAGATATTAATCTTGGGTCAAAAGGTTTAGGTATAATATAATCTTTACCAAAATTTAGCTTTGTCTCATCGTATGCTATATTAACTTGCTCTGGAACTGGTTTTTTAGCTAGTTCTGCTAAAGCAATTACAGCAGCTTTTTTCATTTCCTCATTAATTTTGGTAGCTCTTACATCTAGAGCACCTCTAAAAATAAATGGAAATCCTAGGACATTATTCACTTGATTTGGAAAATCCGATCTACCTGTAGCAAATATTATATCCTCTCGAGCAGACATTGCTTTATAATAATTAATCTCAGGATCAGGATTAGCCATAGCAAAAACTATTGGGTCTCTAGACATAGTCTTAAGCATTTTTTCTGTTACAATATTAGCCCTTGATAGACCTATAAATACATCAGACCTAACCATAGCCTCTTCAAGAGTTTTAATCTCTCTATTTGTGGCAAAAAACTTCTTTTCTTTGGTTAGACCATCTCTTGAATTATTAATGACGCCTTTGCTGTCAGTCATTACAATATTTTTAAGTTTTGCTCCAAATGATAAGTATAACTTAGCACATGCAATTGCTGCAGCTCCTGCACCTGAAACAACAATTTCAACATCTTCAATATTTTTATCTACAAGTTCAAGAGCATTTAAAAGAGCTGCTGCAGATATAATTGCAGTTCCATGTTGATCATCATGCATAACTGGGATGTCAAGTTGATCTACTAGTTCTTTCTCGATTTTAAAGGCTTCTGGTGCTTTTATATCTTCAAGATTTATTCCACCAAAAGTTGTTGAGATCGATTTGACTACTTCAATAAATTTATCAGGATCTTTTTCGTTTATTTCAATATCAAAAACATCAATATCAGCAAAAATTTTAAATAAAAGAGCCTTACCTTCCATAACAGGTTTTGAAGCATTAGGACCAATATCTCCTAGACCAAGTACTGCTGTTCCATTTGTTATAACTGCAACTAAATTTGATTTATTTGTATACTTATATACATTAGATGGTTCCTTTTCAATTTCTTGACATGGAATGGCAACTCCAGGAGAATATGCAATAGCCAGATCTCTTTGTGAATTATATTTTTTTGTTGGTACAACTTCAATTTTTCCTGGTTTAGGCTTAGCATGATAAACTAATGACTCTCTCCTTTCTCTATTCTTTTCCATAAAGATGAATTATAATCAAATATAAATTATTAATTAAATAAATTATTCTGATTATTTTTATTTCTTCCCAAGTGATTATACCCTTTATCTGTAACTTGTCTTCCCCTAGGAGTTCTTATTATAAAACCTTGTTGAACAAGGAATGGTTCATAAACCTCCTCGATAGTTTCTGTGTTTTCAGATAATGAAGTTGCAAGAGTTGATATACCAACAGGGCCTCCATTATAATTATCAATTATTGTCTTTAATATTTTATTATCCATTTGGTCTAATCCGTTCTTATCAACATTAAGTGAGCTTAGTGCAAATTTTGTAATTTCTAAATCAATTTTACCATTACTTTTTATTTGAGCGAAATCTCTTACTCTTCTTAATAGAGAGTTTGAAATTCTTGGAGTACCTCGACTTCTTCGAGCTATTTCAAAGCAAGATTTCTTATCAATTTCTAATTTTAAAATATCTGAACTTCTCTCTACAATTTCAGATAATAATTTATCATCATAATGTTCAAGCCTATTAGATATTGCAAACCTTTCTCTCATTGGGTTTGTTAAAAATCCTGATCTAGTTGTAGCGCCAACAAGAGTAAATGGATTTAAGTTTAACTGAACAGTTCTTGCATTTGGACCAGATTCAATCATTATATCAATTTTATAATCTTCCATTGCTGAATAAAGATATTCTTCGATAATCGGGCTTAGTCTATGAATTTCATCTATAAATAGTATGTCTCTCTCTTCAAGATTTGTGAGAAGACCTGCAAGGTCTCCAGGTTTATCAATTACAGGACCTGAAGTTACTTTTAAACCAACTTTTAATTCATTAGCTAAAATGTGAGCTAAAGTAGTTTTTCCTAATCCAGGTGGTCCATGAAATAACGTATGATCTAAAGCATCTTCTCTTTGATTAGAAGCTTCAACAAATATTTTTAGATTACTAATTATAGGTTGTTGACCTATAAAATCATTGAAGCTAAGAGGTCTTAGTGCTTTATCAAAATCATTGTCTCTTTCCTGATTGATATCCATTACTTCAAATATACACTAATTGTGAAATTGAAGGTATAGATATAATTTAATGTTGAAGCTCTTTTTCTCCCTTTTTCAGAGGTACATTTTGTGGAATAAAGTCATCCTTTGCTCCAGGTTTTGAATAATCATAAGGCCATCTAAAAACATGTGGAATTTTTCCAGGCCAATTTCCATGCATATGCTTAATTGGAGCTGTCCATTCAAGTGTATTTGACTTCCAAGGATTCTTTACAGATTTTTTACCATAGAACATGCTACTAATAAAGTTGTATAAAAATACTAGTTGAGCTGCGCCAGCTAATAGCGCAAATAAAGTAATAACTACATTTATATTAGCTACATCATCAAAATAAGGGAAATTAGTATTTGTATAATATCTTCTTGGCAAACCTGCCATTCCAACAAAGTGCATTGGGAAGAATACTCCATAAGCACTAATTGCTGTTATCCAAAAATGAATATAACCTAGATTTTTATTCATCATTCTACCAAACATTCTAGGATACCAATGATATACTCCAGCAAATAATCCATAAAGTGCTGAAATCCCCATTACTAAATGAAAATGAGCAACTACAAAATATGTGTCATGTAAGTTAATATCTAAGGCGCTGTCACCTAAAATTATACCGGTAAGTCCTCCAGATATAAAAGTAGAAACAAGACCTATAGCAAACAACATACCAGGATTAAATTGAATATTACCTTTCCAAATAGTAGTTATATAATTGAAAGCTTTTACAGCAGAAGGTATAGCAATCAATAATGTTGTAAATGTAAATACGGATCCTAGAAAAGGATTCATACCTGTAATAAACATATGGTGTCCCCAAACTATAGTCGATAAAAATGCAATAGCTAGTATAGATCCAACCATAGCCCTATATCCAAAGATTGGTTTACGAGCATTAGTAGATATCACCTCTGATGCTATTCCAAGAGCTGGTAAAAGAACAATATACACTTCAGGGTGCCCTAAAAACCAGAATAAATGTTCAAAAAGTACAGGTGATCCACCTTGATAGTGAAGCACTTCTCCTTGGATAAATATATCTGATAAGAAAAAAGATGTCCCAAAACTTCTATCCATAATTAGCAACAGAGCTGCAGATAAGAGAACTGGAAAGGATACAACACCAATTATAGCAGTTACTAAAAAAGCCCAGATAGTTAGAGGTAATCTAGTCATAGTCATTCCTTCTGTTCTAAGATTAAGAACTGTAACGATATAATTTAGAGCAGCTAAAAGGGATGAAGCAATAAATAAGGCCATTGATACTAACCAGAGTGTCATTCCAGCCGCTGAACCAGGTTGAGCTTGAGGAAGAGCACTTAGTGGTGGATATATAGTCCACCCTGCAGCTGCAGGACCTGCTTCAACAAAAAGTGATGCAATCATTATAGCAGATGAAAGAAAAAATAGCCAATAGGAAATCATATTCAAAAATCCAGAGGCCATATCTCTTGCTCCAATCTGAAGCGGTATTAATAGATTGCTAAAAGTTCCACTAAGTCCAGCTGTTAGGACAAAGAATACCATTATAGTTCCATGAATTGTAACTAAAGCTAAATATACATTTGGATCCATAACACCATCTGTAGCCCATTTTCCTAGAAGCACATCAAAAATACCAAATGATTCCTCTGGCCATGCTAACTGAAGTCTAAATAGTAAAGACATTGCAATTCCCACTATACCCATAATCAATCCTGTAATTAGGTATTGTTTTGAAATCATCTTGTGATCAATACTAAAAATATATTTAGTGATAAATGTATCCTTATGATGGTGATTATGCTCATGATCTTCATCATGAGATTCAATTATAATATCTTTTTTTTCAGTAACATCAACTTCGATATCAGTTCCAACTATTTTTGATCTTCTGTTATTTTTTTGTGCCATACTATAGTCTTTCTCTATTGAACGAATTCTTTAAATGTTATTTGTTGATCAATCCATTTATTGAAATCTTCTTCTGTCTCAACAATAATTTTCATTTGCATATTGTAGTGTGACGCACCACATACTTTATTACATAAAAGTAAAAAATCAAATTCATATGGATCAAGTGGAAAATCACCACTAGCAACCAACTCTTCACTTTTGTCAAATCTGATTTTATTTATTTTTCTAACCTTTTCAACAATTTCAGGTCTTAATCTCATATCCTGAGTAGTTGTGTTGGGAATAAAAGCAAATTGATTAATCATTCCAGGAACTGCGTTCATTTGAGCTCTAAAATGAGGCATAAATGCAGAATGTAAAACATCCTGAGATCTTATTCTAAAAACAACTTCACGATCAACGGGTAAGTGCAATTCCTGAACCACTATATCATCATCTCCATTTCTGTCTGTTGGATCAATTCCAACTAAATTTTTTCCATTATAATCTTGAAGAAATCTAACATTTGCATCACCTAAAACACCATCTTCTCCAGCATATCTGACTTTCCAATTGAATTGTTGAGCATATAATTCAACAACTATAGCCTCATCATTTTCCTCAATTGTCATAATATCTACCCAAGTAAACAATCCATAAAGAATTAGTCCTGCAAGGGCAATAGTTGGAATGATTGTCCACACACCTTCCAAAAAATTACTGTCAGCAAAGAATAGTGCTTTTCTTTTTTTGTTTCCTCTATATTTAAATGCAAAATAGTAAAGCAATGCTTGAGTAATTGTTTGAACAAAAAATATTATAGAAAATGAAAACCAAAGTAATCTGTCATAATTTTCTCCATGAACAGATGCAGATTCCGGGAGAATTACATCTCCATATTTGAAGAAAGAGAAAATAGTTAGAGCATAAATAAATATCAAGAAAAGAAACATAAGCTTTCCTTGCATATCATTGTCTTTATCAGTTGCTATTTCATTATTTTCATAATCTAAAGGTTTAGAAAGCTCTAAAATTTTAGTTAGTTGCCAAACTGCAATAGAAATTAAAATTAAAGATGTTAGAACAAGTAATAATGTCATTTTAGTCTAAGTTATAATATTGAAATGTTTTACTTTCCTCGATATACGGATCACCTTTAGCTAGAATTGGTGCTTTAGAAATTTCTTTAAATACTATGTAGATAAATATTCCTAAGAAGAATAAAAATCCACCTATTTCTGCAGGACCAAATGACCACATGTCACCAACAGCAGAAGGCATGATCATATTGTAAACATCAAGGTAATGACCAATAATAATTACAATACCTGTTAAAATTACAATAAAGTTAGTTTTCTTAAAATCACTATTCATAAGAACAATTAATGGGAATATAAGGTTTAACACTACCATGCCAAAAAACAATAAATTGTAATCTTCAATTCTAGTTATAAAATAAGTTACCTCTTCTGGAATATTAGAATACCATATAAGCATAAATTGAGAGAACCATAAGTAAGCCCAAAAAATGCTAACACCAAACATAAACTTTGCTAAATCATGAATATGACTGTTATTTATAAAGTTTAAATAGTTTTGAGATTTAAGATAAATAGTTATTAATGTAATAGTTGTTATTCCAGAAACAAACATACCGGCAAAAACATACCATCCAAATAAAGTACTAAACCAGTGTGGATCAATAGACATTATCCAGTCCCAAGACATCATAGACTCAGAAACTAAAAAGAACACAAGAAACCCTGCAGAAAATCTAAATAACTTTTTGTGTATGCTTATATCATTATCATTATCTTGTTGTAGAGAAAGTCTTCTAGATATATTTCTGTAGAGAACCCAACCTGTTATATATATTGCAGCTCTTAAAAAGAAAAATGGAATATTTAAATATCCTACTTTATTTCTAATAATCCTGTCGTGAGCAACAACTTCTGGGTCCATCCAAATAAATAAATGATTAAAGTCAAGTGCTGAAAATCCTAGTATTATTAAAACAGTAATACAACCTAGCAGTAAATATCCTGTTATACCTTCCATTACTCTGTAAAGTACTATAGACCACCCTGCTTGAGAAGCTCTCTGAATAGCATAGAAAGCAAGAACACCAAGTGAAATCATCATAAAAAACAATGCTGGCACATATACAGCTGCCCAAGGTTTATTATGAAGTTGATTAAAAACGTGTTTATCGTGATCAGATTCTCCTCCGTGATCAGATTCTCCTCCGTGATCAGATTCTCCTCCGTGATCAGATTCTCCTCCGTGGTCAGATTCTCCTCCGTGGTCAGATCCATGACTCATATTTGCTATCATTTCTTTTGCTTCCTCAACATTACTTGGAGCAGAGTAAAAACCATAAGAAATTCCCAAAATACCTATAATAATAAGGCTTAAGGAGAATGTTTTTATTTTATTTGAAAACTTATAATCTTTGATCATTTATTACTTTTTTGATTCTTCTCTTAATTTTATTACATATTGGGCTATCTGCCATCTTTCTTCTTCGTTAACTTGTCCAGCATGAGATCCCATAGCATTTATTCCATACATCAATACATGATAGATACTTCCAGGAGTAATTTCTCTATCTATATAAGCGGGAATCCCAAGAAATTTCTCTCTTTGAGCAAGAATTCCCATTCCGTCACCTTTATCTCCATGACAAACAGAACAATAAATTTCATATAGCTCTTTACCTTTACTTAGGTTTAGTTCATTATCCTCAATAGGAGACATTAGTTGCTTTTTTGCCAATTCATAACCAGCATTTGAGTCTTCATAGTCATAAGGATCCCAACCTCTAGCTATTGAACCCTCAGGAGGTAATTGAGCTTCAATTCCATCAGAAAATGCATTTGTTTCAGCATATGTTTCATATGCAAGTGATTCATACATGTCGGGGAAATATTGAAAATTAGGTTTTGAAGGGTCAAAACATGAAGTAAGCAATAGACCTAAAGAAATATATAATATTATACTATTTTTCATCATCTTCATTATTAATTACTTCAACAGATATAGCACCAAGCTTTTTTAACATAGTTTTTGTCTTTGATATATTCGGGCCTGTTTCCATATCAATTAAAAACTTATCGTCAGTTGTAGAAGGGTGTGGATTTTCAGCCTTTTTGAACGGCCATAATCTACTCCTTAAATAAAAAGTTATAACCATTAAATGAGCAGCAAAGAATACCGTCATTTCAAACATAATAGGCACAAATGCTGGCATATTTTCTATATATGAAAAGCTTGGCTTACCCCCAATATCTTGAGGCCAATCAGCAATCATAATATAATTCATCATTAAAATAGAGACAGTAAAACCAATACATCCATAAATAAATGTAGCTATTGAAATATTTGTTGGTTTTAACTTCATTGCTTTATCTAATCCATGAACAGGAAATGGAGTATATACCTCGTTTATATAAATTTTGTTTTTAACAATCTCTTTGACAGCATCTAAAAGATTATCATCATCATCAAATAAAACATGTAGACTTTTTGAACTCATTATTTCTTGTCTCTTAATTTTTTATATTTTTCACCTGAAGATTTTAAAATACTTTTAATCTCAGCCTGAGCTACAACAGGAAAACTCCTTGCATACAATAAAAATAAAACAAAAAAGAATCCTAGAGTACCTATGAATATTCCTATATCAATAAATGTTGGCGAGAACATAGTCCATGATGATGGTAAATAGTCTCTATGAAGAGAAGTCACAATAATAACAAATCTTTCAAACCACATTCCTACATTCACAACAATTGAAATTACAAAAGACCATATAATATTAGTCCTAATTTTTTTAACCCACATTATTTGAGGAGATACAACATTACATGACATCATCATGAAATAAGCCCACCAATATGGGCCAGTAGCTCTATTTAAAAATGCATACTGTTCGTATTCAACACCAGAGTACCAAGCAATAAATAATTCAGTTATATATGCGCAACCTACAATTGATCCTGTAAGCATTATAACAATATTCATCATTTCAATGTGCTGAATAGTAATATAACTTTCCAGTCTTGAAACTTTTCTCATAATTATTAAAAGGGTTTGAACCATAGCAAAACCAGAAAAAATTGCACCAGCAACAAAGTATGGAGGAAAAATTGTTGTATGCCAGCCTGGAATTACTGAGGTTGCAAAATCGTAAGATACTATAGTATGAACAGAAAGAACTAGTGGAGTAGCTAAGCCTGCAAGAACTAATGAAACTTCTTCAAATCTTTGCCAATCTTTTGCTCTACCTGACCATCCAAAGCTTACTAGGCTGTATATTTTTTTTCGAAATGGATCTACAGCTCTGTCTCTGATCATGGCAAAGTCAGGCAATAATCCCGTCCACCAAAAAACAAGAGATACCGTTAGATAGGTTGAAATTGCGAAAACGTCCCATAGCAAAGGAGAATTAAAGTTAACCCATAATGATCCAAATTGATTAGGGATTGGAAACATCCAATAAGCAAGCCATGGCCTACCCATATGTATTATAGGAAATAATCCTGCTTGGATTACAGAGAATATTGTCATAGCCTCAGCAGATCTATTAATGCCCATTCTCCATTTTTGTCTGAATAGAAGCAATACTGCTGAAATAAGAGTACCTGCATGTCCAATACCTATCCACCAAACAAAGTTTGTAATATCCCAAGCCCAACCTACAGTTTTGTTTAAACCCCAAGCTCCAATACCTGTTCCAAGAGTATAAGCAATACACCCTAATCCCCATAAAAAAGCTGCCATTGCAATTGAGAAGGCTATCCACCAATCTTTATCTGGAGGAGTTTCAACTGGTCTTGCTATATCATTAGAAACATCATGATAGCTCTTGTCTCCAAGTATCAACGGTTTCCTTATGGGAGCTTCGTAATGTGATGACATATGCTATACTTTTTTACTGTTTCTAACTTTAACTTGATAGAGAACATTAGGCTTAGTTCCAATACTTTCAAGAAGTCTATAAGCTCTATCATTATTATTTAATTCCAAAATTTTACTTTCTTTATCATTTATATCTCCAAATATGATTGCACCATCACTACATGCATTTGAACATGCAGTTTGGAATTCTCCATCTTTAACTCTTCTTCCATCTTTTTTTGCATCTAAAATAGTTTTCTGAGTCATTTGTATACAAAGAGAACATTTCTCCATAACTCCCCTCCCTCTAACATTAACATCTGGATTTAAAACCATCCTACCAAGGTCATTATTTAGATTATAGTCAAACTCATCATTTTCAGCATAAGAAAACCAGTTAAATCTTCTTACTTTATATGGACAGTTATTGGCACAATATCGAGTTCCTACACATCTATTATATGCCATTTGATTTTGACCTTGACGGCCATGAGAAGTTGCAGCAACTGGACATACTGTTTCACATGGAGCATGATTACAATGCTGACACATTACTGGCTGAAATACAACCTTTGGATTCTCAGCTGCCTTTTCTAGCTTAGTCTGAGTATCTCTATATTCTCTATAACCAGATGCTTCATCTTTTAACTTAACGTCGCCCTCAAAAGTATCTTCAGAAGAAAAATATCTATCTATTCTTAGCCAATGCATGTCTCGTGATTTTCTAACTTCTTCTTTTCCAACTACTGGAACATTATTTTCTGCATGACAAGCGATAACACAAGCACCACATCCATTACATGCATTTAAATCAATCGACAGATTGAAATGATGACCTGTAGATCTGTCAAATTCTCTCCAAATATCTACTTCGTTAGATGTTACTTTAGTCTCAATATGATTTTTAGATACTAAAACAGTAGGATTCCAAAAAGATTTTTCTTTTGTATTGTATGTAGTAATATCAGTCTCTTTAATAATCTCGTCTCTACCCATCATTGTATTGTGCAATTGAATACATGCAAATTCATGATCACCTTCAACCTTAGTTATTGTGACATTTTGAATATTTGAAAAATTATGATAAAGAGAATATGCATTAACACCAACTTTCATTACATCATTCATTCCTTCAGTCTTTCCATATCCGAAAGCTAAACCTACGGTACCTTCAGCTTGACCTGGTTGAATTAATACAGGAACTTTTAATTTTGAGTTTGAGTTAGAAATTATCGCATAATTTCCATTTAATGCTCCATTTGAAACATTATAATTATTTAAATCAAGTTTTTTTGCATCAGCGGCAGACACGGTTAAGTAATTATCCCATGTTACCCTTGAAATTGGATCTGGGAACTCTTGCAGCCATGGATTAGAAGATTGAGAACCATCTCCAATTCCAGTTTTTGAATATAGAACTAAAGAAAATTCATCAGAATCCTTTTCATATAGTGATGAAATACTAGTTCTAGTTTTTTGTGCTCTCAAGTTTAAACTTGAAAAATCATTATAATATCCATCTTGTAATGATTTACCCCAAGTTTTTCCTCTTAAAATTCTATTCTGCCAATTGGATTTAATTCTATCGTAAAAACTTAAATCAGAGTTTAAAACTTTTAATAAAAAATCTTGAAATTGAACAGTGTCAAATAAAGGTCTAATAGTTGGTTGAGCTAAAAAGAAATTTCCTTTTTTTAACTCATAATCTCCCCATGACTCCAAATAATTATTCGTAGCAGCAATATACATTGCCGACTTAGCTGTTTCATCTTCTTTTTCAGAAAATACAAGAGAGAACTCAAGATTTTTGAAAGCTTCTTTTATTTGATCTGTATTTGGAAGAGAATAAAGTGGATTTACACCTGAAGTAATTACACCATATAATTTGCCAGATTCTAAGTCAGATATAAACTCATTAAGTTTTTTATTATCTCCTTCTTTGATTAATCTTGGATTATTAATATCTATAACCTCTGAGTTTAGAGATTTGTTTATTAATAAAATTAATTCTTGAACATCTGAATCATCTATCCCTGAGACTACAACAGATTTATTAGGAGATTTCAGAATTTTATCAATACAAGAATCAACATATTTATCAATTGTAGGGTTTAAAGAACCCTTAACCTCTCCATTACCTGTTATCTTAGAATAAAGTCTAGCAACAATTTTTTTTAAGTCAGAAGGTCTAGCAGGAACTCTATCATCAGCATTTGATCCTGTTAAAGTCAAATTTGATTCAAACTGAATATGATAAGACATTGTTTTTTTCTTGGACTTATCAGGAACCCTTGTCATTGTATATCCAGATGAATAACCTCCACCTTGCCAATCAGATAAAAAATCTGCATCAATAGAAATTATATTTTCTGCTTTTGAAAAATCATAATCTGCCATTGCTCTGAGGCCATATATGTTTTCAAAAGCATCTAGAGTTGATGAATCTGAAATAGCATCATAAGTAACATGGGATATATTTGGATATTGATCTAAAAACTCACTAATTATTTCTTTTGAAGTAGGACTAGGATATGTCTGAGTTAAGAGAACAACTTTCTTATCATTTTTGGAGAAATTTGTAAGATTAACTCTAACTAAATTAATTAATGATTGCCAATCTGTATACTCTCCTGATATTTTAGGACCTTGAATTCTATTTGCATCATATAATGATAAAACAGAAGCATGAACTCTTGCATTAGCATCACCAAAAGTTGATGCATCTTTATTGCTCTCAATCTTAATTGGTCTTCCTTCTCTTGTCTTAACTAGTATACTACTAAAATCATTACCATCTGCAATTGTAGTTGCGTAGTAATTTGCAACACCAGGAATTATTTGTTCTGGTTGAACAACGTATGGTACAGATTTTATAACGGGTCCCTCACAGCCTACGATAGCAGCAGCAGCTGAACTAAAACCTACATATTTCAAGAAGTCTCTTCTTGTAGAATTTTTTTCATCATCCGAATTAACAGGTAATTTTTCTACAAATTCATTATTCTCAAGACCTTCAACTATAGAACTATCAGTATCTAGTTGTTCAATTCCTTTCCAATATAATTTTTTGTTCTGCATAATTCTAATAGTGACATTTAGCACATTCAATTCCACCAAGTTGTGCTACAGTTAATTTTTCAACACCATATTTTTTTGAAAGCTCATCGTGAATTTTTTGATAATACTCATTGTCTTTATTAACATTGCTTTCCCTGTGACAATCAATACACCAGCCCATAGTCAATGGTGAGTATTGATACATAACTTCCATTTCCTCTACAGGCCCATGACATGTTTGACATTCAATGTTAGCTACTTGTGCATGTTGTGCATGATTGAAATACACAAAGTCAGGAAGATTATGAATTCTTACCCATTTTACGGGTTTTGTATCTCCTGTGTAAACTTGATTTTCTTCATCCCATCCAACTGCATAATAAAGTTTTTTTATCTCGTTTGTGTAGAAGTCTTTTGTATATCCATTTTCCAAATCTTCCTCACCATTATAATCTGAAATATATTCATGGCAATTCATACATACATTTAACGCTGGTATACCAGAGTGTTTTGATACTCTTGCAGAAGAGTGACAATACTTACATTCTATTTGATTAGCACCAGCATGAATCTTATGGGAATAATGAATTGGCTGAATAGGAGCGTAGCCTTGATCAATTCCAATTTGCATGAGATAACCATACGTAAAATATGCACTGGATAATAAGAATCCTACAACCATTATAAAAATTAAAAACTGATTATTAATAACAGTCTGCCATAAAGGTGTGATATTCTTTTTAGGTTCTGATTCGATTTTTACTCCACTTGCATTAGCAATTTTAACAAGAGTTCTTTGAACCAAAAACAACATTACTACAAGAATCGTAAAGATTACTATACTTACAGCTAGGATAATGTTTATAGACACACTAGAACCTTGACTAGTTGTTTCAGTTGTACCTACAGCAGCATTAGTTGGAGCAGGAGGAGTAAAGTTAGTGTAAGCTAAAATATTATCAATCTGTTCATCACTAAACTGAGGATAATTCGTCATCACTGAACGATTATATTCTTCCCAAACAGCAACAGCCTGAGCATCACCGCCTTTAATCATTTGCGATCCATTTCTTATCCAACTATATAACCAATCTTTATCATATTTTTCGGTTACACCACTAAGTGCTGGACCAACAGCTTTTTTATTAAGCTTATGACAGACAGCACAATTTGCATTAAATAAATTTTTTCCAGCTTGAACGTCGGCATCTTGGGAAATGCTTAGTGAGGGTAAAAGCAGTGTTACTAAAAAGATTCTTTTTATCTGTAACATTTAGTTGGAGGCGAAAAGATTTTTATACATGATATCTAAAACAAAGTTTTAACCACTTTTAAAACAGCACAAATTTAAGTCATAAACGTCATTTTTAAAACTCTAGAATAAACAAATATTTAATTTATAATGATTCTAAATAATAAATTCAAGCATTTTAGTAAATTTGGGACAACAAATTATGATAAGAGTTAAATTTTCAATAACATTAGTGCTAATTATTTTGAGTAATTCTTTTATGAATGCACAAGACGAAAGCGTTGTATATAATGATACTGTTACTCAAAAATTATTTCAAATAAAGAAAGATTACAGTAAAAGAATTTTTGAATCAACATATTATACAATCCAGATATATTTCGGAAGTCTCAAAATTGCAGATTCTATTTTAAATGATTTTAAAGAAACTTTTAAGGAAATTAAATCAGAGTTAATATTTGAAACACCTAATTATAAAGTTAGAATCGGAGAATTCAAGGACATTAATATTGCATCTCAAAAATTAGAAGGATTTAGAAGAAAATATCCTGGATCTTTTATTATAAAACTTTCTGAATTATAATTTTCTTTTCACTTCAATTTCTTGATAACATTGAATAATATCACCTTCCACTAGGTCATTAAATTCGTTGACCTGAATACCACAATCATATCCTTTAGCTACCTCTTTAACGTCATCTTTAAACCTTTTTAATGAAAGTAGTTTACCCTCAAAAATCATTTCATCAGCTCTTACAACTCTGATGCTTGAGTTTCTAAATATTTTCCCTGAAGTTACCATACACCCAGCAATAGTTCCAACTCTTGAGATTTTAAAAGTCTCTCGAACTTCTGCCTCTCCTGTGCTTTCTTCCTTAATCTCTAGTGAAAGCATACCCTCCATAGCATCCTTTAAATCATTAATTGCATCATAAATTATAGAGTAAAACCTTATATCAATCTGTTCTTTTTCAGATAATTTTCTAGCACTAAGTGTAGGTTTGACATTAAATCCAACAATGATTGCTTCAGAAGCTGAAGCTAACAATACATCTGATTCTGTAATTGCTCCTACAGCTTTCAATATAATATTAACCTGAATTTCTTCGGTTGATAAATTTTGAAAAGAATCAGTTAAAGCCTCAACAGAACCATCAACATCACCTTTAATTATAACATTAAGCTCTTTAAAGTCTCCAATTGCAATTCTTCTACCAATTTCGTCAAGAGTTAAATGTTTTTGAGTTCTAACATCTTGTTCTCTTCCCAACTGAGTTCTTTTAGAAGCAATCATTTTAGCTTCCTTTTCATCATTTAGAACTTTAAATGGGTCACCTGCTTGAGGAGCTCCATCCAAACCAAGAACAGATACAGGAGTAGATGGCGAAGCAAGCTTAAGAGAGTTTCCTGACTCATCAAACATTGCCTTAACCTTTCCACTTGTTTTTCCTGCTAATAAATAATCACCTATTTTCAAAGAACCATTTTGAACTAATATTGTCGAAACATATCCTCTGCCTTTATCTAAATATGCTTCTAAAACAGAACCTGAAGAATTCTTATTTGGATTAGCTTTTAAATCCATTATCTCTGCTTCAAGTAAAACTTTTTCCAGAAGTGAGTCTATACCTTGACCCTTTAATGCAGAAATATCTTGGGACTGAATTTTACCACCCCAATCTTCAACTACAAGGTTCATTGAAGCCAAAGATTCTTTAACTTTATCAGGATTAGCTCCCTCTTTATCAACTTTATTTATTGCAAAAATTATTGGAACACCCCCTGCTTGAGCGTGACTTATTGCTTCTTTAGTTTGAGGCATTATATTATCATCTGCAGCAATTACAATAATTACAATATCAGTAATTTGAGCACCTCTGGCTCTCATAGCGGTAAATGCCTCATGACCTGGTGTATCTAAGAATGTTATTTTTTTAGAATTAACTGCAACAGAATAAGCACCAATATGCTGAGTAATACCTCCTGACTCTCCTTCTGTTACTGACGATTTCCTTATGAAATCAAGAAGAGATGTTTTTCCATGATCTACATGCCCCATTACAGTTACTATTGGAGGTCGTTCTACTAAATTCTTAGGATCTTCTTCTTCCTCGACTTCCTCTTGATCTTCCTCAATGTCAGTTTTAATAAAATCTAGCTCGTATCCAAACTCATCAGCAACAACAGATAGAGTTTCTGCATCTAATCTTTGGTTCATTGTTACCATAATTCCTAAACTCATACATGTAGAAATTATATCATTTGAACTTATATCCATAAGAGTTGCAATTTCACCAACTGTTATAAACTCAGTAATCTTAATTATTTTACTTTCCTTTTCTTGTAAGGCTTCTTCTTCTTCGGTCTGAATTTTTCTTTGATCTCTTTTATCTTTTCTGTATTTAGCTCCCTTAGACTTAGATGATTTTCCTTGTAGTTTTTCTAGAGTTTCCCTAATTTGTTTCTGTATTTCATCATTAGTAGGTTCAACTTTTAGATTAGTAGTGCTTTGCTTGTTATTCTTATTGAATTTATTTGTAAGATCCTTTGGCTTAGACACATCTTTACTAATTCTTTTTCTTCTCTTCTTTTTAGACTCTTCTACTTTTTCTTCTTTTTTCTTTATCGAATCTAAATCAATTACCTCTCCTGTTTTCTTTAGACCAGTGAGCTTTTGGAAATTTGTTTGAATTTTTGATGGATTATCAGGGTTTACCTTAACCTCCTCAATAGATTTCTTTACTTTTGAAGGAGATTCAGAGACTTCCTTTTTAGTTGTATTATCTTTTTCAATCGGAGTTTCTTCTTTTTCAGTTGCTTGTTGAGATTTTAACTCCTCTTTTTCAATTGCTTGTTGAGATTT
>JABGTW010000065.1 GCA_018646865.1 Cryomorphaceae bacterium | reverse complement strand
CTTTTGAGGTTGGTAATGATATTATTTTAATGTCAACAAATGTTTCTCAAGGTGTTAAACTTATTTCAGAATCATATAAAAAAGGTAAAATCTCAGAATCACGATTATCAAGTTCTGTTAAAAAGATTCTATCTCTTAAGGCTAAATCAAACCTTAAAAAATTTAAAAATATTTCTACTAAAAATATTTTATCTAAGGTTAATACATCAAAAGACACTCTTCTATATTCTAAAGCTTTGAGTTCTGCAATTACTTTAGTGAAGAATACTAAGGGTTTTTTACCATTATCTAGTGGTAAAAAATATTTGCATGTTGCATTTGGGGAAAATGATAATGGAGAGCCTCTATTCAATAAAATGAGTAAATATTTGGATGTAGATGCTTATGCAGATGAAGATCTAACACCTCTTTATCTAAAATCAAAATATGATGGAATCGTCATATCATATCATGGCTCAAGTAGTAGTCCCTATGCTTCTAATATTATTCCTAAAAATGTAGTTGAGAAAATTAATAAGATTAGTAAGAATAATAATGTAGTACTAAACCTATTTCTAAATCCTTATAGTTTAAATTCATTTAGATCTGTTGATGATTTTGAGTCTATAGTGATAGGATATCAAAATAACATGATCTCACAAGAAATTTTAGCTGATTTATTATATGGTATTAGATCTTTTAAAGGAAAAATTCCTGTCTCTAATAATTTCTTTAGTGTCAATCATGGATTAACAGTTAATAGAAAAAATATAATTGGTTATTCTCGTCCATCTTATGAAGGTTTTGATGAAAGTAAATTATCTTATCTAGATTCAATAGCAAAAAATGCAATTGATTCTATGATGACACCCGGAATTCAAATGCTGGTTTCAAGAAAGGGTAAAATTGTTTATAATAAAAGTTTTGGTTATCACACCTATGAGAAGGTAAACAAGCTAGAGAACAATCATGTATTTGATCTATCATCAATCACAAAAATACTAGCTACGATGCCTCTTGTTCTTCAAGAATACGATAAGGGCAAATTATCTCTTGATACAAATTTAGCAGAACTTTTTCCGAAAATAAAACTAAAAGACAAAGGAGGTATTTCATTAAAAGAAATGCTGTCTCATTATGCTAAATTGAGACCATGGATACCCTTCTACGAAGAAACTTTAAATAGAAAGGATAAGCCTAAATCAAGATTCTATAAATCAAATTCGAAATCTACCTTTTTAACTCCAGTTTCAGAAAACTTATTCCTTAAGTCAAATTACAGAGAGAAAATATTTAAATCAATTGTAGGCAGTGAATTAAGAGAAAATCTTGAATATAAATATTCAGATTTACCATTTTATTTTTTAAAATTTTGGTTTGAAGATATTTACAATAAACCCCTAAATGTTTTAACACATCAGAGGGTTTTTAAAACTTTAGGATTGAAAAGAACAATGTTTAATCCTTTTGAAAGTATTAGTCTAGATGAAATTGTTCCTAGTGAGAGAGATGATTTTTTTAGATATTCTAAACTACATGGCTATGTTCACGATGAAGGTGCTGCAATGTTAGGAGGAGTTTCTGGTCATGCTGGATTATTTTCTAACGCTTATGAAGTAGCTATAGTACTGCAGACTATGATTCAAAAAGGTACATATAATAATCAAAGATTATTTTCTGAAAATTCATTTGATACTTTTAACTACTGTTATTACTGTGATAAAGATAACAGGAGTGGGGTGGGGTTTGATAAGCCTCAAATTGAAGGTAAACACGGCTCAACTTTTGGTGGTGTTTCAAAGAATAGTTTTGGGCATTATGGATATACAGGGTCAATAGCATGGGCAGATCCAGACGAAGAAATAATTTTTGTATTTCTTTCAAACAGAACCTATCCTACCAGAGAAAACACATTACTGCAAACTAGTAATATTAGGACTAGAGCTCAGGAGATTGTTTATAAATCATTAATAGATTCAGAATGAAAATTGGAGTAGTATGTTATCCAACCTTTGGTGGATCAGGAGTTGTGGCAACAGAACTTGGTATTGAATTGTCTAAAAAAGGTCATGAAGTACACTTTATAACCTATAGTCAGCCTGTTAGGCTTGATGCACTATCATCTAATCTTCATTATCATGAGGTGAATGTTCCTGATTATCCTTTATTTAAATACGTACCGTATGAGCTTGCATTGTCAAGTAAGCTATTTGATGTCATTTCAAAGCATGAAATAGATGTTCTACATGTTCACTATGCAATTCCTCATGCTTATGCTGCTTACATGGCAAAGAAAATTTTAAATGAAAATGGTTATAAGATACCAATTGTTACTACTCTTCATGGTACTGATATAACATTAGTTGGTAATCATCCTTTCTATAAACCTGCAGTTACATTTAGTATCAACAAATCAGATATAGTCACATGTGTTTCAAAAAGTTTAATGGAAGATACAAGAGAATTTTTTGGAATAAAGAGAGAGATTAAAGTAATTCCAAATTTCATTGATATAGATAAGTATGATAAAAAACACAACCTGTGTGAAAGAAATATGATAGCAGATGGAGATGAGAAAATTATTATCCATGTTAGTAATTTTAGACCATTGAAAAGAATTTTGGATGTTCTCAAAATCTTCCAAAAAATTAATGAAAAAATCAATTCAAAATTGATAATGGTAGGTGATGGTCCAGATAAGAAAAAAGCTGAAGAGTTTCTAAGAAAACATAATTTAAAAAATAGTGTAATATTTCTTGGAAAAACAAATCAAGTTGATGAAATTTTATGTTCATCAGATTTATTTTTACTTCCATCTGAAAAAGAGAGTTTTGGCCTCGCAGCATTAGAAGCAATGGCTCTTAAGGTTCCTGTTATATCAACAAACACAGGTGGTTTGAAGGATTTAAATATTAATGGAAATTCAGGTTATACTAGTGACGTTGGAGATATTAATTCAATGGCTGAAAATGCAATAAAAATTTTATCAGATAATTCACTCGAAAAAAAATATAGAAGTCAAGCTTTTGAAAATGCAAAAAAATATGACATTAAAAAAGTGATACCTCTGTATGAAAAAATTTATAATGAAGCCTTAAATATTTACTAATTTGGATTGTAAATTTTCTTTGCTTCAGTATAAATTATCTTCTTATCAAATGTCATTTTTTTTGTTTGAAATCTAGAATATCTTTCCATTTGATCAGTGTAATGTTCTGAACTTGGATCATCAGAGTTTCCATAAGAAATTATACTCTCCATAATAGGTCCTTTATCTGTGAATCTTATTAAACCTATATATGATTCTCCTGCAGTAACTTTGACCATACCATCTCTATAAGGTCTTGAAGACATTGCTGTGATAACATCAGGAAGTCCCCATATTGGAAGCTCTTTATCTCCTCTAGTTAGTTTTTGAAATTCACCTAGAGTAATATTAGTTTTACCAAAATATTTCATTAAATAAGATTTAATGTCTGATAGAGCTGATAATATGATTTCCTTTGAGACTGGTTGATCCTTTGCAGATAGATTCCTAATTTCACTTGCATAGTTATAAATAAGTTGATAATAAAACACTCCATATAATCCAGCTCCAACAGAATCTGAATCAGTTTTACGATCCCAATTTTGAATTACTTTTAATATATCATATAGTTCATGATCTTTATCAAGTTCAATCTCATTTATCAAATTAATATCCATAAAGTTGTAACTGAATTTATCAGGAAATGAGTTATCATATTTTATTTTTTTAAAATCTTCAAATGAAACTTTATCATAGCTATCAATAAGACTCTTTAATCTTACGGATCTATTATTGTCAAAGGTTTCATAACCCATATTTTTATTAAAATCTTCTTCTTTTGGATTTTCATCATTAGATGTTGATTTGAAAGGAGAATGATTAGTATT